>JBBKXJ010000314.1:0-30080 GCA_037969395.1 Pseudomonadales bacterium
GAAGCCGAAGTGTACGTGTTAGGCAAAGAAGAGGGAGGCCGCCATACGCCGTTCTTTAAAGGCTACCGCCCGCAGTTCTACTTCCGTACGACGGACGTAACGGGTGCCTGTGAGTTGCCGGAAGGGGTTGAAATGGTTATGCCGGGCGACAACATTCAGATGAATGTGACGCTGATCGCACCGATTGCAATGGAAGACGGTCTGCGCTTCGCCATTCGCGAAGGTGGTCGTACCGTAGGTGCGGGTGTGGTAGCCAGGATTATTGCCTGATATTTAGTCTTCTGGCTAACCGATGAAAAAGGTTCCGTGAGGAGCCTTGTTTAGCTGCCGAGGGCTGCTGAGAACGGGTATTGCTTTGTGAGTTAAATAACTGAAACAAAAATAGGAAATAAAGGCGGTTCTCCTTGACAGTATGCAAGGTCAACATTAGAATCCCGCTTCCTTTTTGCACGACGAGTTTCGTGCAAGCAAGAATCAAAGTAAAAACTGTATTGGAATTGTAGTCAAATGCAAAATCAACGTATTCGCATTCGTTTAAAAGCGTTTGACCATCGGCTTATCGACGGCTCCACGCAAGAAATAGTGGAGACTGCTCGGCGCACTGGCGCGCAAGTCAAAGGACCCATTCCGTTACCGACTCGTAAAGAGCGCTTTACCATACTGATTTCACCGCATGTTAATAAAGATGCGCGTGACCAGTACGAGATCCGCACGCACAAGCGCCTGCTGGATATCATTGAGCCAACGGAGAAAACCGTTGATGCCTTAATGAAGCTTGATTTAGCGGCTGGCGTGGAAGTGCAAATCAGCCTCGGCTGAACACCACTGCGGTTATTGCCCGGTTCCGCACCAGGGCATCGTGTAACGCTCTGCGATGGGCGGCCATAGCGGGTGACAGCCCCGTACACTTAGAGGAAAGACAATGACAATTGGTATAGTCGGCCGCAAGAGCGGTATGACTCGCGTATTCACCGAAGAGGGTGAATCAATTCCGGTTACTGTGATTGAGGCTTCGCCCAATCGCATCACCCAAGTCAAAAATCTGGAGCGTGATGGCTACGACGCACTGCAGGTCACTGTAGGCGAACGTCGAGCTTCGCGTGTCAATAAGCCTGAAGCGGGCCATTTCGCTAAAGCTGAAGTAGCGGCGGGAAGCGGTCTATGGGAGCTTCGCCTGGCTGAAGCCGATGCCGAGCTGGCCGTGGGTGCGAGCTTGACCGTTGCAGCTTTCGAGGCAGGGCAGAAAGTCGACGTCACAGGCCAATCGAAGGGTAAGGGGTTCCAGGGCGGCATCAAGCGCTGGAATTTTCATGCTCAGGATATGACCCACGGAAACTCGCTGTCACACCGCTCAAACGGATCGATCGGCCAGTGTCAAACACCGGGCCGTGTCTGGAAAGGCAAGAAGATGTCGGGTCATATGGGCGCTGCGCAAGTTACGGTGCAGACGCTGGAAGTGGTAAGAGTGGATGCCGAGCGCAACCTGTTATTAATCAAAGGTGCGGTTCCTGGTGCGCCGGGCGGCGATGTTATCGTTCGCCCAGCTATCAAGACGGCTAATAAGTAATTCGAGCGGAGATACGCAATGGAATTGGCAATTGCGACGCCCGGTGACGACGCGTCCGGAACCCTTCAGGTTTCAGACGCTACGTTCGCAAAGGAATACAACGAAGACCTGGTTCATCAGGTTGTAGTCGCGTATTTGGCGGGCGCCCGGCAAGGCACTCGTGCACAAAAGAATCGTTCTGCCGTCCGCGGTGGCGGGCGTAAACCCTGGCGCCAGAAAGGTACCGGCAGAGCGCGCGCCGGAACCAGCCGTAGCCCGATTTGGCGCAGCGGCGGCGTAACATTCGCAGCCAAGCCACAGGACCATAGTAAAAAAGTAAATCGCAAGATGTACCGCGCGGCGATGCGATCTATCTTTTCAGAATTGGCGCGTAGTGATCGGTTGGTTGTGGTTGAAGAGTTCACTATCGATCAGCCAAAAACCAAGCTTCTGGCGCAGAAGTTAGCCGACATGCAGCTCGACAACGTGCTCATTGTTGGTGACGAAGTGTCCGAGAATCTGTATCTCTCGGCGCGTAATTTACACCGTGTGGCGGTGAGCGATGTTGCCGGCGTTGATCCAGTAAGCTTGATTGCTTGCGATAAGGTGCTAATGACAGTGCCGGCGATTAAAAAGTTTGAGGAGCTACTGGGATGAATCCAGAACGCGTCTTTACCGTGCTGCGTCGGCCGCATGTGTCGGAAAAATCTACCTTGCGTACTGAAATGGACAACCAGTATGTGTTTAAGGTCGACGGAACTGCTACCAAAGCGCAGGTTAAAACGGCAGTAGAGAAGCTGTTTAAAGTTAAAGTGACCGGTGTGCAAACACTAAACGTAAAAGGCAAAATGAAGCGCAACCGTCATGGTTTTAGTCGCAAGCCGAGCTGGAAAAAAGCCTACGTGTCGTTGCAGCAGGGCGACTCGATTGATTTTACAGTTGCTAGTCAGGGTTAAGGAAGCGCAATGGCCATAGTTAAAGCTAAACCTACGTCAGCCGGTCGACGCTTTGTTGTCAAGGTTGTTAACCCGGACTTGCATAAAGGCGAGCCGTACAAGCCGTTGCTGGAAAAGAAGTCGAAGTCTGGCGGGCGTAATAACAGAGGGCGCATAACGACGCGTCACATTGGCGGTGGGCACAAACAGCATTATCGTATTATCGATTTCAAGCGGTACAAAGACGGTGTCGTAGCGAAAGTGGAACGGCTCGAATATGATCCTAATCGCAGCGCGTTTATTGCCCTGTTGCTGTACGCAGACGGTGAGCGACGCTACATTATAGCGCCCAAAGGCGTGAAAGCTGGCCAGGAGTTGATCTCCGGTGTCACCGCGCCAATCAAGGCTGGCAACAGTTTGCCGCTGCGCAACATTCCGCTTGGTAGCGTGGTGCATTGCATTGAAATGAAGCCGGGCAAGGGTGCTCAGATCGCGCGCAGTGCTGGTACGTCGGCACAGTTGGTGGCTAGAGAGGGCCATTACGCTACTTTGCGTCTGCGCTCTGGAGAGACACGTAAGATTCTTTCCGAATGTCGTGCAACTCTGGGCGAGGTCTGTAATTCCGAGCACAGCCTGCGGTCCCTGGGCAAGGCGGGCGCTGCCCGCTGGCGTGGTGTCAGGCCAACGGTACGCGGCGTAGCAATGAACCCGGTCGATCACCCCCACGGTGGTGGTGAAGGTCGTACGTCCGGCGGTCGGCACCCTGTGTCTCCGTGGGGTACGCCCACTAAAGGATATAAAACGCGCAAGAACAAGCGCACTGACAGTCTGGTCGTTAGACGGCGCGGCAAGAAGTAGCGCGCCTGGCTGCTGATTAAAGAGGAATCGATTTTGCCGAGATCACTAAAGAAAGGCCCGTTCATAGACTTACACTTGATGAAGAAAGTCGAAGTAGCGGCCGAGAAGAACGATAAGCGTCCAATCAAAACCTGGTCGCGACGTTCAATGGTTAGCCCGAGCATGGTGGGATTAACGATTGCGATCCACAATGGCCGCCAACACGTGCCAGTGTTCGTCAGCGAAGATATGGTGGGACATAAGCTCGGAGAGTTTGCGACGACACGCACCTTCCGTGGTCACGTGGCCGACAGGAAAGCGAAGCGCTAGAGAAATAGAGGTTAGAGAGATGGAAGTGGCGGCCAAATTATCGGGGGCAAATATAGCAGCCCAGAAAACGCGCCTGGTGGCTGACCAGATTCGTGGCAAGTCAGTCGAACAGGCGCTTGATATCTTAGCGTTCAGCCCGAAGAAAGCGGCGGCGATAGTCAAGAAGGTTCTTAATTCTGCCATTGCCAACGCGGAGCACAACGAAGGCGCAGATGTTGACGAGCTGCGGGTAAAAACAATTTTTGTTGACGAGGCGACGACGATGAAACGCATTCGGCCGCGAGCTAAAGGGCGCGCCGATCGTATCCTCAAACGTACTTGTCACATTACGATTAAAGTAGCGGACAGCTAACCGCGCCAGGAGCGACCAGATGGGTCAAAAAGTACACCCCACAGGCATTCGGCTAGGCATTACCAAAAAACACACTTCAGTGTGGTATGCCGAGCAAAAGAACTATGCCAAGCAATTGATAACCGATGTGCGGGTGCGTGAATACCTTGAGAAGAAGCTGGATCATGCGTCGGTTAGTCGTATTGAGATCGAACGCCCGGCACAAACGGCACGCATCACCATACATACAGCGCGGCCCGGAATCGTTATCGGCAAAAAGGGCGAGGACGTAGAGAAGCTGCGGCGTGACCTTACTCAGCGTTTGGGAGTTCCGGTCAACATTAACATCGAGGAGATTCGTAGACCGGATGTTGATGCGAAACTTGTCGCACAAAACGTAGGCCAGCAACTGGAGCGGCGGGTAATGTTTCGCCGGGCGATGAAACGAGTGGTACAAAATGCCATGCGCCAGGGCGCGCTGGGTATCAAAGTGCAGGTTGGCGGTCGCTTGGGTGGCGCCGAGATTGCGCGCAGTGAATGGTATAGAGAAGGGCGTGTACCGCTGCACACATTGAGAGCAGACGTTGATTACGGGACTCACGAAGCGCTAACTACCTACGGGATAATTGGTGTAAAGGTGTGGATTTTCAAAGGCGAAGTGCTGGACATCGAGCAAGAAGCGCCGGTGGCGAAAAAATCAGCGACCAGCTAGCACGTAAGTTAAGTAAGGGTAATTGGCATGCTACAGCCGAAGCGAACCAAGTTTAGAAAGCAACATAAAGGCCGTAATCGTGGTCTGGCGAATCGCGGCAGCGCAGTTTCGTTTGGCGAATTTGGCCTGAAATCCCTCACCCGGGGTCGGCTAACTGCGCGACAGATAGAAGCGGCGCGACGAGCAATGACTCGGCATATTAAACGCGGCGGCAAGATATGGATTCGGATATTTCCCGACAAGCCGATCACCCAAAAACCGCTGGAAGTTCGCCAGGGTAAAGGTAAGGGTAACGTTGAATACTGGGTTGCCCAGATTCAGCCAGGTCGCGTATTGTATGAAGTTGAAGGTGTGCCCGAAGAGTTGGCACGCGAAGCGTTTGCGCTTGCGGCAGCAAAATTGCCGTTGGGCACCGCATTTGTGAAACGGTCGGTGATGTAATGAAAGTGAATGAGTTGCGAGATAAGTCCGTCGAAGAGCTCAATCAAGAGTTGCTGAAAGTACGTGAAGAACAGTTCCGTTTACGGATGCAGGATGCAACAGGTCAGCTGGGCCAGACTCACCTATTGAAACAAGCGCGACGTGACGTAGCGCGGATTAAAACCGTGCTGACGCAGAAGGCGGAAAGTTAATATGTCGGAAACACAAACAATAGATCGTACCGTAACTGGTAGAGTCGTTAGCGACAAAATGAATAAAACGATTACTGTTTTATTTGAGCGACGAGTCAAACATCCCGTGTATGGTAAGTACATAACCAAGTCATCAAAATTGCACGCGCATGATGAGAATAATGATTGTGGTATTGGCGATAAGGTCACTATCAAATCATCTCGTCCATTGTCAAAGACGAAGTCGTGGACATTGGTGCGGGTCGAAGAGCGCGCAGATCAGACATAGCACCGCGAGCGGAACGCTTGAAAAAACGGCTGGAATTAAAGAGAAGCCCCAATGATTCAAACAGAAACATATTTGGATATAGCCGATAATAGCGGCGCACGGCGAGTGATGTGTATCAAAGTGTTAGGTGGTTCGCACCGCCGCTACGCACGCGTTGGTGACCTGATCAAAGTAACGGTGAAGGAAGCGATACCGCGAGGTAAGGTAAAAAAAGGCCAGGTTATGAACGCCGTAGTCGTTCGCACCAAAAAAGGGGTGCGCCGTCCTGATGGATCGTTGATCAAGTTCGACGATAATGCTGCGGTACTTTTAAATGCGCAGAACGCGCCAATAGGCACGCGTATATTCGGCCCGGTAACTCGCGAATTACGTAATGAAAAATTTATGAAGATTATTTCTTTAGCGCCAGAAGTGCTGTAGGCACGAGGTACTGTAGGTATGCAAAAGATAAAGCAAAATGATGAAGTGATTGTCCTTAAAGGCAGGGATCGCGGTAAGCGCGGCAAGATCCTGCGTATAAGAGATGACGGTCGCGCACTGGTTAGTGGTATCAATATGGTTAAGCGCCACACCAAACCAAATCCTAATCTTGGCGTTGCCGGTGGCATTGTGGAAAAAGAGGCACCGATTCAGCGGTCGAATCTGGCTATTTATAATGCCGCGTCCGACAAGGCAGACCGGGTGGGATTCAAAGTACTTGAAGACGGTAAGAAAGTTAGAATCTTCAAGTCTAATCAAGAATTGATCGACGCTTAGGGCGCTGGAAAACGACGATGGCGAGACTACAAGATTTATTTAGCGAAGAGATTCGACCCAAGCTGCAGCAAGAGCTGGGTTTGAAGAATATTATGGAAGTACCGCGTATCACCAAGATTACTCTTAATATGGGTCTGGGCGATGCCGTTGGCGACAAGAAAATTCTTGAGCACGCGCTTGGCGATCTGGCACAGATCACTGGCCAGAGGGCTGTCGTCACTAAATCGAGAAAGTCGATTGCGGGGTTCAAAATCCGCGACAATTGGCCGATCGGCGCCAAGCTAACTTTACGTCGCGAACGCATGTATGAGTTTCTCGACAGATTGGTCAATATAGCGATTCCTCGAGTTCGTGACTTCCGGGGCTTGAGCCCAAAGTCCTTCGATGGCCGCGGAAACTTTGCAATGGGCGTAACCGAGCAAATTATTTTTCCGGAAATCGACTATGACAAGATCGACAAGATTCGCGGTATGGACATAGTTATTACAACCAGCGCACGCGATAACGATCAGGGCCGCGCACTCTTGAAAGCATTTAATTTTCCGTTTAGAGGCTGAGCAAAACGATGGCAAAGAAATCCATGATTGCGCGCGAGAAAAAACGGCAACAAACCGTCGCCAAATATGCGGCAAAGCGGGCCGAACTTAAGGCGATTATTAATGATCCGGAAGTTGTTGACGAAGAGCAGTGGAATGCACTGGTCGCTTTACAAAAACTACCCCGCGATGCTAGCCCATCGCGCATGCGTCGACGCTGTCAAATCACTGGCAGGCCGCACGGCGTCTATCGTAAATTCGGTATGTGCCGTAACAAGTTGCGCGAACATGCAATGAAGGGCGATGTGCCTGGCCTGGTTAAGGCCAGTTGGTAAAGGAATAAGTTTATGAGCATGCAAGATCCAATCGCCGATATGCTAACGCGTATTCGTAACGCCCAGATGGCGGCTAAAGTGAATGTCACAATGCCGGCATCAAAAGTGAAAGGCGCTATTGCCAAAGTGTTGGCCGATGAGGGCTATATTGGTGAGTATGGCGTAACAACTGACGGCGCCAAGTCGCAGCTGACGATAGAGCTCAAGTATTTTGAGGGCAAGCCGGTGATTGCGGAGATTGACCGCGCCAGCCGCCCCGGCCTGCGCCGTTATATGGGGGCCTCTGAGCTGCCGCGTATTCGCGGTGGGCTGGGTATTGCCGTTGTTTCTACCAGCCAGGGTGTGATGTCAGAACGCGCAGCGCGCAGCGCCGGTATCGGCGGTGAAGTATTGTGTACTGTGTTCTAAAGAATAGAGAATTTGTATTATGTCCAGAATTGCAAGTAGTCCAGTTGAAGTTCCCAAAGGGGTCGAAGTAACCCTTCAACGGAACGAAATTGCAGTAAAAGGCGGCAATGGTAATCTGCGAATGAAGTTGCACGATGCCGTTGAGGTAAAGCAGGATGATAATTTGTTGACGTTTGCCGCCCGCGGCAACGCGAAAGCCGCAGCGTCAATGACAGGCACGACGCGTTCGCTGGTCAACAACATGGTTTTAGGCGTTAGCCAGGGCTTTGAGAAAAGACTGCAGTTGCAAGGTGTCGGCTATCGCGCTGCCGCGAAGGGAAAAACTCTAAATCTCGTGCTGGGGTTTTCGCATCCGATTGACTATGAATTGCCGGAGGGAGTCATCGCCGAGACGCCCAGCCAGACAGAAATTATATTGAAGTGCGCAGATAAACAGCGCCTGGGGCAAGCGGCGGCCGAGATCAGGGCGTTTCGTCCACCGGAACCTTACAAGGGTAAAGGCGTGCGCTACGTCGACGAATATGTGCGTCGTAAAGAAGCCAAGAAGAAGTAGGTCAAGATTATGAGCGTCAAAAATGTATCGAGATTGCGCAGGGCCAAACGTGGGCGCATGCACATCCGTGAGCTTGATGTCAGCCGATTAAGCGTTCATCGCACGCCACGGCATATGTATGCCCAGGTAGTGACGTCGCAAGGCGACAAGGTGTTGGCCAGTGCGTCAACACTTGAAAAAAGCCTGTCGCTTGATAAAACAGGTAATAGCGAAGCTGCGAGCGCCGTCGGTAAGCTGATCGCTGCACGTGCCAAAGCCGCAGGCATCGAAAAAGTAGCGTTTGATCGTGGCGGGTTCAAATATCACGGTCGCGTGAAGGCGCTGGCCGATGCCGCGCGCGAAGGCGGATTGGAGTTTTAGACGATGGCATATAACGATTCTAAAGACAAAAACAATGAAGGCCTGCAAGAGAAGTTGGTGCAGGTCAATCGCGTCGCCAAAGTAGTTAAAGGCGGTCGTATTTTTGGCTTTACCGCGTTAACGGTAGTTGGCGATGGTAAAGGCAAAGTGGGTTACGGTCGGGGTAAAGCCCGTGAAGTGCCGGTAGCAATCCAGAAAGCGATGGAGTCTGCACGCCGCAACATGATTCAGGTCGATCTGGATGGGTCGACGATTCAATACGCCATGAAAGCACAACATGGTGCTTCCAAGGTATACATGCAGCCTGCTCAGGAAGGTACTGGCGTAATCGCCGGCGGGGCAATGCGCGCAGTGTTGGAGTTGGCCGGCGTACACAACGTGTTGGCGAAATGCTACGGGTCAACCAACCCGGTCAATGTGGTGCGCGCAACGTTTAATGGCTTACAGGCCATGCGCTCACCGGAAGACATTGCTGCCAAGCGCGGCAAAACAGTAGAAGAAATACTGAACTAATAGACGGTTGCTGGTATGTCAAAGACTAAATCCATAAAGCTTACTCTGCTGCGCAGCACAAGTGGCCGGCTACAGGCTCACAGAGCCTGTGTGGCAGGACTTGGCCTGCGCAGAATAGGCCACAGCGTTGCGGTTGAAGATACTCCGTCGACGCGCGGCATGATCAACAAAGTGCATTACATGTTGCGCGTTGAGGAAAATACACATGGCGGATGACAGCATGCGGTTAAATACGTTGCAGCCGGCCGAGGGCAGCAAAAGTTCAGCCAAACGGGTAGGCCGTGGTATTGGTAGCGGATTTGGAAAGACCGCAGGGCGAGGCCATAAGGGCCAAAAGTCGCGCACCGGTGGTACTGTCAGACCGGGCTTCGAAGGCGGCCAAATGCCGCTGCAAAAGCGTCTGCCTAAATATGGCTTCACGTCGCGCATGGCTAGAGTGACAGCGCAAATTCGTTTGGGTGAACTGAATAAAGTCGATGCCGAAGTTATTGATCTTGACGCTTTAAAGAAGGCGGACCTGATCAACGAACATATCCAGCGTGCGAAAGTGTTTTTGTCTGGCGAACTCACCAAGGCTGTGACGATTAAGGGGCTGCGCATTACTAAAGGAGCGCGCTCAGCGCTTGAGCAAGCTGGCGGCAAGGTCGAGGAATAGAGAAAACTGATGGCGCCGAAACTGCCGGGAGGCACAGCAAATAAAGCGGGCATGGGCGAGCTAATGGCTCGCCTTCGTTTTCTGCTGGTCGCTATTATTATCTATCGGATTGGTACCCATATACCGGTGCCGGGCATTAATCCCGACCGGTTAGCGGCGATGTTCGATCAGAACCAGGGCACAATTCTGGGCTTGTTCAACATGTTTTCCGGGGGTGCGCTGGAGCGCATGAGTATTTTGGCGCTGGGCATTATGCCTTACATTTCGGCGTCGATTATTATGCAGCTGTTGAGTGCAGTTTCTCCCCAGCTTGAACAGCTGCGCAAGGAGGGAGAGTCCGGAAGGCGAAAAATTACGCAGTACACGCGCTATTTCACGGTTGTATTGGCTACCATTCAGGGCGTCGGCATGTCGGTAGGCATGGCGGGGCAGGGGCTGGCCTTTGCGCCAGGGATGAGCTTCTACTTTGTCGCAGTGGTATCGCTGGTCACCGGCGCCGTGTTTATGATGTGGCTGGGAGAGCAAGTAACCGAGCGCGGCGTCGGCAACGGCATTTCGATGTTGATCTTCGCTGGCATCGTCGCTGGTTTACCCGGTGCGATTGGCCAGTCACTTGAGCAAGCGCGGCAAGGTGAACTGAACATTTTAGTTTTGCTGCTCATTCTGGCGCTCGCTATCGCGGTTATCTACCTGATTGTTCGTATTGAACGTGGTCAGCGGCGAATTACGATTAACTATGCCAAGCGACAGCAGGGCCGGCGCGTAATGCAGGCGCAATCAAGCCACTTGCCGTTGAAAGTGAACATGTCCGGCGTCATCCCGGCAATTTTTGCCAGCAGTATTTTGCTTTTTCCAGCATCTATTGCTCAGTGGTTTGGGCAGTCGGCCAGCAATATGGACTGGCTGCAGGAATTTGCGCGTATGATTGGCCCGGGCCAGCCATTGAATATTATTTTATTCTCGGCACTAATTATATTCTTCTGCTTTTTTTACACGGCTTTGGTATTCAATCCAAAAGACGTAGCAGATAACTTGAAGCGTTCAGGAGCGTTCCTGCCGGGTATACGGCCAGGTGCGCAAACAGCAACGTATATCGACAATGTGTTAACTCGACTGACATTGTTCGGCGCAATTTACATGGCACTCGTGTGTTTGCTACCGCAGTTTCTGGTCGTTTTCTGGAATGTTCCATTCTATCTTGGCGGCACATCTCTGCTGATTGTAGTAGTGGTGGTAATGGACTTTATGTCGCAAGTGCAGTCGCATCTGATGTCAACGCAGTACGACTCGCTGATGCGCAAATCAAATTTGAAAAACGTAGGCCGTTAGGCCTTTACATAGCGATGGTAAGGTTATGAAAGTCAGAGCGTCGGTTAAGAAAATGTGTCGCAACTGCAAGATCATAAGACGCAATGGAGTTGTCCGCGTGATCTGCAAGACTGAGCCGCGTCACAAACAGCGTCAGGGTTAATGATTGCTCGCGAGCGAGCTTTACCTTGATTTTTAGTAAGTGTGGCGATATTATGTCGCGCCTTTTTTGGGTGGATGATCCTACCCGCATTATGATTGGAGAAATTTGAATGGCACGTATAGCCGGTGTCAACATTCCAGATCACAAGCACGCTGTTATAGCGCTGACCTATATTTTTGGTGTTGGACGCACTACCGCGAGAAAGCTGTGTGCTTCTACTGGCGTTGCTGAGCATACCAAGGTGTCAGAGTTGTCCGAAGGCGATATGGATAAGCTGCGGCAGGAAGTCACCAGCTTGATGGTGGAAGGCGATTTGCGCCGAGCTGTGTCGATGAATATCAAGCGCCTGCTGGACCTGGGCTGTAATCGTGGGCAACGGCATAGGCGCAGTCTGCCATTACGCGGCCAACGCACTAAAACGAACGCGCGTACCCGCAAGGGCCCACGTAAACCGATCCGTAAGTAATCGACGGCCGTTAAGGTAACTAAATAGTATGGCGAAGCCAGCTGCAAAAAGCACCAAAAAGAAGGTTAGAAGATCCGTCGTTGACGGCATAGCGCATGTGCATGCATCTTTTAATAATACAATTATCACCATTACTGATCGTCAGGGTAATGCTTTATCCTGGGCAACCTCCGGCGGTTCCGGCTTTCGTGGCTCGCGCAAGAGTACTCCGTTTGCCGCCCAGGTAGCTGCCGAGCGCGCTGGTAACGCCGCGCAGGAATACGGCTTGCAAAACCTGGATGTTGAAGTCAAGGGCCCGGGTCCGGGTCGAGAATCCGCAGTGCGAGCGCTGAATAATTGCGGTTTTAACATCAGCAATATTACTGATGTCACACCGATTCCGCATAATGGCTGTCGTCCCGCGAAAAAACGTCGCGTCTAACTAGTAGAATTTCTGTATGGCAAGGTATTTAGGTCCCACCTGTAAGCTCGCGCGCCGGGAAGGCACTGATCTTTTTCTGAAAAGCGGTGTACGTCCTATCGACTCGAAGTGCAAGATTGAAACCGCGCCGGGTCAACACGGCGTGCGCCGTGGTCGGCTCTCGGACTACGGAGTTCAACTGCGTGAAAAGCAAAAAGTGCGGCGCTTGTATGGCGTTCTTGAGAAGCAGTTCAGCAACTACTACAAAGAAGCCGCGCGCAGAAAAGGCGCGACGGGGGAGAACCTGCTGCAACTGTTGGAAAGTCGTCTCGACAATGTCGTGTATCGCCTCGGTTTTGGCTCCACTCGTTCGGAGGCGCGGCAGTTGATAGCGCATAAGGCTATTCTGGTTAATGACAAAGTTGTCAATATCGCTTCTTATAGTGTCAGCGCCGGTGACACCGTAGCAGTTCGCGAGAAGGCTAAGAAGCAGCTACGCGTGCAGGCTGCGATGGCTCTTTCCGCCCAGCGTGGACAGCCGGGCTGGCTGGAGATCGACGCTAATAAAATGGCGGGAACGTTCAAAAACGCTCCTGATCGCGAAGATCTACCCGCAGAAATCAACGAAAATCTCATCGTCGAATTATATTCGAAGTAAGCTTGGTTCGTCCTATATCGGATTTATATCCACAGGTACCCCCTATGCAAATGGCTGTTACTGAATTTTTGACTCCTCGAGTCATTGATGTACAAGACTTTGGCGACGCGCGAGCAAAAGTTGTGCTCGAGCCGCTGGAGCGTGGTTTCGGACATACGCTGGGTAATGCACTGCGACGCATATTGCTGTCTTCCATGCCCGGCTGTGCTGTTACTGAAGTAGAGATCGACGGCGTATTGCATGAATACAGCACGCTGGATGGTGTTCAGGAAGACGTGATTGATATATTGCTGAATTTGAAAGGTGTTGCGGTTGAGCTGCACGGTAAAGAAGAAGCTCACCTTACCTTGAGTAAAAAAGGTCCCGGACCTGTCACCGCTGGTGATATTCAGCGTGACCATGAAACTGAAATTAAAAACCCGGAGCATGTGATTGCCCATTTGAACGCTAACGGCGAGCTTAATATGCGTCTGACCGTTGAGCGTGGCCGCGGCTATTCTCCGGCAGATTCACACGAGTTAGCTGAAGACGAAACCCGTACCATTGGTCGTTTACAGTTAGATGCATCCTTCAGCCCGATCGAAAAAGTATCCTATGTCGTCGAAAGCGCTCGTGTCGAGCAGCGTACCGATCTCGACAAGCTGGTTCTGGACTTGAAAACAGATGGCACCATTGATCCGGAAGAAGCAATCCGCCGCGCGGCAACCATATTGCAGCAGCAGCTTGCCGTATTTGTTGATCTTGAAAGCGATAGCGCCGACGAGCCGTTAGAAGAAGAAGATTCGATTGATCCTATTCTGTTGCGCCCCGTCGATGACCTCGAACTTACGGTGCGTTCAGCAAACTGCCTCAAAGCAGAGAGTATTTACTACATCGGTGACTTGGTACAGCGTACCGAAGTTGAGCTACTGAAAACGCCGAACCTGGGTAAAAAATCTCTAACTGAAATCAAAGATGTGTTGGCTTCACGTGGTTTATCGCTGGGTTTGCGGCTGGAGAGCTGGCCGCCCGCCAGCTTGAAAAACGACGAACGAGTGTTAGCGTCTTAAAAAGGAACGATCATGCGTCATCTACATACTGGCCGCCAATTAAACCGCAATAGCTCGCACCGTAAGGCGATGTTTCGCAATATGACTGCGTCGCTGGTTGATCGCGAGCTAATCAAAACAACAGTGCCAAAAGCTAAAGAACTGCGCCGAGTTGCGGAGCCTCTGATCACGTTGGCTAAGCAGGATTCTGTAGCTAACCGCCGCCTGGCGTTTGCTCGAATCCGTGATAAGAGTGCAGTTGGTAAACTGTTTACCGAGCTGGGCCCGCGCTATGCGAGCCGCCCGGGTGGTTATCTGCGTATTCTCAAATGTGGTCTACGGGCTGGAGATAAGGCGCCGATGGCTTACGTAGAGCTGGTTGATAGACCACAGGCAGACGTCGTCGCCGACGATGATTAACCAACGCCATCAGATTTAAAGAGTAAACGCCGGGCTTGCCCGGCGTTTTTCGTTGGGCACGTGGTTTATGCATGCCTATTGCTATCGGTGCACAAGCGCGTACTGTTAGCTCGCTTTGGACTGTGGCGCACGAGCGTTCAATATCGGTGCCAGATACTGCCCTGTATAAGACACTTCACTGTTTGCAACCTGTTCCGGCGTACCGGTCGCTATAATCTGGCCGCCACCTGATCCTCCCTCGGGGCCCAGATCCACAATCCAGTCAGCGGTTTTAACCACGTCAAGGTTGTGTTCAATCACGACAATAGTATTGCCGTGATCACGCAGACGATGTAGCACGTTTAGCAGTTGCTGAATATCGTGAAAATGCAGTCCCGTAGTGGGTTCGTCCAGTATGTACAGCGTTCTGCCGGTGTCGCGTTTTGACAGCTCGCGAGACAACTTAACCCGCTGCGCTTCACCTCCGGATAATGTCGTTGCTGCCTGCCCCAGGCAGATATAAGCCAGCCCTACATCCAGCAGCGTTTGCAGCTTTCTGGCAACAACGGGTATGTTGATAAAGAACTCGGCGGCGTCTTCGACCGTCATTTTCAACACGTCATCGATGTTTTTACCCTTGTAGCGAATTTCCAATGTCTCTCGGTTGTAGCGTTTGCCTTTGCAAATATCACACGGCACGTAAATATCAGGCAAAAAGTGCATCTCTACTTTAGTAACACCGTCTCCTTGGCAGGCCTCGCAGCGGCCGCCTTTCACATTAAAGCTGAAACGGCCGGGCTTATAGCCGCGTGACCTGGCCTCCGGCGTGCCTGCAAACAGCTCGCGCACTGGCGTGAAGATGCCGGTGTATGTAGCGGGGTTGGAGCGCGGCGTACGGCCAATTGGACTTTGATCGATGTCTATACATTTGTCGATCAGCTGCAGCCCTTCAATTGTGTCGTGCGGTGCGGGCTGCAAAGTGGTCGCGCCGTTTAAGGCGGTTGCCGCAATGGGGTATAGCGTGTGATTGATCAAAGTCGATTTACCCGAACCCGACACACCGGTAACGCATGTCATTAAGCCGAGTGGAATCTCCAGATCAACATTCCGCAAGTTATGCCCACTGGCACCATGCAAGCGCAGCATTGAGCTGGCATCAACTGGCGTGCGCCGTTTTGGAATAGCGATCGCTTTTTTGCCTGACAGGTATTGGCCGGTCAGCGACTCTTTCGCGGCCAGAATCTGTTTTACTTTGCCCTGTGCGACGATCTTGCCGCCGTGTACGCCGGCGCCCGGACCGATGTCTACTACGTAGTCGGCGTGACGGATGGCTTCTTCGTCGTGTTCTACCACGATCACCGTGTTGCCAAGATCGCGCAGATGAATTAGCGTTTTAAGCAGACGATCGTTATCGCGTTGATGCAAACCAATCGACGGTTCATCCAGAATATACATTACGCCAACCAGTCCGGCGCCGATTTGACTGGCCAGACGAATACGCTGTGCTTCTCCGCCCGAGAGGGTCTCAGCACTGCGATCAAGGCTCAGATAATTCAAGCCAACATCGACCAGAAAACCCAGTCGCGCGCGCAGTTCCTTCAAAATTTTATCGGCAATTTCGCCCTTGCGGCCTGCCAGCTTGAGGTTGGAGAAATACTCATAGGCATCGGCGACTGGTTTCGAGGTAATGCTGGGCAGATTATAGTCGTCCACAAACACATGCCTGACTGACTCGTTCAGGCGTGCTCCCTGGCAGCCAGGGCAGTGTCTACTGCTGACGTACTTATTCAGATCCTCGCGCACGCTTTGTGATTCAGTATCGCGGAAGCGGCGCTCAAGATTGGGGATAATGCCCTCGAACGGGTGGGTGCGCTGAAACACATCGCCGCGGTCATTGATGTAACTAAATTCAATTTCCTCGTCGCCACTGCCTCCCAATATGACTTTTTGATCCTTCTTTTTCAGCTTTTCATACGGCGTGTCGATATCGAAGCCGTAGTGGTTGGCCAGCGAGCTGAGCATATGGAAATAATAAACGCTGCGTCGGTCCCAGCCGCGGATTGCCCCCTCAGCCAGACTGGCTTCCGGGTGCAGCACAATGCGCTCGGCATCGAAATATTGTTTAACACCCAGGCCGTCGCATTCGGGGCAGGCACCGGCTGGATTGTTGAACGAGAACATGCGCGGTTCGAGTTCGCCCATGCTGCGACCGCAGCTGGGGCAGGCGAAGCGCGCCGAAAACATCATGTCTTCCTGATAGTCGTCCATAAAATTGATAATGGCGATGCCGTCGGTGAGCTGGAGTGCAGTTTCAAACGATTCAGCCAGGCGTAAGCCCTGATCGGCGCGCACCTTAAAGCGATCAACCACGACTTCAATTGTGTGCTTTTTGCGTTTATCCAGCTTTGGAATCTCGTCCAGCTCAATCACGATCCCATCTACGCGCGCTCTGACGAAACCGCTAGTACGCAATTCGTTGAACACGTGCAAATGTTCTCCTTTGCGTTCTTGCACTAACGGCGCAAGCAGCATCAGCCGGCTGTCTTCCGGCAACGCCAATACCGAGTCGACCATTTGGCTAACGGTTTGCGCCTCCAGCGGCAGGCCATGATCCGGACAGCGTGGAGTGCCGGCGCGGGCGAATAGCAGGCGCAAATAGTCATAAATTTCGGTAATCGTACCGACCGTGGAGCGCGGGTTGTGTGAGGTCGACTTCTGCTCGATCGATATTGCCGGCGACAAGCCTTCGATATGATCAACGTCGGGCTTTTCCATCATCGATAAAAACTGGCGAGCATACGTAGACAGCGACTCAACGTAACGGCGCTGGCCCTCGGCATATAAAGTATCAAATGCCAGCGAGGACTTGCCGGAACCGGACAGGCCGGTAATCACCACCAACTTATCGCGTGGTAGGTCTATATCAATATTTTTCAGATTATGGGTGCGAGCACCGCGTACGATAATTTTGTCCATAACACCTGTGAAATAAATGCTTTTGCCGTTTCGTACGGCCAACCAACAAGTATAAAGCGATGCTTTCGCTCAACGCAAAGGTATTGCTGCGTCATTTTCCGTAGCCGATGGATCTGTTATTATCGCCGGCTATTTTTAGCTCACACACGTTTCGACTTCAGTATGAATTCACTCGAAAGACGCGCGGTTGGTTCTATAGCGGCGCTATATGGCCTGCGTATGCTCGGCCTGTTCATGGTATTGCCCGTGCTGAGTCTGTATGCGGCCGACTACGCACACAGCACGCCGGCATTGATCGGTCTGGCGATCGGTGTCTACGGCTTGATGCAAGCGTTATTGCAGTTACCGCTGGGGTATTTATCCGACCGCATCGGCCGCAAGCAAATTATCGTTGGAGGTTTGCTAATGTTCTGTGTCGGTAGCCTGGTGGCAGCCAGCGCAGACAATATTTACCAGCTTATTGCCGGCCGTTGTTTGCAGGGCAGTGGTGCCATTGCCAGTGCGCTAATGGCGCTGCTGTCAGATGTTACGCGAGACGAGCAGCGTACCAAGGCCATGGCGATTGTTGGCGGCAGTATTGGTTTGTCGTTTGCGGTAGCGTTGGTCGCAGGCCCTGTGGTCACGGCCGCCTTTGGTTTATCCGGTCTGTTTTATATTACGGCAGCGCTGGCAGTGTTCGGTGTAATGCTAGTGGTTTGGGTGGTACCCTCGGCACCATCCGGCGCTGCTACCGATAGCGTTTCCATGCGAGAGGCCTGTGCTTATAGCGTGCGCGAGCCACACTTGATGCGGCTTAATCTGAGCGCATTCATTCTGCACTTTATTTTGACGGCGAGCTTTTTTGTGATTCCGCACCTGTTGCTGGAACAACTCGATATGGCGGTCAAAGATCACTGGAAAGTTTACTTCGGTGTGCTGGTAGGATCACTGCTGTTGATGCTGCCAGTCATGCTGTACGGCGAGAAACGCCAACGTACCAAGCAGGTGATGCAGGGCGCGGTGGTATTATTGGCGCTGGTCGAACTGGGTCTGGCAGCAGGCTTGCAGTCCTCGACCGCCTTGCTGCTGTTGATCTTGCTT
The DNA here is from genome assembly GCA_037969395.1 of Pseudomonadales bacterium. GTDB lineage: Bacteria > Pseudomonadota > Gammaproteobacteria > Pseudomonadales > JAUIET01 > JBBKXJ01. Next base: position 18,186 of record JBBKXJ010000314.1, read on the forward strand.
TTTTTTGCGGCTTTTAACTTGTTAGAAGCTAATTTGCCGTCGCAAATAAGCAAACGGACGCGGCCCGAGATGAAAGGCGCTGCAATGGGTTTATTCGCGTCCTTTCAGTTTAGCGGTGCTTTTTTCGGCGGCTGGGGTAGTGGCTACATGTATGGCCAGTTCGGGCAAACAGGCGTTTATCTAATGTGTGCCGCGCTGGCTCTCTGCTGGCTGGCGGTTTTGAGTAAATGGCAGGCCACGGCGGTTAGCACCCGTAGCGCCAATATTGAGGTCAAGGAATGCTAGCCGCAAGGCCGGCAGATAGAGTATATTTGCGAGTTAATCGCACACATTATGGAGAGTAGGATATGGCGCGCGGTATCAACAAAGTAATATTAATCGGCAACTGCGGACAGGATCCCGAAACCAAGTTTTTGCCCAGCGGCGGCGCGGTCACCAACATGTCGGTGGCTACATCCGATACATGGAAAGATAAACAGAGCGGCCAACAGCAAGAGCGTACGGAATGGCATCGCGTGGTGTTTTTCAATCGCCTGGCGGAAATAGCCGGTGAGTACCTGCACAAGGGATCGAAAGTTTATATTGAAGGCAGCTTGCGCACGCGTAAATGGCAGGATAAAAGCGGCGGCGATCGCTACACTACTGAAATTGTCGGCAATGAAATGCAAATGCTCGACGGTCGTAACTCGGCTGGCGCCCCGATGGGTGGCGGAGGCGAGGCGCCGCAGCAGAGACCCTCGGCCAAGCCGCAGGCCGCTGCCGCTCCTGCTCCAGAAAATTTCAACGACTTTGACGATGACATTCCATTCTAGGCGGCTATTATCGCCCGTAAATTCTGCGCCGTTATCGAGTAGTATGTTTCAGTCTGCGTGCCATAACTACAGAGGTGCAGAATTGATACTCGGGAAACTGTTGTCCCATATAAATGCCGCGCTGCTTGTAACGCGTAAGGGTCGGTCTGTTAACCGCGGAGGCAGCAGCACCGAACTTATATGCTGAAGGCGCTTGATCGGTCGTGAAACTTCTGCTGGCAGGCTGCGAGCACTGCGTAAGCCAGGCGCTAACAGTACGTCTGGATGCTGCTGAGTTCGATCTGCTGACGCTTACTTCTGCAGAGCTTGAGAGCATTGAGCTGAAAAGTCTGTTCGTCAACAAGCTGACAACATGCCCTGCTGCAATCATCAGCACAGTGATGTTTGATGCGGCAAGCTTGTCATTTCGACGTCGTTTGCAGCTCACCGATATCTTCAAAAAACTGTGCACTTTCGCTAAAGAAAACTCAGTGCCGGTATTGCATCTAAGCAGTTTGCAGGTGTTTGATGGCCTGCAACAGCAGGCATACACCGAGCAAGACAAGTCGCGACCGCGCAACGTCGAAGCGCAGATTTGGCGGCGCTGGGAATCGTTGCTGCAAAAACAGGTTGCCCAACATATTATTATTCGCCCAAGTTGGGTGTTAACGCCCGAACCTGAGCTATTAACAGCTGAGTTGCTGGTGCATGCGGCAGTTGATGCGAGCGCCGGGCAGCTAGCGCCGGTGCGAATGAACCCAACCAGCGCCGAAGACATGGCCCGAGTGCTGTACGCCGTGCTGCAGCAATTACGAGTCGGAGCGCAGGCCTGGGGTATTTTCCATTATGGTGGTACGGAAATAACCGATACCAGAACGCTGCTTCGCAGCATACAGAAACACTACCCTGCGGCGTATCATGCCGAGTTAACTATCGCCGAGCAGCTAGACGAGTTAAATGCCTGCGTTGATTGCCATAAAATACTGTATGCCTTTGGTATCCGGCAACACCCCTGGCGCGGCGCGATGCAGCCCAATATCAAAGACCTTGAATGAGGTGAACTATGAATGATAACCAGCAATCTGTTGCACTGGCCATCGCCGTACTAACGGTATCGGACACTCGCACCGAGGCGAACGATACGTCCGGTGATTTCCTCGCTGCTGCAGCCGCTGAGCAGGGTCATAGGCTACAAGCGCGGGCTATCGTTCTAGATGACGTCGCAAGGATTCGCGCGCAAACCAGCGAATGGATAGCTGCCAGTACTATTAATGTGGTGTTGATCACCGGTGGCACCGGCTTCTCGGGTCGTGATTCGACGCCTGAGGCCGTCGAACCGCTGTTCGATAAGACCATTCCCGGTTTTGGTGAACTGTTTCGTTACCTGTCCTGGCAGGAAATCGGCTCGTCAACCGTACAGTCGCGCGCCGTCGCAGGACTGGCCAACGATACGCTAATTTGCTGTTTGCCGGGTTCAACCGGCGCGTGCAAAACTGCCTGGCAAGGCATTCTGCGGGAACAGCTGGATAGCACGCACAAGCCATGTAACTTCGTCGCCGTATTACAGACCCGCGCAGACAACGCTTAGCCTGTGTCTCTTACCCCGGTAGATGAGGCGCTCGAGCTATTGCTAGCCGATGTAAAACCAACGACAAAGGTTATAGCACGCAGACTGAATCAGGCACTACAGCGAGCGCTTGCCGAGAACATCCGTTCAACTATTAACGTGCCACCCAGCGATAATAGCGCAATGGATGGCTACGCGGTGTGCAGCAGCGATCTGTCAGTCAATGCAAAAAACACACTGCGTGTAACGCAGCGTATTCAGGCGGGTCACTGCGCCTCACCTTTAGTCCCTGGAACCGCGGCACGTATTTTTACTGGCGCAACCATTCCGGCTGGCGCCAACGCGGTGGTAATGCAAGAGAACTGCGTGGCAGGTGAGGGGCAGGTAACGATTAATGAAGTTCCTGGGGCTGGCCAAAACATTCGCCGCCAGGGGCAGGACATTGCAGCTGGTAGCGAGGTACTCAGCGCCGGCACGCGTCTACGCGCTCAGGAGCTGGGGTTGCTGGCGTCGCTCGGTATTGCCGAAGTGCAAACCTTCGCGCCATTGCGCGTTGCGGTACTGTCAACCGGCGATGAGCTGGCTGAGCCGGGCAGCGAGGCCGGTCCAGAACAGCTTTATAACTCCAATCGCTATACCTTGCTTGGCCTGCTCAGCAGTTTAGGTTGCGAGACAATTGATGCCGGAGTGGTTGCGGACGATTTTGGCAGTACGCTGGCGACGCTTAACGCTGCAGCCGAGAGTGCCGATTGCGTGATTTCCAGCGGCGGGGTGTCGGTAGGCGAGGCCGACCACATCAAGCCTGCAATAGAATCCTTAGGCGAACTACGATTCTGGAAGCTGGCAATGAAGCCAGGCAAGCCGCTGGCTTATGGCCGCATTGCGAAGACGCCATTCTTCGGTTTGCCGGGCAATCCTGCGGCCGTGTTCGCTACTTTTTGTATTATCGTCAGACCGTATTTGCTGCGCCTGCAAGGGGTCACTACAAACGTAGAGCCACTACATTTCAAAGCGTTGGCAAAATTTGATTGGACGCGTCCCGGCTCAAGACAGGAATACCTGCGTGGCCGCGTCACTTACACCGCGACGGGTCAGGCAAGCGTTGATATTTTCAGCAATCAAAGTTCCGGCGTGTTGAGTTCTGCCTGCTGGGCTAATTGCTTCGTGGTATTAGCACCGGGTCAAACCGTGCAGCGCGGTGCTAACGTGACGGTGATTCCATTTGAGGGAGTATTAAGCTAACCCGTAAGGTGCGCCGTCAGCACCATAAATCGGTATATACGCTCTCTTGCCGCCACAGCACCTATCCGCTAAAGCGCTGCATCACCAGGCTGGCATTGGTGCCGCCGAAACCGAAGCTGTTCGACATGACACGGTCAAGCTTTACGTCATCCTTCCGTTTAATCACAATCGGCACGCCTTGCGCCTGTTCGTCCAGGTTCTCAACGTTCGCAGACGCGGCGACAAAATCATTTTGCAACATCGCCAGGCTGTAGATTGCTTCCTGCACGCCGGCTGCACCAAGCGAATGCCCTGACAGTGACTTGGTTGAGCTAACCATCGGTATGTTCGCCCCGAACGTTTCCTTGATTGCGCTTAACTCAGCAATATCACCGACCGGTGTGCTGGTGCCGTGCGCGTTAATATAGTCGATGTCGCCTTCGACTGTTGCCAGCGCCTGCTGCATGCAACGCACCGCGCCTTCGCCAGAGGGAGCGACCATATCGTAGCCATCAGAAGTCGCTCCGTAACCAGTAACTTCGGCGTAAATCGTAGCGTTGCGGCGCTGGGCGTGCTCGAGTTCCTCAAGCACCATCATGCCACCACCGCCGGCAATCACAAAGCCGTCTCTATCTGCGTCGTAGGCGCGAGAGGCCTGGGGCGGCGTATCATTATATTTGGTCGACAAGGCTCCCATCGCGTCAAATAAACAGCTCATCGACCAGTGCTCTTCTTCTCCGCCGCCGGCGAACACAATGTCCTGTTTACCGAGTTGAATTTGTTCAACAGCGGTGCCAATACAGTGCGCGCTGGTTGAGCAGGCCGAAGAAATAGAGTAATTCACACCTTTTATTTTGAAAGGAGTAGCAATACACGCCGATACCGTACTGCCCATAGTTTGCGTCACCCGGTATGGCCCAACCCGGCGCAACCCCTTATTGCGCAATATATCGGCTGCCTCGACCTGGCTGGCCGATGATGCGCCGCCGGAGCCGGCGATAATGCCGGTGCGCGGGTTAGACACCAGCTCGGGTGGCAGTTTCGAGTCAGCGACTGCCTGCTGCATGCTAATGAAAGCATAGGCTGCCGCCGCGCCCATAAAGCGCAATGCCTTGCGGTCAATATGTTCGCTAAAGTCGATGCTCGGTCTGGCGCCAACCAGGCTGCGAAACCCCAGCTCCTGATACTCGGGGCGAAAGCCAATGCCCGACACGCCGTCGCGCAGCGACTCGGTAACAGTTTTAATATCGTTGCCGAGACAGGACACTATGCCCAACCCGGTGATTACAACTCTTTTCATTGTTTACCTCCAGTTCGCTCGGCGCGACCGTTGTTATTTTTGATTGTCGGTATCGCTGAACAGTCCGACGCGCAAATCCTGCGCAAGATAAATGGGCTCGTTATCAACCCGTACTTCGCCGTCGGCAATGCCCATGACAAGTTTACGCTCGATCACGCGTTTCAAGTTTAGATGATAAGTTACTTTTGTGGCGGTCGGCAGAACCTGGCCGGAAAATTTGATTTCACCGGCTCCAAGCGCACGACCGCGGCCGGGGTTGCCGCGCCAGCCGAGATAAAAGCCTACCAACTGCCACATGGCGTCAAGCCCCAGACAGCCGGGCATTACCGGGTCGCCTGGAAAATGGCACTGAAAAAACCACAGGTCGGGGTTGATGTCCAGCTCGGCAGTTAAATGTCCCTTACCGTAGCTGCCTCCGGTTTCAGACACTTCCGTGATGCGGTCCAGCATCAGCATATTGTCGACCGGTAGTTGTGCATTCCCTGGTCCGAATAACTTACCATTACCACAATCGATAAGATCAGATTTAGAAAATGCAGTCTGTTCAAGTGCCATATGCAGTTTACCAGCGATTATTTTTAAGCGCCTAGTCCTTGTTAAAGTCGAGAATTGTACACGAATCAGATATTACATGCTGCATGCGTCGTTTAAAACACAGTTCTCATGCCAACTTCTGCACAACATCGGGAGTTGAAGCCGCCTAACAATTGACAGCGTGTATTTTTGCTTTAAATTACGCGGCTCAAATTACAGCAACATATTTTTATCAAAGTATATTATATTCACTGACAAGGACGCAAAATGCTGATACCCGTGTTAATGAGCGGCGGCGTTGGTAGCCGTCTGTGGCCAGTTTCTCGCGCGCTATTTCCAAAACAATTTTTCCCGCTGGTAGATGATGACGCCTCGATGTTGCAGGCAACGTATGCGCGTGGCCGTCTGGTCAGTGACGCCGAGCCGATTGTAGTCTGTAACGAAACACATCGATTTCTGGTTGCCGAGCAACTGCGTGAAGCCGGTGCCGTTAAGGCCACCATTTTGCTGGAACCGATGGGACGCAACACGGCGCCAGCCACCGCCCTGGCCGCTCTCAGTGCAATCCAGCGCGATCCGGGCGCGCAGCTGCTGGTGCTGCCGGCGGACCACGCCATTGCCGATACACAGGCATTCGCGCAAGCCGTTGAGCGGGGGCAGCGTGATGCGGCGCAGGGTAAACTGGTCACATTCGGCATTAAACCCAGCATTGCTGAAACGGGTTACGGTTATATTCAAGCACAGGCAGCGAGCGGCAGCGACAGTCTCGCCATCCAGGCTTTTGTTGAAAAACCGGATGCCAGCACTGCGCAAGCCTATGTCGACAGTGGCAACTACTATTGGAACAGTGGCATGTTTTTGTTTGGCGCGCAAACCTGGCTTGATGAGCTCGGCCGGTATGCGCCAGACATCTTATCTCAGGCTCAGAAGGCTTACGCAGCAAGTAGTACTGACCTGGATTTTGTGCGCATCGCCAGCGATGAGTTCGCCGCCTGCCCGGCTGATTCAATCGACTACGCCGTTATGGAGCATACCGAGCACGGCGTTGTTATCCCATTACAATGCGGCTGGAATGATGTTGGCTCCTGGTCCAGCCTTTGGGAAATGGGCGAGCAAGACGCTGCGCACAATGTAACCCACGGTGACGTAGTGTTGCACGATGTACACAGCAGCCTGGTGCGCGCCGAATCACGTTTGACCGCAGTGCTGGGCGTCGACAACGTTGTCGTGATCGAAACCGCCGACGCGGTGCTGGTTGCCGACCGTGATAAAGTGCAGGACATTAAGTCAATCGTTGCGGAGCTAAAGCGTAAGCAGCGCGATGAGGTGGTTAGCCACAAAAAAGTGTATCGTCCATGGGGCTCTTATGAGTCGCTGGTCAATGCCGGGCGATTTCAGGTGAAACGCATTATCGTCAATCCGAACCAAACGCTGTCGCTTCAAATGCACCATCATCGTGCTGAGCACTGGATTGTCGTCAGTGGCACGGCTACCGTCACCTGCGGCGAGAACGAGTTTTTACTCAGCGAGGATCAATCGACATATATCCCGTTGGGTAATAAACACCGCTTGCAGAATTCCGGTGTTATTCCGTTGGAAATCATCGAAGTGCAGACCGGCAGTTATCTTGGCGAGGATGATATCGTGCGTTTTGAAGATATATATGGTCGCTCAAGCTAAAAGTCTGTATTGCACAACTTGCTATAGCTTTACTCCCTAACATCAGGATGTTCTTATGCTAAGAAAATGTTTGTTTCCAGTCGCTGGCTATGGCACGCGCTTTTTGCCTGCAACCAAGTCGATGCCCAAAGAAATGTTACCCATTGTGAACAAGCCCCTGGTGCAATACGGGGTTGAGGAAGCCATCGAAGCGGGAATGACCGATATCGGTTTCGTGACCGGCCGTGGTAAGCGTGCAATCAATGACCATTTTGATACGAGTTACGAGCTTGAACATCAAATTACTGGCACAAGTAAGGAAAAATACCTTGAGGGCATTCGTTCGGTATTAGACCGAGCGACGTTTTCATCGACCCGGCAGCGAGAAATGAAGGGGCTCGGACACGCGATATTAACGGGCGAAACGCTAATAGGCAATGAAGCGTTCGGCGTGATTTTATCGGACGACCTGTGTTTCAACGACGGCCTCGGCGTCATGCATCAAATGGTAAATTTGTATAAGCAATTTCGCTGCAGCATCGTTGCTATCGAAGAAGTGCCCGCCGACCAGACCGACAAATACGGCGTTATTGAGGGCGAAATGATAAAAGAAGGGCTTTATACTGTGAGCAATATGGTTGAGAAGCCAGCGCCTGCGGACGCGCCGAGTAATTTGGCAATTATCGGCCGCTATATTCTCACCCCGGATATTTTCGATATTTTGCGCACCATGAAGCCTGGCAAAAATGGTGAAGTGCAAATTACCGATGCGCTGCTGGTGCAAGCGCAGCAGGGCTGCGTCATGGCCTACAAGTTTGAAGGTAAGCGCTTCGACTGTGGCAGCGTGCACGGCTTCGTCGACGCCACTTCGTATTGTTACAACAATATCTACTTGCCCAATAACGGAGAAGACTGACCCTTGCAGTTAAATTGTTTTAAAGCCTACGATGTGCGCGGTCAGGTTCCCTCCGAGTTAAACGAGGACGTAGCTTACCGAATTGGCCGTGCCTATGCTGAAGTGGTAGAGCCGCGCAGCGTGGTGGTTGGTTGCGATATCCGGCTTACCAGTCCGGCATTGAAAGCAGCGCTATCGAATGGTTTGCGCGATAGCGGCGTTGATGTAACCGACATCGGCGTGTGTGGCACCGAGCAAATATATCACGCCACCTTCGCCAGAGGCTTTGACGGCGGGATCGTCGTTACTGCGAGTCACAACCCCAAAGACTACAACGGCATGAAATTCGTGCGCGAGCAATCCAAACCTATCAGCGGTGACACGGGTTTGTTCGATATTAAGGCATTGGCCGAGGCAAATAACTTCATTGCCGTAGATGCTTCAAACCAACGCGGTACGCTGCAAACGTTGGATATAGAGGCGGAATATGTCGAACATTTACTGACTTACGTCGACGTCAGTAAGCTACGGCCACTAAAAATAGTGGTCAATGCGGGCAACGGCGGCGCCGGCCGAGTGATCGATTTACTCGAGCCGCATTTGCCGTTTGAATTTATTAAAATTCAACACGAGCCCGACGGCCATTTCCCCAACGGCGTGCCTAATCCGCTGCTGGAAGAGAATCGCGCGCCAACTATCGCCGCCATCGAAAAACATCAAGCCGATCTGGGCATTGCCTGGGACGGTGATTTCGATCGTTGCTTTTTATTCGACGCGAGGGCTCGCTTTATCGAAGGCTACTATATTGTTGGTATGCTGGCGCAGGCGTTTTTAGCTAAACATGGCGGCGGCGCGCGCATTGTGCATGATCCGCGCCTTACCTGGAATAGCGTAGATATTGTCGAGTCCAACGGCGGTGTCGCGGTGCAGAGTAAAACCGGCCATGCCTTCATCAAAGAACGCATGCGCATAGAAGACGCTGTTTACGGCGGCGAGATGAGCGCCCATCATTACTTCAGAGATTTCGCCTACTGCGACAGCGGTATGATTCCGTGGCTACTGGTCACTGCATTGATAAGTGAGCACGACTTACCGTTGGCAGATCTGGTTGATGCGCGCATTCACGCTTTTCCGGTCAGCGGTGAAATCAATCGCCGCATAGGCGATCCGGCGGCGGTGCTGAAAAGCGTTGAGCAACATTACGCCAAAGAAGCCAAATTGGTAGAACACGTCGATGGTTTGAGCATGGAGTTCGAGCAGTGGCGCTTCAATCTGCGCATGTCTAATACCGAACCTGTGGTGCGCTTGAACGTCGAGTCACGTGCGGACCGTGCGTTGATGGAGAGTAAGCGGGATGAATTGTTAGCGATGATGGGTTGATCAAAAGTTCGCGACTTAAGTCGCCTCTACAGGTCATGCGCTCTTTAGTGGGAGCGACTTCAGTCGCGAACTTCAGACCTTATAATAACCTCTATACCATTCAACAAAACGCTCAATACCCGTTTCAATAGGCGTGCTGGGCCGATAGCCAACATCCTCAACCAGCGCATCTACGTCTGCATAGGTGTGCAATACGTCGCCCGGCTGCAAAGGCAGCAGATTTTTCTCCACAGTTTTACCGAGCGCCGCTTCCAGTAATTCAATATAGTGCAGCAACTCAATTGGATTGTTGCTACCGATATTGTACAAACGATACGGCGCCAGCGATGTGGCCGGGTCGGGGTGTTCGCCAGACCACTGGGCGTTCGGAGTTGCCACCGTGTCCAGCGTGCGAATAACCCCTTCGACAATATCATCAATATAGGTAAAGTCACGCCGATGCTGACCGTAATTAAACACGTCCAGCGCTTCACCCGCCAGTATTTTACGCGCAAAAATAAACGGCGACATATCGGGCCGACCCCACGGGCCATAGACGGTAAAAAACCGCAGCCCGGTGGTGGGCAGGTTAAACAGATGACTATAAGTGTGCGCCATTAGCTCATTGGCTTTCTTTGTCGCAGCGTACAGACTGACCGGGTGGTCGACATTATTGTGTACTGAAAACGGCATGCTGGTGTTGGCGCCGTAAACCGAGCTGCTGGACGCATACACCAAATGTTCTAGCCTTGTGTTACGGCAGTTTTCCAGAATGTTCATAAAGCCGTTAACGTTTGACTGAATATACGCCCCCGGATTTTGCAGCGAATAACGCACGCCGGCCTGGGCGGCGAGATTGATCACCCGCTGCGGCTGTTCGCGTTCAAATAATTGCTGCAGTGCAGGCGTGTCTTCCAGACTGAGGCGCACATCAGTGAACTTATCGTGTTGTAGCAGACGCTCCAGCCGGTCTTTCTTTAACTGCACATCGTAGTAGTCGTTAATGTTGTCGATGCCGATAACTTCGTCGCCGCGTGCCAGCAATTTCTCTGCTACTGCGGCTCCAATAAAACCAGCCGTACCGGTGATTAAAATCTTCATACAGCGTTAGTATCCTTCACAAACGATCATCGACCTCATCTTTGCCCAATACATATTTCACGTCGTACAGTATATGCGGGTCGGCGCCGAGGCGGCGTATGCCGGCTGCCCCCATCTGTTTGAACTGATCGTGCGCGACACAGAGGATAATTGCGTCGTAATAGTTTTCCTTCGGTTCGTCGATCATGGAAATATTGTACTGTGCCTCGACCTCCTGTTTGTCTACCCAGGGATCGTAAACATGCACGCGAGCATTGTACGTAGTCAGCGCATTAATAATGCTGGTAACACCGCTATTGCGCACATCCGGGCAATTTTCCTTGAAAGCCAGTCCCATCACCAACACGCAGGAGTCAACCACGTGAATACGTTTCTGCGTCATCATTTTAATCACGCATTCGCTCACATGCTGGCCCATGCCGTCGTTAATGCGTCGGCCCGACAATATAACTTCCGGATGATAGCCCACCTGCTGCGCTTTATGAGTGAGGTAATACGGGTCAACGCTAATACAGTGACCGCCCACGAGGCCAGGACGAAACGGCAGAAAATTCCACTTGCTGCCGGCTGCTTCGAGCACTTCCAGCGTGTCGATGTCCAGCAGATTAAAGAGTAGCGATAATTCATTGACCAGGGCAATGTTAACGTCACGCTGAGTATTCTCGATCACCTTAGCGGCCTCTGCCACCTTAATGCTACTGGCACGATGCGTACCCACGGTGACAATCGTCTTGTACAAGGCATCGACCCTGTCGGCAATTTCCGGCGTTGATCCCGAGGTGATTTTAACGATGTTATTAACGCGATGCTTTTTGTCGCCCGGGTTGATGCGCTCCGGGCTGTAGCCGGCGAAGAAATCTTCGTTAAAGCGCAGTCCCGATACTTCCTCAATCAGGGGTATGCAGGCCTCCTCGGTACAGCCGGGGTATACGGTAGATTCGAAAATTGCGATATCGCCATTTTTGATCACTCGCCCCAGCAGGCGGCTGGCGCTTTCGAGGGGTCTTAAGTCTGGTCGCTGGTAAGCATCGATGGGCGTGGGCACAGTGACGATATAGATGTTGCAATCCTGTAGCGCGGTTTCTTCGCTGGTAAATAGCAAGTGCTCGGCGCGGGCCAAATCGGCAGCATCGACCTCCAGTGTGCTGTCGATGCCGTTTTTTAACTGTTCCACTCGAACTGCGTTAATATCGAAACCAACCGTGGTGAAGTGGTGGGCAAATTCGACCGCTAATGGCAGGCCGACATAGCCAAGGCCAATAATGCCTATTTTTGTTGAATCAGCGGACATGAAATGTTCCTTTGGCTGAGCCTATTGGTTAAAAAATAAAATGTTTCAAGCTATGGCAAGTTCAAACGAGGTCGCTATTCTTACTATAGTCTACACTCTGAGTGTTACTAAAGTTTACACAAAGGTGTTTAGCTTTCAGTTAAACTGAGCGCCAATAATCTGACGTTTTAACCGGGG
>JBBKXJ010000315.1:0-5143 GCA_037969395.1 Pseudomonadales bacterium
CGCTACCATCGCTTTGGTTTCCGGGTAGCGGTTGAAGAAATTTTCGCGTAGGTAAGCGCCGCCTTTGTTTTTGAAATTTTGATACTCGCCGTCAACACATTCCATCATCAGCTTGCGCAGCACGCCCTTGTCGTCCTGTGCCAGCAGGCGGTCCCAACCGGAGCCCCACAGCACCTTAATCACATTCCAACCGGCACCGCGGAAGTTGCCTTCCAGCTCCTGCACAATTTTGCTATTGCCGCGTACCGGACCGTCCAGCCGCTGCAGGTTGCAGTTAACGACAAACACCAGGTTATCCAGCTTCTCGCGTGACGCCAGCGCGATAGCGCCTTGCGACTCGGGCTCGTCCATCTCGCCGTCACCCAAAAAGGCCCATACTTTACGACCTTCTGCATGATTGTCGGCGACTTTGCTGAGACCGCGATTTTGCAAATACTTAAGAAAACGCGCCTGGTAGATAGCCATCAACGGGCCCAGCCCCATTGATACCGTAGAGTACTGCCAGAAGTCAGGCATCAGATAGGGGTGCGGATAGGAAGAAATACCCTTGCCCTGGGTTTCAATCCGGAAGTTTTCCAACTGATCGTCAGTAATACGACCTTCGAGATAGGCGCGGGCATAGGTGCCGGGCGAGGTGTGGCCCTGGATAAAAATCATGTCGCTGCCGTTGGGATGGTCGTGGCCTTTCCAGAAATGGTTGTAGCCCACTTCATACATCACCGCCGAAGACTGGTATGAGGCAATGTGCCCACCCGGCTCGGCCGGTTTGCGGTTAGCGCGCACTACCATCGCGGTGGCATTCCAGCGCAGCGCGCGCAGAATTTTTTTCTCTATTTCAATATCGCCAGGATAGGTCGGCTGTTTGTCGGCGGCGATGGTGTTGACGTACGGCGTGCTGACGATAGATGGTGGCACACCTGCATTGTAGGCTTGGCCAATCGTTTTCTGCAGTAGGTATTGCGCGCGTTCGACGCCGAGGCGCTCAACGACTACATCGATTGCCTCCTGCCATTCTTGCGTTTCTTGCGGATCGATATCTTGCTGTGAAGCCTGTTTTTCATTATTACTCACTATATTTTCTCCTCAGTGCCAGCGGATAGGCGGCGCTATAATGCCAGCAATAGGCAGGGCTATCAATCGTCTAGAACAATTTGATGACCCGGGAAATAAAATTCTTCGCAATTATTGCCTGGACCGCCGCGGTCAACGATTATCATCTGCTGACCTTTCTGAAGCGCGATCAATGGCATGTGCCATACTGCGCGATGGTAATTGATGCCCTGTTTGCCGTTGGAAATGAATGCTTTGATATCCGCCGGGTCTACGCTTTCACCGTGCGGGGCGACCACGACGATGACCGGAGTGTCGTCAAGTGGCAAAAAAGCCTGACTGCCGAGCGGGTGCCGCTCTACGTGGGGCAGTGTGTACGGTAGCGAATCCGCCCGATTGCAGAGCGCGATGCTTATCAGCGTTCTGCCGCCTTCATCAGCGCCAATATCCACTTTCGCCAGGTCATGGAAGCGCTCGATCGCGCCCTCATTAATACTGAAATGGTCAACATCTTGCATATCAATAACATCGCCGTAGGGTGCATACGCCTCACGCGTTAGCGGTTCTATTTTTACGTTTACTGTCGTCGCCATGATTACTTTCCTCGATTACTAACGGTCAATATCAATGTCATCGCTCCGGAATATCGCCCTGTCGACACCTATTCTGCGGCTATCACTTCCAGCCGCATGCGGGCAATCTTGTTTATTTCTGTCAGCGCGCGCTGAAACTCGGTATCGGTATCGTTCTCGAGACGCTCTTCAAAGGCGGCCAGAATCAAATGCCGGTTACTGCCTTTCACCGCCATCACAAACGGGAAACCGAATTTTTTCTTGTAGGCAGCGTTGAAACCTTGAAACCGCTCGAACTCTTCTTCGTTGCATTGATCAATACCGGCGCCACCCTGCTCCGACGTAGACTCGGCAGTTAAAGATGCGGTTTGAGCAGCTTTACCGGCCAGGTCCGGGTGAGCAACGATCAATGCCATCAGCCTTTCACGGTCGGCATATTTCACTATTTCTATCATTGCGTCACTGAGGCCTGCAGCAGTGTCTTGCGCGGCGGTCAGTCCCTTGTCCCAGGTTTCCGCGGCGATCCATGGCGAATATTCATACACGCCGCCGAATTTATCGACGAATGTCTGCTTCTCCATGCCGCCTGGAGGCTGCTTAAATTTGTGTTCGTTTGCGCTCATGTTGTCTCCTTAAGCCCTTCTTACACGGAATGTGGATGCTCTTTGGCCCAGTGGCGGGCTATGTCAATGCGGCGGCAGACCCACACGCGGTCGTGCTGCTCAATGTGATCGAGGAAGCGTTGCAAGCCCCTGAACCGACCGGGGCGACCGAGTAACCGGCAATGCATACCAATCGATAGCATTTTCGGCCTTTCCTCGCCCTCTTCGTACAACACGTCGAACGCATCACGCAGGTAGGCGAAAAACTGATCTGCGCAGTTAAATCCCTGTGGCGTTGCAAAGCGCATATCATTGCTGTCGAGTGTGTAAGGCACGATCAACTGTGGATGCCGGGAGCCATCGGTCCTGTCGACGCTTTCCCAAAACGGCAGGTCGTCGCCGTAATAGTCCGAGTCGTACTCAAAGCCGCCTTCGTCCGCCACCAGGCGCCGCGTGTTAGGACTGTCGCGCCCGGTATACCAGCCTAATGGCCGTTCGCCCGTTAAATCAGTGATGATCTTGATGGCGCGCTGCATGTGATCGCGTTCGGTAGCTTCGTCAATGTCCTGATAATGCAGCCAGCGCCAGCCGTGGGCCGCAATTTCGTGGCCCAGTTCTTTAAACGCCGCCGTTGCATCCGGATTGCGCTGCAGCGCCATGGCAACACCGAACACCGTAAGCGGTAAGCCGCGTCGCTCGAACTCGCGCAGCACCCGCCACACTCCGGCACGAGATCCATACTCGTAAATAGACTCCATGCTCATGTGACGTGCCGGGTAAGCTTCGGCACCGACGATCTCCGACAAAAAGCGCTCGGACCCATCATCACCGTGCAACACACAGTGCTCGCCACCCTCTTCGTAGTTCAGAACAAACTGTACCGCAACTTTAGCGCCACCAGGCCAGTTGGCATGTGGCGGTTTAGCGCCGTAGCCAATCAAGTCACGTGGATAATCTTTACTCGTAGTATTAGCCATTTGCGTTCACTCGCCCTTGGCGCCGCCTCTAAACCATTGGTCAATCAGGCCGCGCTCCTCATCGGTGATTTGCGTCATATTGCCAATCGGCATGGCTTTACTCACCACGGTTTGCTGATGAATTTGTGCTGCCTGGCTGACGATCTGAGCAGTGCTGTCAAACTTGATACCTTTCGGTGCAGCAGTCCAGCCTGCCATGGTCGGTTTGGAAGCGTGGCAAACGGTACAACGCTCGTTAACAACCGCTTGCACGTCAGCAAAAGCCACCTCCGGTGCGCCCGGCACGCTTTCGACCGGCTTGGGCGCAATCGCAATGATAATCCCTAGCAGAATCACGGCGGCAGCTGCGAACGGTACAGGCGACTTATTACCAAAATGACGCTGTACGAAGTAGATACGAATCAACGCGCCTGCCGCGGTCATGGCCATCAACAGGATCCAGTTGTACTCGTGACCGAAAAGCATCGCGTAATGGTTGCTTATCATTATGAACAGCACTGGCAGGGTGAAATACGTGTTATGCACCGAACGCTGCTTGGCAGTCATGCCGGGTTTGGGATCAATCGCATCGCCTCGCTCAACAGCGGCGACCATGGCCCGCTGGCCCGGCATAATCGCAAAAAAGACGTTGCCGACCATAATGGTACCGAGCATGGCGCCGAAGTGCATATAAGCGCCGCGGCCGCTGAACACCTGGCACAAGCCATAGGCGGCAATTGAGACAAGCACGAACACACCCAAGCCCAACATTTTGTCGTCTTTGGCAAGTGCCGATTTACACATAAAATCGTAAAGTAACCAGCCAAACACCAGGGTGCCGACACCGATCGCTATCGCAACAGGTTTGCTAAGTGCCATAACGCCGGGGTCAATGGTATAAACCTCCGCGCCGTACCAATACAGCAGCGACATCAGGAAGAAGCCGGTAATCCAGGTCGTGTAGGCCTCCCA
Source organism: Pseudomonadales bacterium (assembly GCA_037969395.1). Taxonomy (GTDB): domain Bacteria; phylum Pseudomonadota; class Gammaproteobacteria; order Pseudomonadales; family JAUIET01; genus JBBKXJ01. The sequence continues at coordinate 4,153 of JBBKXJ010000315.1, forward strand.
CTTAAACCAGTGCAGATGCTCCGGCAGTTTGGCAGGCGATACCTTGTATTTTTGCGCGTGGTAGAAACCACCGCCATGCACAGACCAGAGCTCTCCTTTAACCCCCTTCTCATCATCCTTCGGGTCCTTACAGGGCTCCAGGTTGTCATCCAGCCAAACGAAATAGAAAGATGAACCGATCCAGGCGATGCCGGTGATCATGTGCAACCAGCGGCCTAATAAGTTGAGCCATTCAACAATATAAGCTTCCATCGTTAATTACCTATCTAACTAAGTTTGAAAAATGCAGGACCTCTTAACCTCGGTATTCCAGCCGCGCTTAACTGCCGCGATACGTAGAGTAACTCCACGGTGACGCCAACAATGGCACGTGATAGTGCATGTCAGAACTGATGCCGAAGCGTAACGGCACTTCGTCCAGAAACGGCGGGTCGTCTACTTTGGAGTTTGCCCCTACGAAATAATCTTTTGTATGGAACACCAGCTCCCAAACGCCGTGCTTGAAATCATCGCCTTCCAGTAACGCCTCATCTGTGCGGCCGTCATGATTGGTAACAACCGATTTGACGTGACGACGTTCTGAACCAGCGCCAATTTCGTATAAATCTACTTTAATGCCAGCACCCGGAACGCCGTTGGCGGTGTCGAGCACGTGTGTGGTCAGTTTTTTCATGTCGTGTTACCTCTTTGTTTGCGTTGCCAACTATATGCTGCGTTACTTGCTGAGCGAAGTACTACCACTCTCCCGGGCGCACCTCACAACCTTGCTGATATGCTCCCTGGCAAATCGATCAGCGTCAACCGAACTACCCTTTTTCCAACTGTATTTGTATCGAATCACCCGACCTGACCGAGCGCAGAACCTCTGGATTGCCATCGATAACACCAAGCACGTTTGCGTCGCTGATTAAACGGCATTCGTCCCCCTGTGACACAGGCGTCGGCCCGAACAGCAGGGCCAATGCATCTCCCTCCAGCCAGAAGCACAGTG
>JBBKXJ010000316.1:0-41357 GCA_037969395.1 Pseudomonadales bacterium
GAAAATTTGTTTCGACAGACTACCGCCGCAGGAGTTACGCCGCCCCATGCTTACCCGCAGTATGGCAAACGGGCGCACTCGCGCCATTAGCCCGAAGGGTAAGCAGTGGGTGAACGGCAGTACAATACGCATTCGCTTTCTAGAGGGTAGCGCTGCGCAGCGCGACATGGTGATGCAGTTTGCGCCGGAGTGGACCCAGCACGCCAACCTTATCTTCGAATTTAGCGAAGACCCGCGTGCCGAAATCAGAGTCGCGTTCAACAGCAATGACGGCGCCTGGTCTTACCTTGGCCTGGATAATATGAACATACCATTGGATGCGCCCACGTTGAACCTGGGCTGGCAGGACCAGGGTGTGATACTGCACGAGTTCGGCCATATGATTGGCCTCGGCCATGAACACCAAAACCCCGACGGTGGCATCATCTGGAACGAGGCTGCTGTTATTAGTGACCTTTCCGGCCCACCCAACTATTGGGACGAAGCAACCATTCGGCATAATGTGCTGGATAAGTACTCAGTCGACCAGGTACACGGCACCGACTTCGATCCGGAGTCGATCATGCTGTATGCATTCCCCGACGAGTGGACGCAAAATATGGGTGCTACCGAGGCGAACGACGATCTCTCTGAACTGGACAAACTGTTTATTCGCAGCGAGGAAATGTACCCCGGGGGCGGCACGCCACAGGAAACAGCGGTGGATCTGCCGGTAAGTCAGGCGACTGTGGCCGAGATTTCCGAAGCCGGCGAAGAAGATCTGTACCGGTTTGTAGTTGAGAATGCCGGCACTTTTATTGTACAAACCGCAGGCTCAACCGATGTTGTTATGTCCCTGTTCGGTCCGAACAGCACAACCGACCTGGTGGGCGAAGACGATGATGGCGGCACTGGCACCAATGCGCGTATCAGTGCAGCATTGCAACCCGGCACTTATTACGCCAGGGTAAGACACTACAATCCGACGAGCCGAGGGGCGTATCGAATTCAAGTTGCAGCGCTGTAAGCCTTTCCTGCGGCGGTATGGTTAACGCTGTGCAGCCAATTCTCGCAGCGCAGCAACAACCCCGGTGCCCAATTCGCGTAACTGCTCGCTGGTCATAATAAACGGCGGCATTACGTATACGAGGCGACCGAAAGGGCGCACCCAGATGCCGCGCTTGATCAGCGCGCGTTGCACAGCGGCTATGTCAACCGCTGCCCGCATTTCCACCACGCCAATACCACCCAACACGCGCACGTCGGCTACCGTTGCTATTTCCGTGGCCGGAGCTAACACTTCGTTCAAGGTTTGCTGCATAGCCAGTACGTTAGACTGCCAGTCTTGCGATAACAGCAAATCTATACTCGCATTGGCCACCGCACAGGCTAGTGGATTGCCCATAAACGTTGGGCCATGCATAAACACGCCAGCCTCACCGTTACAGATGCCGTCACTGATTCGCTCAGTCGTCAGGGTTGCAGCCAGGGTCATATAGCCCCCGGTCAGCGCCTTGCCAACACACATGATGTCGGGTGTGATTGCGGCGTGCTCACAGGCGAATAATTTACCGCTGCGACCGAAGCCGGTGGCGATTTCATCGGTAATCAGTAAAACATCATAGGCGTCGCACAGCGCTCGCACGCCGGCAAGATAGTCGGCACTATAAAACTTCATGCCGCCGGCGCCCTGCACAATCGGTTCCAGGATGACGGCGGCAATCGAATGCCGCTGTTGTTCAAGCAGCTCTTGCATGGCCTGCAGGTCGTCTTCGATCAACGGCTGGCCAAATTTGCTGCGCGGCGAGGGGACGAATAGTTGTTGAGGCAATACCCTTTGAAACATATGGTGCATGCCGGTCACCGGATCACACACCGACATGGCGGCGAAGGTATCACCGTGATAGCCAGAGCGCAGTGTCAGCAAGCGATGTTTCTCCGGCCGGCCAACAGAATACCAATACTGGATCGCCATTTTAATCGCCACCTCGACTGCGACCGAGCCGGAGTCGCACAGAAAAACCTTCTGTAAGCCAGCTGGGGTAATATCCGCTAGCTTCGTGCACAGCGCGACCGCCTGTGGATGGGTGATACCGCCCAGCATCACGTGTGCCATTTGTGCGCTCTGTTCCTGCAGCGCCTGATTCAATAGCGGATGATTGTAACCATGAATGGCGCACCACCACGACGCCATGCCGTCGAGCAGCTGCGTGCCGTCAGCCAGTTGTAAATAGACGCCATCGGCGCTGACCACCGGATACACCGCTGGCGGGGTCGTCATCGAAGCGTAAGGGTGCCAGACGTGCGCGCGGTCCAGCGCTAACATGTGATCTATGTCAGGCTGCGATAGCGTATTAATGGGACTCTCCCTCTGCTATTAGCAAAGCAGAGGCGGGTAGTTTGCTTAACAGATTTTTTAGCAGTTGCGGCTGCGCTTTGGCGTTGGGATGCAGGCCGTCGGCTTGCATTAATGCGTCATTGGTCGCCACATCTTGCAAGAAGAACGGCATTAACGCGATGTCCTCCTGCTTTGCTACATCTTTGAAAACGTGGTGGAACTGCTCAAGATATTTACGGCCATAATTGGGTGGAATTAACATTCCTAACATATACACTGCGCTGCCCTGTTGCTTGCTGAGTTGCACGATGCTACTAAGATTTTCCTGCATCAGTTTAGTAGGCTGGCCGCGCAGAGCATCATTAGCGCCGAGTTCGACAATCACCAGATTGGGCTGGTAGTCTTGCAGCAGTTTCGGCAGGCGCCGCAGGCCGCCGCCGGTTGTTTCGCCGCTTATACTGGCGTTAATCATCCGGTAGTCACCTTGTTTCTGCAGTCGTTGTTTGAACAATTCAACCCAGCCAGACTCCTCTGGCATGCCATAGGCGGCGCTGATGCTGTCGCCTAATATTAATATGGTGAAAGCATCAGCGCTGGCGTAGGTGGCTTGCGGCAGGCAGGCAAGCAATAAAGACAGGGCGATCGCGCGCGCATTCATTACGGATTTAAATTTCATGATTAGAGCTCAGCATATTACAAAATCGGTTCCCAGCTATGAGGGTACCCTGCATATTCTACAGGATATATCGCTGCATATTGCTGCGGCCGAGTCGGTTGCGGTGGTCGGCGAATCCGGCTCCGGCAAATCGACGCTGCTAAGTTTGCTAGCCGGTCTGGATACCCCTACCTCAGGCACGATAGAGCTGGATGGCAGCGGCATCACTACCCTTAGCGAAGACCAGCGAGCGTCGGTTCGTGCCCGGTTGGTAGGCTTTGTGTTTCAGGCGTTTCAGCTGCTGCCCAGCCTGACAGCACTGGAAAATGTGATGCTGCCGGCCGAACTCAAACAATTGCCCAATGCGCGACAGCTTGCAACGCATTATCTGGAGCGGGTGGGCTTGGCAGCGCGTATGCGTCACTATCCTCGGCAGCTGTCTGGCGGTGAGCAGCAGCGAGTTGCAATAGCGCGCGCGTTTGCATCCGACGCGCCTATTCTGTTTGCCGACGAACCAACCGGAAATCTCGATACGAAAACCGGGGCGCGCATTATCGATTTGCTGTTTGAATTGAATCACGATGCCGACCGAACGCTGGTGCTGGTTACTCACGAAGAACGCCTTGCCAAACGCTGTACGCGACGGGTACAGCTGGAAGCCGGGCGGTTGGTCAGCGAACAATGAAGCTTTTACTCGGCGTAAGGCTGCTGTGGCGCGATTGGCGTGGCGGCGAACTGGGCTTGCTGATCGGCGCTTTAACTGTCGCCGTTACCATTGTGGTCGGCATAGCGCAGTTTGTAGAGCGCATTAACGGCGCCATATTGGCAGAGAGTAATGAGTTTATTGCCGCCGACCGGTTAGTGCGCAGCAATAAGGCCTTGCCGCAACAGTGGCTGCAGCTGGCCGACAGTTATGGGCTGCGTCACGCCCAGGTGCTGCACTTCCCCACCATGGTATTGGCCGGCGACGACGCGATGCAGCTTGCTGCCGTCAAGGCCGTCAGCGCGAACTATCCTCTGTTAGGCGTGCTGACTATTCGCTCCGGTGCGCAACAGCCTGGCGAGGAAGTCGCGCATGGCCCTCCGTCCGGCGAGGTGTGGGCCGACCCCCGCTTATTGCAAGTGTTAGGGTTAAAGGTAGGCGATAAGCTGTCAGTCGGCAATGCGGAATTCAAGCTCAGCGCGGTTGTTACGCGCGAGCCAGACAGCGGCTTTAGCGTCTTTTCCTACGGTCCGCGGCTGCTGATGAACAGCGCGGATATACCCGCAACCGGCGTTATTCAGCCGGGTAGCCGAGTGCAATACAATCTGCTGCTGCAGGGCGATGCCAGGGCGCTGGCCGACTACCTCGAGGAGTTGCAGCCACAGTTGGGCAGCAATCAAAGAGTGTTAGGCGTACGCGATAGCCAGCCCACGCTGGCTTTGGCGCTTGACCGAGCCGAGAGCTTTTTATTATTGGCGGGCTCCATGGGTGTTATTCTGGCCGGTATTGCCATCGCCATCGCCACGCGGCGCTATACCGAGCGGCACTTTGACTACGTCGCTATTCTACGCAGCCTGGGCGCGACGTCGACGCGGGTGCTGAGTTTTTATCTCACTCATTTGTTGCTGCTAAGCGCGCTGGCGGTGGTGCTCGGCTGTCTGCTGGGTACGGCGTTACAAAGTGTCGCCGTGAATACCGTCAGCGAGGTGTTGCGCGTTAATTTGCCAGCTGCCGGCGGGCGGCCATTTATGCTGGGTACGGCGACTGCCGTGATCAGTTTTATCGCTTTTGCCTTGCCCTCCATTTTGCATTTACAGCGCGTCTCGCCAATGCGTGTACTACGGCGTGATCTGGGCACCCCGGATTTTAATCAGCGCGCAATTTACCTGTTTGGCATTCTGGGTTTAGTCAGTATTGTCTTTCTCTACTCCGGCAATCTAAAAATCACGCTGGCGCTTAGTAGCGGTGTTGCCGGCGTCGCTGCTGTGGTATTGCTGCTGACCTGGCTGCTGTTGAAATCGGCCAGGGTCACCGGCATGCAGGCATCAAGTCCCATCGCGCTGGCGCTGGCTGGTATTCGCCGCCGCGCTGCACATAGCGCGCTGCAGGTATTCGTGTTTACGCTGGCGTTGATGTTACTACTGGTGCTGCTTTTGGTGCGCACATCGCTATTAGAACAATGGCGGCTGCAAATGCCTGCCAATACGCCGAACCACTTTTTATTAAATATCGCGCCGCCGCAGGCTGAAGGGGTGCGCTCTCTGTTGGCAGACGCCAACGTAGAAACCGCCGGATTGTTTCCTATGGTGCGCGGCCGTATTAGTACCGTTAATGGCATCGCGCTGGGTAAACGCAAGCTGCAGAATGCAGAAGCGGGCAACGACGCCGGTCCCAATCGTGAGATCAATCTTACCTGGAGCGAAAAGTTGCCGGTTGACAACGAACTGGTTGCCGGCAGCTGGTGGCAACCCAATGCGAAACAGCCGCAGCTGTCGGTGGAGTCGGGTCTTGCCGAGCGCATGCAGCTCAGCATCGGCGATAAGGTCAGTTTTATTGTTGCCGAGCAAAAGCTAACCGCCAGCGTGACCAGTATTCGTGCGCTGGATTGGCAACAAATGCGGCCCAATTTTTTTATGATTCTATCGCCTGGTAGCCTGCAGGGTTATCCCGCCACGTATATGACCAGTTTTTATTTACCAAAAACACAATCTGCCGTCATGCTGCAGCTGCTAAAGAGGTATCCCACGCTGGGGGTTATCGAGGTCGACGCGGTGCTGCGTCAGGTGCGTACTATTATTGATCGCGTCAGCAGCGCCATAGAACTCGTGTTAGGTCTCATTTTGCTGTCGGGAGTGATCGTGCTATTCGCCAGTGTACAAACCAGCATGGATGAGCGCTATATGGAACAGGCGATTTTAAAAACCCTGGGGGCGCGCTCAAGGTTATTGTTTAGCAGCCTGCTGTTTGAGTTCGCCTCACTTGGTCTGTTAGCAGGCTTGCTCGCAGCGCTAAGCAGCGAGGCAATTGTATGGTTTCTGCAAACCCGGGTGCTGGAAATTGAATACAGCGTGCACTTCTGGGTGTTCGCTGTTGGCCCGATGGGAGGAGCCGTACTGGTGGCCGCGTTGGGCCTGATGATTAGCGCGCGAACAATTAGAGCAACGCCGGTTCAGGTATTGCGCGAAGCTTGAGCGAGAGTCGCATAATTTTGCGTTTGCTGTCACGGCTGGCGCAACACAAGCAGCTCCACCGACTGGGGAATTTCAAAGCTCATTGACGTGTGGGCAATGTCATACACGCCAACGGCTAGCCCGGCGACTGCGCAGGTTGCCATACAAGCCATAGTTAGCAAAGGTAATAGAGTGTCGGCGGTGGATTTGTGTGGCAGCATAAAGTTTTCCTTTGTCGTTTTTGTTACTTATTTAAACTGCACCCTGCTGATGGGGTGCAGCGTTGAGCGTTCCCTGCATACTCAGGATATAAACAGCGCATTTTCCGTGCCAACAAGCAAGGATAATTGATTAACCTTACATTTCAATGACATAGCCATATGAGCTTGAACTAACGTGTCGACTTAGCTGTTACAAATAATCGACTGGCGAACACACTCGTTACGCTTGGTTACAATGCTGACCTTAATTACGACGCTATACGCCAGTCAGATCAACAGCGGGGCTGCTATTCGTTCGCGGCATTCATGGTGACCAGTAGTTCAATCCATGCATGGACCGCAGCGACTCGGTGCCAGCATCAACCAGGGTTGTTTTCGCAACACAATAAATAGAACCGCATACTAGGAGGCTGTCCGAGAATAGACTGATCTACTGCGGCCGCGATATTTTGGCCATCTTTCCTCGTCGATTTCGGCAAATAGAACCACTATTCACCTCAATCGACGCAAAAAGCTGACTCAAAATCTCACGCCCTCGCTACGATCGCCATTCTCGGACAGCCTCCTAGTGCAGCTTAACGACCCTACAACGCAGATTTAATCGCGCTGTTGACCGAATCCTGTATTGAGCCAGATATCGCGTCATAGATGCTTACACTGACGTCGGTCATGGAATTACTGGCCGACGAGTAATTACCACCAATGTTAGTGACGGTAGCGCCTTCGGAAGCATATATCACGTCATTGTCTTGCTGAATGTTGGTGATATTCTGGCTTCTGTCGATAAACAGCTGCAGCAATTGCGGTCTGGCTGACGCTCCGGTTACAGGGTGACTGAACAGGCTGCTGCGTGCTGAACCGCCGGTGATTGCCGCTTGCGCTGCGCTGTCAAGGCTGTGCAGTTGCGGCAGGTCGTTGATCTTCAATTTAGTTGCCATAATCCTGATCTCGTTCGGTTCCACTCAATTGTGGAAAAGTTAATTTGCGTAATCTGTCTATGTATCTGCACCCTTTATGCCAACCTTCGCGCGCTAAGCGACGACCTGGTTATGTTGTTGTTTTATATAGACTAATAATTTCAATGCTGGCTCTTTCTAGTCAGCTATCGGCGTCACGGTTTGATATCTGTTGGTTCCCGGCATACTTTTAACCCCGTATGTTGGCTAGTTCCTATCTAAAACCGCGCCAATGACACCATCACGAACTCTCGGTTTCTAGTCTAAAAGAATTAAGATTATAAATATCATAAGGTTAAAAGTTTAGTGTTGCACATTGAGTAAACCTGGCATGGCCTCTGCAAAGACCCAGTCATGAACGACGCAACGTTCATAAGCTAATAACCCATTTATTTATAAGACCTAAGGAATACAACCATGTTGACTATCAAAGACCTGACCGCAAGCAAAGAACTGGACAGCAAAGAAATGGCTGGCGTTACTGGCGGCTACGGTATGCCTGCAAGCTTTAATATTGGATCGCCCATAAATTCGCCCAAGCTTGCTGAATTGCTGGGTGCAGCCACGTCATACACCGGCGAGCAGGTAAACACCAACTTGCAAAGCGACAACGATTACAACGCTGTGATCGGCAGCGGCCAGGTCGTTAACAGCGGCGGCAACTTCAACACCACTGCACAAGCCGCTTTCTCAGGCGCTGACAACGGCATTTTCAGCGTTCAGTAATGCTTTTAAGGGGCTTCGGCCCCGCTATTACTTCAAAACTCATTTATTAACAAAATACAAGGAATATCACCATGTTGACTATCAAAGATCTGACTGCAAGCAAACAACTGAACAGCAAAGACATGGCCGGCGTTACTGGCGGCTACGGCGGCCCCGCCAGCCTGAACATTGAGTCGGCCATTAATGCGCCCAAGTTTGCTGAATTAATGGGTTTGGCTTCATCCAGCACGGGTCCACAATTCAACATCAATGCGCAAACCGACAATGACTACAACGCTGTTATTGGCAGCGGCCAGGTTGTGAACTCTGGTGGCAACTTCAATACAACGTACCAGGGCGCGTTCTCGAACGCTGGCATCAATGGTCTAAGCGCTCAGTAAATACGGCGCTGGATAATAGTACGACGGAACAGAAAACGGAGGCCCTTGGGCCTCCGTTTTTATTTTGGTGGAAAAATTGTGCCCCATACGTTGCGGCGCGGCGCAATCGACTGCTATTTTCACCCTCTCTCAATGTTGCTTTAAACCCGACTCACGCCTGGCATCAGTTAGGCAATTCCCACCGCAACAACAGCAATGACATATGCAAGATGTTCGCTCGAATTTTGCTTAGAACAATATTTCACTACAAATCAATTATATAAAAATTTTCTTAACGATGCTTTTAAATTGGCACGGTGTCTGCAATAGCCGGGGTATGAACAACACAAAGTTCGTTGCTTCTTAACTTACTCATACGCCATACCAGAGGAACACAATCATGTTGACAATTAAAGATCTGCAAGCCAACAAACAACTCGACAGCAAGGAAATGGCGGGCGTTGTCGGCGGCCAGAACATTCCAGCACTCGCCTTGAACCTGTTTTCACCGCAAAACAACCCTAAGCAAGCTGACCTGCTGGGTCTTGCTTCTTCGTTCACTGGAACACAATCGAACACTAATCTGCAAAGCGACAACGATACAAACATCGTAGCTGGCAGCGGTCAGGTGGTTAACTATGGCGGCAACTCGAACGGTACTTATCAATCGGCGCTGTCCTTTGCTGACAACTTTTTGACCAGTATCCAAAGCTAAACGCGGCTAACTGCAAAGTAAGGAGGTCTTCGGACCTCCTTTTTTATTTGCAGCAACGAAAATCGCCGCGATCATGCACTGCAGTAAAGTCCTGCTACGGATCGCCGGGAACAATTCCGGTGGGATTGATGGTGGTATGGCTGGCGTAGTAGTGCAGCTTTTTAGGGTAAAAATCGATGATTCCAGCGACACCGGGCAGCAGATGTCGCGTACTTCCCAGCCGTTCTCCAGCATCAACGGCGCAACAAGGGTGACATCGATAAAGTCTTGGACACCCTTGAGCTCGCGAAAAATCAGCGCACGACGCGCCCACGTGCAGGCCAGCAATACGTCCAGATGGTAGCGCCTCTGTTCAGCTGTGCAGCCAGGTTCGCCGTTAGTACCAAGCCCGCCATCCGCAGTTAACCAATTCCGAAAACGACTTTGCTGACGACGGAGTTTACCGCCACGGCGTTTCGTGTCGTACCACTAATCTACCCATTGACCGTTTTCCGATAATCCTCTAACGCTGCCCCAGACGTATCGTTCGATTTGAAACCGACGATACGTTGTTAGCGCAAGCTATAGTAGCGCTGTTGTATTGATTCAGACCTGTCGCTGCACCATGTTGGATACAAACCACCACAATAGCTTTGTGCAAGCCGCCATACTTTCAGCGCGCACTCGTTAATAAATTTCTATCTTTTAAAAACAAAAGGTTATAAATTTTTTCCGTTTTTGGCGGAAGCTGGCATGGCGCCTGCAATACACAGATCATGAACGCTTCAACGTTCATCAACTAATTACTAGCTTCCCAACACAACGAAAGGAATACAATCATGTTAACTATTAAAGATCTGCAAGCAAGCAAACAACTCGACAGCAAGGAAATGGCTAACGTAACAGGTGGTTTTGGTTTCGGAATGCCTGTCGGCATCAACATTGAGTCGCCAATGAACGCTCCCAAAGCTGCCAGCCTACTGGGTCTTGCCGAGTCTTTCACTGGTCCGCAAATCAACACTAACCTGCAAACTGACGATGACTTCAACGCTGTTATCGGTAGCGGCCAGACCGTTAACGCCGGCGGCAACAACAACATGACCGGGCAAAGCGGTTTCTCAAGTTCCAGCAACTTTATTAGTAGCATTCAGTAAGCATGCCAAGGGGCCTGGGCCCCGTCAGAAACTAACGCAACGGAGGCCCTCGGGCCTCCGTTTTTGTTTTACCTGTCGGTCATTACGACTGCCGCAAGCGTAACGACACCCCCCTCTCCAATCCGCACGCCCTGCTCCCTACAAATCCACTCCAGCCCTGTTGCTACAAACCAAACCTGCTCCGACTAAACGTTAGAAAAAACCCACCACTATTTATGCAATTCAACGTCACCAGAGTTGACAACGATTCGTCAGAATTTTTATTTACTTTAGTTTCAGTGGCTTAGAATTTATTTCGGACGGATGGGGCTTTTTGGCACAGCGCCTGCAATACCTACAGTATGAACAATGTAACGTTCATTACTTCAACCAATTATGAACTAACCCAAAGGAATACAATCATGTTATCTATCAAAGATCTGCAAGCAAGCAAACAACTCGACAGCAAAGAAATGGCTGGCGTTACCGGCGGTTATGCTATCCCTGCAAGCTTTAACTTTGCCTCACCGGTAAATGCACCTAAGCTGGCTGACCTGATCGGTCTCGCTTCTTCAAGCACTGGCCCTCAGCTCAACACCAACGCCCAAAGCGACAATGACTACAACGTTGTTATCGGTAGCGGCCAGGTAGTTAACACGGGTGGTAATTCGAACTCAACATACCAGGACGCTGCTTCGTTCGCTAACAACGACCTGTTCAGCATTCAGTAAGTTAAGCCCCGGGGCTTCGGCCCCATCACGGCTAAGCGCACAACACAACGTTTATTTCTACATCACATTTATAGACCAACTCTGAGGAATACCATCATGTTAACTATCAAAGATCTGCAAGCAAGCAAACAACTAGACAGCAAGGAAATGGCTGGCGTTATCGGCGGCCAGACCGTTCCGGCAGTTGCCTTGAACCTGCTTTCGCCGCAGAACAACCCTAAACAAGCTGACCTGCTGGGTCTTGCTTCTTCATTCACTGGCGCACAGTCCAACACTAATATGCAAAGCGACAACGACACTAATATCGTGGCTGGCAGCGGTCAGGTGGTTAACTACGGCGGCAACTCCAACAGTAGCTATTCATCGGCGCTGTCTTTTGCTGATAACTTCTTGACCAGCTTACAGAGCTAAGCGAAATCCAGGCGAGAGTTAAGCGAAATCCAGGCGAGAGCCAAGCGCGGAAAGGCGCAAACAGGGAGGTCTTCGGACCTCCCTTTTTATTTACGGCGTAATCAAAAAAACAACTTGTTGGATCACAACCCTGCCTGTTGCAGTTGCTCAACCATGGCACCAAGCCCCTTCAAACCTTGCACATCGGTTGGCAGCAAATACAGGGAGTAACGCTGCAGCTGGCTGAAACGCTGTTCGATCTCCTGCAAATATTGCTGCTCCTGTTGGCGACGCTGGGCGAGAAATTCGCCGTCGGCGGCAGCGGGTAAAATTCGGTTAACCACAAGACCAGCCAATGGCAAGCGTTCCTCGCGCAACGCGGTAACGGCCCTGGCGGTTTCGAGAATTGGCAACTTCTCCGGCGTCAGTACGAACAACAGTGCTGTTTGCTCTGCGTCGCAAAGAATACTGCGAGTGCGTTGTAACAAGCGCTGCCGGTTTAGCAGGGTTTCGGTAATGGCCTTGCTGCGTTTGTCCATGCCGGCGGTGGCATACTCGGCCGGGTCTTCCAGTGGATTATCCACATCGCGACCGGCTTTTGGCGTCAAGTGCGCCAGCACACCGGCCAATTTCTCAGAATTTTCATTCGCCTTCAGCAACCCCTGGGTCCAGGCAGCCATAGCCTCGGGCAGACTGAGTAAGCGCAGCGTGTGACCGGTTGGCGCGGTATCGAAAATCAGTAAGTCGTAGTCTTGCCGGCCTTGCTCGATGACTTTGGCGATGGCTTCGAGCATGGCAGCTTCCTGCGCGCCCGGTGACTGCCGGGTGAGACGCATTTGTCGCTCAATCTGGCCGAACATTTCTGGCCGGGTGAAGCGCTTCAACTGCGCGCTAACGCGGTCGAGATGCCGTTCAACTTCCTGGTCAGGGTCCAGCTCAAGCCCATCCAGGTTGGGGGCCAGGCGAGTGATTCGATCGCCAATTGCATAGTCAAACGCATCGGCAAGACTGTGTGCAGGATCGGTGGAGATAAGCAGACACTTCTTGCCTCGCTGCGCTGCCAATAAAGCCAGCGCAGAGGCGACAGTCGTTTTGCCGACGCCGCCCTTGCCGCCGATCAGCAGGATGCGCTTATCGATCAGATTGTTGATAGCGTTTTCTCCGCAAGTCGCTGCGACGCGTTCAGCAGCATTTAAAATTATCCAACGGCGAGTGCGGCATACCCATGCGTTTATGCCAATCGTGAAAACGCTCCAGCAACAGCGGCTGCAGCTCCAGCGTGTAATAGCTGGCAGGGTTGGGCACGCCCATCATTTCAGAGAATACCAGCAACATAAATACGTCGTCCTGGTCGCGCCTGGCACGGGCAACTGCGGCGCGGTAGGGTGCGTTATACGCCTCTTCCGCGTAATAACTGACGCGCCGCAGTTTAGCCTTGAGTTGCTTCAGGTTCACACATTATCCGCAGTTTTCTTGCTGGCTTTGATCAGACTGTTAAGACTGGAGCCGCATTCCATTGCAATCAGAATGGCGGCGATCAGCACGACAACATCCAGCCCCAGCAGAAACCAGTTACCGTCATCATAAAAAGTTTTCAGCTGCAGCAATAACGCCAGCGTAGTCATGATAAGCAAAAACACCAACGGCAATAAGGTGTAGTACATTGGCCGGCCCAACTTCACTAGCATCACGGTAATAACCAACAACGTCAGACCTGCGAGCAGCTGGTTGGTAGTACCGAATAGCGGCCAGATAATCATGCCGCCCGAACCGTCGCCGCCAGCACCAAACGCCAAAACCAAACATGAAGCAACGGCAAGCAAGGTCGCTGGCGCGCTTTTTTGCATCCAGCCGATATTATAAATCGAGCCCCATTCCTGAAAGATATAACGCTGCAGGCGCAGGCCGGTGTCCATGGTGGTGCCGGCAAACAGCACTGCCATAACCGTCAGCAAGGTTTGCGCCATCACGTTATCCAGCCCCAAGCCGTTGCTAAGGATGTTCGCCCCACCCTGCACGAAGGCTGCGACGCCACCTTGACCAAAGCTGGTATACACCGCTTCCCAGTCCGCCAGTGTGGCAAAGCCAGCGGTCGCAGCGATGATGGCAGCGAGAGCCAGCGAACCTTCGCCGACGGCACCGAAGTAGCCTACAAAGCGTAGGTCCGTTTCTTTATCCAACTGCTTTGAAGTAGTGCCGGAAGCCACCAGGCCGTGAAACCCCGAGATTGCCCCACAGGCGATAGTCACGAACAGCAACGGAACCAGCGACGGCGTACCCTCGGGCACATTGGTATTGAATGCCGGTGCGACTATTTCCGGGCCGGAAATTAGCACGGCGCCGTACATCAGGATTAATCCAACAAATAGCTGCAGGCCATTAATATAGTCGCGCGGCTGCAACAGCATCCATACCGGTAGCAAAGAAGCGATCGCTGCGTATACAAACAGCAGAATTATCCACTGCGCTTTGTCGGTCAAACCAGCGACCATGTCTGGCAGCTCTATAGGAAACATCGGGCCGACATAAATCATCGCATAGAGCGCGACCACACCAACAATCGATACGGTAATTAACCCAATATACTTGCGATAAATTAGCTGGCCAACGATTAGCGCAACCAGAATGGCGCCCCAGACGGGAACCACCGAACTGGGAAATTCAACCAGCAAGCCCGCGATCACCACTGCGAACACCGCATTGACCATTAGCAGCACCAGGAAGATAACGATCATAAAGATGCTACGCGCGCGTTCGCCCACGATATCGCCCGTTAGCGCGCCAACCGATTTGGCGTTGTTACGGTTACTGGCCCAGATGGCGCCGGCATCGTGAACGCCGGCGAAAAATATCGTGCCGAAGGTCACCCACAGAAACGCAGGCACCCAGCCCCAGATAACCGCAATTCCAGGACCGATGATCGGTGCCGCGCCGGCGACAGAAGTAAAATGGTGACCCCACAGTACATATTTATTAGTTGGCACGTAGTCAATGCCGTCCTCCATTTCGTGTGCCGGCGTGCGAAAGTTGGGGTCAACCTTAAAAATCTTCTCACATATGAATTTGGAATACACAAAGTACCCCATCGCCATCGCGCCTAGCCCAAGCACCATTACATAAATCGCGTTCATTAGTTTCCCCGATGACAGTCTGATAGTTAGAGTTGAATTTACGCTGCACTATAGTATAAAAATTTGGTTAGCGCTGACTATACGACCAGGGAAAAAAAGTCAATTGCTTCATGCGGCATAGTGCGTTTGTTAGAGCAGGCCGCAGGCAGATGATGCTGGCAATCCCGGCGCGATACGCTGTTGTTTTCATTCCCACTGCGCGGCTTTCAGTGTTTGAAAATAGCCACCATTTTTTTACTGTTGTGCGGCCGTGTCTGTAGCCTTCAGAACCGCAAAAATAAAAAACACCTTATTTACATAAGCTTATAAAATTTCTGATACATCGGCCGGGAATTGGCACAGCACCTGCAATTCCTATTGCATGAACAACGCAACGTTCATTATTTATTAACCCATATTGCAATGACACTAAAGGATTACAATCATGTTGACTATCAAAGATCTGAAAGCAAGCAAACAACTCGACAGCACAGAAATGGCATGCGTGACAGGTGGTACAGGCTACGGCTGGCCTGCAGGGATTGAACTGAATATTGGCTCGCCTATGAATGCGCCGAAACAAGCCAGCCTGTTAGGTCTTGCTTCTTCGTTCACTGGTCCGCAAATTAACACCAATCTGCAAAGCGACAATGACTTTAACTCTGTGATTGGCAGCGGTCAGGTCGTCAACACAGGTGGCAACTACAACGGAACTGAGCAGTATGCTGAATCCGGTGCTAGCAACTTTTTGTCTAACATCCAGTAAGCCTGGGCGGGGCATTACGCCCCGCCTTATTTAAACTTAAACTTTTTTACTACACTAATGGAATGAAATCATGTTAACTATCAAAGATCTGCAAGTAAGCAAACAACTCGACAGCAAAGAAATGGCAAGCGTAACAGGTGGTTTCGGCTACGGGATGCCCGTTGGCTTCAACATTTTATCGCCTGTGAATGCGCCTAAGGCAGCCAGCCTAACGGGTCTTGCCGAGTCTTACACTGGCGCGCAAGCGAACACTAGCCTGCAAACCGATGACGACTTCAACGCTGTTATCGGCAGCGGCCAGGTTGTTAGCACTGGCGGCAACTTCAACACGACGTCGCAGTACTCTTCGTCGTACTCCAGCAATTTTATTAGCAGCATTCAGTAAATTTGCCGGGGCTTCGGCCCCACTAGCAGTGCAAGCAACGGAGGCCCCCAGGGCCTCCGTTTTGCGTTAGCAGTCGCGTACAGGTGGTCGATAGGCGCAAGCAACCGTTTTACCGCACGCAGGTGTCTGCCATCCTGAAAGCTCAGCCCCGATCCAACTCACTTCATAGTACTGTTAGAACAAACCCACCAGTGTTATCACGACTGCGTAAAGCTGCGTCCAGAAAATTTTTGAAGAAATTATAATTTATAGTAAAATCAATATGTTAAATATTTTTTTCGATTACAGGAAAACTGGCACAAGCTGTGCAACAAGTTAACTATGAGCAGCGTAACGTGAACATCACGTCTCTCGCTGAACCCGTTTTAAACACTAGACCACAGGAATACGAACATGTTAACCATCAAAGATTTAGCTGAAAACAAACAACTTGACCGCAAAGCTATGGCTGGCATTTTCGGCGGCACAGGCGAGGCTATCCCCTCGTTTCTGTTTAACATTGGATCGCCCACAAATGCACCAAAGCTGGCTGAATTGCTCGCCATCGCCCAATCGAGCACCGGCCCCCAGACTAACACCAACATGCAAAGCGACAACGACTACAACGTAGTCATTGGCGACGGACAGGTTGTAAATAGCGGTGGTAACTTTAACTGGACAGCCCAAAACGCGTTGTCGAACGCTAACAATGGTTCATTCAGCGCCCAGTAGGCCAGGTATCCTGCCAGCTATTCAACGGCGGCCATTGGACCGCCATTGATTTAGCTCGGCAACCGCAACACAACGGCCCCCCCCCCTTTGCGGAGGTCTTCGGACCTCCGCTTTTTTTTAACCAGGCAGGGGCAAATGCAGATCGCTGCACAACAATCTGTGTAGCAAGGTGAGACTTTTTATACGCGAATAGCAGTATCGCAATGAGGACGAAGGTCTTTGTAGCCCGCCGTTCCAAACATTGGCCGGCAACATGACCACTTTCAAACGGGACGATATTGTTAAAGGCACCGGAATGTTAAACCAAAGGATAGTTCCCCCAACCACAGTTCTCCTGAGCATATTTTGCTCGTCGCTTTTCAGCTATGGCAGTGTCGCTAGTACGCAGGATTCCCTGCAGGGCTTAGCTGCGCATAACGCTACCACGCAAGCCAGCGACAACGCCATAACTCTGGGCTCCGCTACGGCGCTGGTCGCATCGGTTGACGGCATCCAATTCAATGGCATGGCAGAGTTTAACGATGTGGCTGAGTTCGCCCGGCAAGTCAGTGGTTTTCACCACGAATCGGGCGGCGATATGGGCATTGACACAAGTCGCTCTGGCGGTAACTCTGGCTACCTGCCGCGACATGTTTCCAGCCACAATGATGTTCTAACGGTTGCTGCCAACAACGAAGGCACAACATCAGGAGAGACCGGCACACTATGGTTAATAATGTTAGGGCTGGCTGCATTATGCCTGTCGCGGCGCAGAATTAAGTTCGCGCTAATTGCTAGCAACCAACTTAGCGACGCCAGCAATCAAGGCGTCGTTAGCTGTGCACCTATGAACGCATACAAACTGATACTGAATCCGGCGCGACACAGCCAATGCGCTGCCGAAAGTCAGACTACCGAAGCAGAAGCTACTGACAGTGGCGTCGAAGTCTCGACAAACATAATAACGCTTGCCGACACGGAAGCGCATACGACCGACAGAAACCCCTACCCCGATTTGGCTCAAAGTGTGCAAAAGCTGGAAGCACTCGCTCACGAAATGGCGCAGTTTAGCTAGCACGCAAAACAACATCTTTCTATAGCGAGTATTGCTGCGCAGTGATCAATTGCCAAGCAATACTCGCAGCACGAATTCAAGCGCACCTTTGGCGTATAATCAGCGTATATTCTGGCATTCAGTGACCTGGCTGCCAGGTTAGAACCAGCGCGACACAACGACGCCAAGGAGACACCCGATGAACGATGGCGACGCCACGCTAATTGACATCGCCCCCCCCCAGCTGCTACTCCGCTCAGTGCAAACAGAGCAAGAGTTTCCCGTTAGCGGCGAAATGACTGTGGGGCGCAGCAAAGACAGCGACATTCACCTGGACGACGTTAGTATTTCGCGTCAACACGCCAAAATCACGGCGATCGCCGGTGCAGTCATTATTGAAGACTTGAACTCTACCAACGGCACCTCTGTTAACGGTAAAAAAATCAGCGCACCGCAACAGTTGGATGTAGGTGACGAGCTACGCTTTCATAAGCATGCGTTTCGGGTGGCAAAGTTGGTCGAGGAAGAAGCTTCCATGCTTGACTCGCTGCACGTCGCATCGGCAGCTTCCGATCCCCAACCCGACTACGAGCCGGATGAGAAAACCGCCCTCTCGGTACGAGCGCCGTTACCGGCAGATAAAGACGCTGGTGACCCTGCAGTCGAGGAGGCGTTGCAGCTAGGCCCTGACCGCACACAAACAATGAGCCCCCAAAAATTAAGATTACTGGCGCAACGCGCGGCGCTGGCGAAAAGCCCGATTACTACCGGCAGTGGAGCAAGATTGGTGATACTCACTGCGCCATTGCGCGGCAAGGTTTTTTCGTTACCGGAGAGTTTGTCCCCTGGCACGCAAGTGAACATAGGCCGTGGCGGCCATAGCAACAAGCTCAACATCATGCTGGACGACAAAACCGTGTCGCAGGATCATGCCAAACTGGAACTGACGCCACAAGGCTGGACGGTAATAACGAGCAACGCCAGAAACGCTATTACTGTCAACGGTGAACAAGCGACCCGCTTCGTCCTGCAGCATCAGGATACGCTGACCATAGGCCGTATTGAACTAGCGTTTCTGACCGATGAGCAAGACAGCGCGAGCGCAGTGGATGCGTCAAACCGGGCGCTCCCGGCGGCGAAAAAGTCCAAAGGCCGGAGGCTGGCCAGAATCATCGTATTTTTGACCTTATTGGCAGCCACTGTACTGGCTGCCTGGTTGGCGTTGCCAATTATTCAGTAGGGATGTCCCCGGCGATCCAACACTTGCGCTGTCCTATTGTTCGCGCGCAGCCAACATCAGCATCAATATCGTGTCGATAGACTTAAAATAATCGCTTATAAAACAACATTTTATCTTTTTTTACAGCTTCTCTCTATGCTGGCACGATCAATGCATTTCTCCTGCTGAACGCTACACGTTCAAACGAACTTAGCCATTGGCCGTAACGCAAGCCCGCGCCAATATCGATTTGCTTGAAACAGGAGATATACAAATGCACATCAAAGATTTGCACGTAGACATTGAACTGGACAGCGCAGCACTCAGCGCCGTTCGCGGCGGTACTTCGATGCTCGCTGGCGAACAACCTCAGCAACCTGGACTGCCTACATTCGGTGGTGATTGGACACAGTTTAACACCGACATAAAAGGCTACATCGGCGGCGTCAAAGCCGGCGCTGGATTTCCGAGCATGGATATAGCAACGCCAGCCGCCCCGGCTATTCCTGTAATTGGCGCCGATCCACTCGGAGGACCGATCTAACTGGAAACGTAGACGCGTTCTGCTGGCAAGCGTCCAGCAGGCGACTACCGCGATTTATTCCCCGCCCGCCACCATGCGGTGCGGGCGAACCGCCGTTCGCCGGCATTACATCCAGCGCTTGCATGCGCTGCTGTAATACTGATCAACTATTGTCGCCACATTGAGATTGCGCTATTGTGAGTTTCAGAAACAAACGTAACGCGAGGGAGTTTTGCAATGCGTTTTAGCACACTTGAAAAAATATCTTCCAGGGATAATTCTATTGCTGTTGTTAGCGGGCGAACTCTCTGCCTGGCACTATTGCTGGCGGGTATTGTTAGCGCTTGCAGCAATAGTGCAAACGAGAAAGCCACCAGCGAAGCGTTACCCGATGCAAAAGCAACATCGGCGAATGACTTTCTTATCGTCGATTGTCTACTCCCCGGCCAGGTTAAAAAGCTGGGCAGTAAATTTACTTTCCTGGCACCGCGCCGACCCATCAAAACCTCGGGCGGCGACTGCGCCATCCGCGGCGGTGAGTACGTGGCCTACGACCGCGCCGACTACAGCACCGCGCTCAAGGTCTGGTTACCATTGGCGCAGAACGGCAGCGCCGAGGCGCAAACCTTCGTAGGCGAGATTTACGAGAAAGGCCTGGGTTTAATGCCTGATTATGCAGTGGCAGCACACTGGTATCAAAAAGCCGTGGCACAGAAATATTCTCGCGCACAGATTAATCTTGGCCACCTGTACGAACAGGGGCTGGGCGTGAACAGCGACAAACAGCAGGCACTTAACCTTTACCGTCTTGCATCGGGCATTAGCGAAGACAAACTATTGTTTAAGTCGACCCTAAGCGCGACCTATGTACCGCTAAAAAAGTATAAAGATGTGCAGAGCGAATTGTCGCAACAGCAGCAGCAAAGCGAGCAGATGCGGCAACAACTGAACCGCCTCGACAAAGCAATGCAAACACAATCATCAGTTTTGTTGGCGGCTGAAGACGACCTGGCAAAGACCGAAACCAAACTCGCACAGTTAACCGCAACCTCACCGGCCAGCGATGAACAGGCAGAGGAGCGAGTAGAATCTGCGAAGGAGAGCGATTTAGCCGCTAAAATTACTACTTTGGATGCCGAGCGCCAGCAGCTTGAACAGCAGTTAGACGCGATGGAAACTCAAAACCAGCAGCTTGTAACCGATCAACAGTCGATTTCCGAAAAGCTCTCCAACACTGAAGATGATAAGACGGGCTACCAGCAACAAGTTACGCAAACGCAGCAACAGCTTGCCGATGCTAGCCAACAGCTATTGCTCACCAAAGCCGCGTTGCAAATGGAACGAACTAAACGCGAGCAAGTGCTGAGCAAGCAAAACGAAGAATATTCCGCTGCCATGACCGAGCAACAACAACAGCTGTCGCAGGTCAGCGCCCGCTACGAGCGGCAGGTTGCACAGGTAAATCGCCAGAAGCATGCTATTGCAAAGCTTGAACGGGAAGCCGCACAATATTCGACCCGAGAGATTGCGGCGTCGGCGGCACCGGCACTGATTGCGTCGCGCAGCGATTCGCCGAGCATCGAAATAATCGAACCACCGGTGATACTGACCCGCAGCCAGGCGACCGTGAGACTGCGCGCCCTCGAACAGCAGCGGCAAGTGATCGGTAAGGTGTCGGCTCCGGCGGGTCTTATGTCGCTTAGCGTTAACGGCGTAGACACCGAGCTGGCTGCCAATAATCTATTTCGTGCTAACGTTCCAATCACCGGCGATCCTACGCCAGTGGACGTGGTTGTGATCGACGGTCAGGGGCGCCGCGCCGCCATAGCATTTTCGTTCGTTAACCCGAGTCAGAATGCTCCCTCTTCCCAGGTACCCGAACTTAGTATTCCCAAACCGAAAACCATCACCGGCAAGACCGGCTCAACCAGCGGCAACTACTATGCCCTGATTGTCGGCAACAACGATTACCGAAAACTGTCTACCCTTGCCACCGCCGTTAACGACGCACAGGAAACCGACCGCCTGTTGCGGGAGAAGTACAACTTCACCACCAAGCTACTGCTAAACGCCGACCGCTACACCATTATGTCGGCCTTGAACGAGCTTAGAAAATCGTTAAAAGAAACAGACAATCTGCTGATTTATTACGCTGGGCATGGCCGGCTGGACGAGGCCAGTGAACGCGGCTATTGGCTACCTGTTGATGCAGACCCGGACAATAATGCCAATTGGATCTCCAACACCGACATCACCAATATCTTGTCGTCGCTGGCTGCCAGACACGTTCTGGTGGTGGCAGACAGCTGCTATTCCGGCACCTTGTCGCAAACCCCGCTGGCCCGCATTGAAACCGATATACCCGACGATGTACGCGCCGAGTGGATTAAGGTTATGGGCGAAACGCGGGCCCGCATTACGCTAACCTCGGGTGGCCTGGAACCCGTTCTCGACGGCGGCGGCGGCGCGCATTCAGTGTTTGCAAACGCTTTTTTGGCTGCGCTACGCGACAATGACCATATTCTGGAAGGCTACTCCCTGTACTACCAGGTGTTGGACAATATGCAGCACAACAGCAGTAAAATAGCCCAAACTCAGGTTCCACAATACGCACCTATCCATATGGCCGGACATGAGTCAGGAGAGTTTCTTTTCAATCCCGGCTAGTACCCCGTGCAAGGGAATTGGTAATTGCGCGACAGCTTGAATAACTTCGCCGAGTCAGAGACACTACAGGCCGCTATCTCGCTAAGCAGTTCAGCGTGTGCTGACAAGCCAGTGTGCCGAGTGCCATCACGATGCTAACAGAGCAAGCCGCAAAAGCCCCCCAGCTGTTGGGCAAATACACCATTCAGAGTGTTTTGGGTGAAGGCGGTATGGGCGTGGTGTACAAGGGATTTGATCCGCACCTTGCCCGTACTGTCGCCATTAAAACGATTCGCAGCAGCCTGCTGGAAGGCAAAACTGAATTAGAACTGCGCCAGCGCTTCAGCAAAGAGGCTCGCGCCGCCGGGCGTCTGATTCATTCCAACATCGTTACCATACACGAATACGTAGAAGACGACGCCGGCACGCCGTTTTTCGTAATGGAATATGTCGAAGGTAAAACGCTGAAAGAATGTATTGTCGAAGGCAGACAGTTCAGCATCAGTGAGGCCGCCCATATTATTCAACAGGTGCTGAGTGCACTGGCATATTCGCACAAAAACGGAGTTGTGCACCGCGACATCAAGCCCGCAAATCTTATTTTACTAGCGGACGACTCGGTAAAAATTGCGGACTTTGGCATCGCCAAAATGGAAGATTCCGACGCCACCAAAACCGGTATGATTTTGGGCACACCTCAATACTTGTCGCCGGAACAGTGCATGGGTGAAAGCACCGATGCGCGTAGCGATCTATACTCCACCGGCGCGGTATTGTACGAAACCCTCACTGGTGTAAAAGCCTTTCCTGGCACCTCCGTTACGGCGGTGATGTCCCGACTGCAAGATGACCCTGTTTCCAACCTGAGGTCGGATGACCCTGCCATACAAAATGTTATCAGCAAAGTGGTCGTCAAAGCCTTGCAAAGAAAGCCCGCTGACCGATTCAGCAACGCCAGGGAATTTTCGGAGGCATTACTAGCAGCGACGACGCCCACTGGCGGAACACTAGCCGGTATCCGAGAAAGCAGTAAGTGGTTGTGGCTGGGCGGTGCTCTGGGTTTGTTGCTGCTGGCGGGCGTGCTCTACGTAGTCGAACCGCCGAGCGCGCCACTCACTGAGGCCGAGCAGCAACAGCGCGAAAAATTCCTTAAAGTTGCCAGGATTCACTTCGCTATCAACCGCCTGATTTTGCCGGAAGGCAGCAGCGCCTTCGATTCGTATAAGAGCGTGCTTGAAATCGATCCTCGCAATGAAGAGGCACACGCTGGAATAGCGGCGATTGAGGAAAAAATTGCCCAGCAAGTGCGAAGCGAATGGCAAGAGGGCGATACCGGGTCCGCAGAAAGCCGCCTGGCGGTTGCTCGCCGAATTTTTCCCAACAGTCGGGGTCTGAGTGCATTGCAGGAAGAGATCGAAAACAATCCATGAACTGGCATCAACGTGTTGTTCGTGTTTTCGTACTTTATGCGGCTGCGCAGTTATTGGTCTGATTGCTGTGCTGGTAGCATGCTCTGCAAACACTGTGCAGCGCGCTGCCGACGAGCTGGGAGTGACGCCCGCAGTCGTAACAGGCGCGCAATTCAAACACCAGATATTTCTTAACCAAGCCGTCGAGCCACTCAGTGTTAACCGCGGCAAACAAGTCAAAGCCAGGCATCTGCACGTTTACATCGAAGGCGATGGCAGGCCCTGGCGTAACCGGCACACAGTCTCACTGGACCCAACACCTAAAAATCTGCTGATGTTGAAACTGATGGCTGTTGACCCGGCGCCTTCGCTTTACCTCGGCAGACCCTGTTATTTCAACCTTGACGACGCCGGTTGCGCGGCCGAATGGTGGACCGACAAACGCTACTCTCGCGCTGTTGTTGCAAGTTTAGATCAGGTCATACAGCAGTATGCAGCTGACTATGACGGCATTATGCTGTTTGGTCACAGTGGCGGCGGTACGCTGGCGATGCTCCTGGCTGCCCTGCGTTCGGACGTGATTGCATTGGTAACGCTAGCCGCAAACCTTGATATCGACGCGTGGGCGCGGCAGCACCGCTACAGTGATTTGCGTGGTTCATTGAACCCGGCAAAACAGCCGGTACTAAACGAGACGATTGTGCAGCACCACTACCTGGGGACGCTTGACCAGAACGTTACGACTGAGATGGTGCGCCCGACGCTACTCCGCCAGCACGACGCGCAATTTTATCTGCTTGACGAAGTTGATCATAGCTGCTGCTGGCAACAACTATGGCCTGAGGTGCTTGAGAGGTTGCCGTGATAACAGCATAAAGATAGATTTGCGCGGCAAGCGCCGCGCAGATCTACTTTTATGCTTAAAACTCAAAGCGCACGCCGGCGGTGAGCGCTTGACTGCTAACGTCGTCAAGACCTAAAACCTTATCGAAGTTAACGAACAACTGATTACCACCCTGCATAATCAACGTAACCCCTACGCTGACCAGGAAAAAGTCCTCATCCGGGTCATCGCTTGCCAGGCGCACCGTGAACTGCTTGCTTCCTGTTGCGGCAAAGAATGGATCGTTTAAGTAGTTGGCGGTGATGTCGCGCGCCTCGTCTTCAAATTCGTAATGCCATTCAGCGCCTACATACGGTTGAATCACGCCAAAATTCTGGCTGGACGCTAACGCCAGTTGGCCACCCAATACTGCCTGTACCGATTCTATTTCCTGGTCGTCAACACTCATGGCCCATTCGGGATTTGCTCCCGATCCCGTTTCGCTATAGGCGTCGATGTCAGAGTCGATGCCCTCCAGTCGGCCGAACAGCGTGTAGTTCAGGCTTTCGACGTAGTTAGTGTAGCCGCCGCCCAAACTCCAACCCAGTTGATCACCATCGGTTTCGCTATCGAGGTCAGCCGAGCGCCGCTGCGCGCCAGCACCGTAATCTACAACGCGCCGCGCTTCGTACTCGTAGCTGCCGAAGGACACCGAGCCTTCAACATAAAAACGCTCGGTGTAGTACATGCCGTACAACGTGCCGTTAAAGCCGTCGGCATCAGTTTTGCCAGCGTTGTTGTCAGCTTCGACTTCCGAATTGGAAAAACCAACAGCAACCCCGGCAACTAACGTCTCGCTAAAACGATAGTCAATGCCGGCGGTAACGCCGTAGGCGTCAAAGTCAAAACCCGCCTCATTGTTGGTTGCGTCTTTATCACCGCTGCCGTAAGTACCGTTTATAAACAGCCCCAGCCGGCTGTATCCATCCGCACCCGCTGCGCCGCCAGTCAAATCTTCG
Source organism: Pseudomonadales bacterium (assembly GCA_037969395.1). Taxonomy (GTDB): domain Bacteria; phylum Pseudomonadota; class Gammaproteobacteria; order Pseudomonadales; family JAUIET01; genus JBBKXJ01. The sequence continues at coordinate 24,980 of JBBKXJ010000316.1, forward strand.
CCACTAAAATTGAAGCCGGAGACCGCCAGTGTGCTGCTGCCAGTGCGTAAATATTGCATGCGACTGCCGATATTGGTCATCTGGTCGTGGGCGGTATCGGTGGCGCCGGAGCCAATTATTTCGGTCTCTTCCGGAACGACCTGCTGCAGGGCGGCCCGCACGTCAGCCGGGGCGACGCCAAGATTGAGCGAGTCCGGCAGGCCGGTGCCATCCTCTCCTGCTCTCGGGTCGGCGGTTTGCACCAGCTCGGCGCAACGAGCACCTAACTCCTGGGTAGCCGCTGAAAACGAACCGCTGTCCGGCGAAACCGCAATACTTTGGCACAGCCCAATGCCCTCGACGTTCGCTATTGCCGGCCTCACGCCGTTAATATCTCTGCCCTGAATAGCGTCTGCCGCTGCATCTTGCGGGCCATTCAGGCCCTGCAATTGATCGAACCCCACAGCGAAAACATTTTGCGCTGCCAGCAGTAGCGAACAAACCATTGTGGCGTGAAGAGGTAGCTGTTTTCTTATTTTGTAGTTGAAGAAATTAGTGTGTTGAGCGACCGGCTTGGTTAAACCTGGCATGTGCATTTTCGTGCTCCATACTTACTAATTCATTGTCGCTGTTACATTCCCACAACTCATCTCGTTTATCAATAATTTTTTACGTTCGAGTTAACCCGACACCTCCTCGTTAGCCTGCAGCATAGCCACGTCTCCCGTTACAGCAACATGCCTCAATTGCAATTTGCCTGCAGCCGGGATGGCTTCCTCAACACTAACGCCAGCGCAATGCCTCGCTAATTCGCATGAACGTTGCAAGCAAACACAACTGCATTAGAACGTTAGCTTACAGCCAACAAGCCTTTACGCAGCTATCAGTTCGATCTCGTTGGAATTTATTTTTATTGAATAATTACAATGCGTTATAAGTTATTTGCTCCATTATCTACGAGTTGGCACAGCCGGTGCAAAGAGACATAGTAAGCACATAGCAAGCACGTAATGAACACACAGCAACGACGTCGCAACCGCAGTAACGGCCACGTCATCAGTTAATTGGAGACAGGAGCAAAGCCATGCCATTAGCCGACGTTTACGCAGAAGACTTCACCGTTTACACATCCTCTGGTTTTGGACGCACACATAATGATGGATTGGCCGCCGAAGATTGCCCCAGTGAGTGGGCCACCGGTAGCGATGAGGTTGGAAATTTGGTGTACGACGAAGTCGCAATTAGCGAGTTTCTACACCAGGACAACTACTAAAGTCTGCCAACTGTAAGTCGAAGAGAGAGCAGGCATCGTGTTTGCAGGCAATGAGTGCGCAGGGACGCGCGCTACAGCCTGATGGACTTAGGTGGCTCTGCAAACACGATACCTGCTCTCTTTTGACTTATGCCCAATTACAGTCATGCTGCCGGGCGTGACCTGAAGGATTACAATTCATAGACCGTCACCACCGTTTGCCATCAGTGCGGGGTTTGCACGATATTACTTTACCCGCTGAAATATCGCGGTAATATGGCAATCCCCCAAACAATAAGGTCCAGCTAGGCGCTATGGAACAACAACATGCCCTCAGTTGAATACGGCGAGGGGTCAGACACTGGCAATAGCCGCAGCAACAACGAAGACACCTATTTCAGTAATTCTGAAAAGGGCTTGTGGCTTATAGCCGACGGCATGGGCGGGCACGAGGCCGGTGAAGTAGCCAGCGCAATTGCCCGCGACACCATTGCTGCGGCCTGCAACGACGGCACGCAGTTAAGCGACGCAGTGCAACAAGCGCATAGCGCCATACTGCAGGCGGTAGATGAAAAAATCGGCGCGCCGGGCATGGGCTCAACCGTCGTCGCCCTGCAAAGCAATCGAAATGACTACGAAATCGCCTGGGTCGGCGACAGCCGTGCTTATTTATGGGCGCCCAACGAGCATGAGGGCCGCCTGACTCAAGTCACAACTGATCATTCCTACGTGCAAATGCTGCTCGCCTCCGGTGCCATCAAAGAAGAAGAAGTCGCCAATCATCCCGACAAAAATATTATTACGCAATGCCTGGGTGTACAGGATATAGGACCGGTAAAAGTCGATATCGTGTACGGCAACTGGCAGCGCGGGCAATGGATAGTTCTGTGCAGCGACGGCCTTAATGAAGAACTCGACGATCAGGCGATTGCAGAGATACTCGCTCAGGCAAGCAACCCCGGCGATGCGGTCGATCAATTAATAGCCCGGGCACTGGAAAGCGGCGGCCACGACAACGTAACCGTGCAGGTTATTGCGGCACCCAGTTCCTGCAACGTCGAAACGGCAGAGATTGACTCGCTGGCTGAGCCGAAGCAAACAAATTACTGGCTCTACGGTTTATTGTGCGCTGCTGTAGTACTGCTTCTGCTAACGATATTATAAACCAAATCAAGATTACTCAACTCAAGGGATTATACGAAATGCCCCGCGCGTCACTATGCCTGTTAGTGACACTTTCTCTCGCAGCCCTGACTGGCTGCGCCCCGCAGCTATCGCCAGTTGTCACTGTACTTGAACCGGTAGAACACACGCTAAGCGGGGCCGCAGCACAAAGCCACAAAATTGACCTCCCCGCTGACAGTTACTTCCGCATAGAAGTTGAGCAACTCGGTATTGACGTTTTCGTTGAAGTACTCGACCCCCGTGGAAAGAGCATTACGACCGTCAATACACCAACAGCGAGGGTAGGCAGCGAATCGGCATTAATCAAGACAAGCGAAGCTGGCACGTATCAGGTATTGCTGCGCTCGAACGAGCATGTGAAAAAAGAGGGCCGTTATCGTTTGGCTATTGAACAGCTAGCCGCTAATACACGCGACGATAAGCGGCGCATAAAAGCTCAACAGGCTATGACCGAGGCCGCGCGGTTGAATTTTAACGCCAGCCTGGAGAGTGAATCCAAAGTAATAGAAAAACTGCGCGTTGATGCCATTGCATACTACGAGATCGCGCAGTCCGAGCTGCATCGATTGCGCAAGAAAGAGGAGGAGGCATGGGCTCTTTACTACATGGCCGCCCAATACTATGAACTTTATGAATGGAAGGTCGCCGCAGCATTGGCCGAGGACGCCGCTGTACTTTTCAGTGAATCGAAAGATCAACTGATATGGGCCGACGCGTTACAAATGCAGGGAATGGCACTAATAGAAACCCATGAGAAAGCTGATTTCAAAATTGCATTGAATAAGTTTAGCGAAGCACTAGACTTGCAACGCGCAAGCGGAAGTCTTTATGACCAGGCCCATACAACTAATCACATAGGTATGGCATATTATCACCAAGGCAAACTCGCGAAAGCACGTGTGCAATTCGCCAAAGCTGGCGAAATGTTCAATACATTAGGAGAGCCACAACAAGCAATTTGGACATTAAACAACATCGCCTCAATGGATAGAAAGCTGGGCGACTATATAGGCGCAATTCAAACTTTTAAAAAAGCACTTAGCGTACCGGAATCGCAAGAATACAAGCCTGAGCGAGCGAAGATCCTTGATAATCTTGCCGATGCGCATGCAATCCTGGGCGATTTTGAGGACGCGCTGCTAATGTACCGCGAGGCAGCAGACTTATTCGAAGTTCTTGGAGATCGATTGGGAAAAGCCAGAGCCTTAAGTGGTACCGGCCTAACCTATGGTCGTTTAGACAACTGGGGTGCCGCACTTGAATTCTTCGAGCAGGCCCTGGCACTGCAGCAAGGACCAGCAGAGCATCGAGCATTGTTTAATACACATGTGAATATCGGCAATGCACATCGCAATCTGGGGCAGCCAACTGAGGCACTAAAAGCCCACAATGAAGCGCTACAGCTGGCTAAACTACCAGCGGAAAAAGCCAACACACTTATTGAACTCGGTCGTGACCATGCTGCGATAGGTAACCATGCCGATGCTCTAGATCAATTCAAGCAAGCATTGACGGCCGCCGTCGGCGACGAAGCCGCAGCAGCCCGAGCAGTCGCGTTGCAGGAACTCGGTCGACTCAAAGTCGCACAGAACATTGACGTAGTAGCAGGACTAAGCGACCTGCAGGAAGCATTACGACAACACAGGGCTCTGCACTCACAGACTGGCGAAGCACAAACGTTGCGAGCCATGGCGCGAGCGGAGCACAAGCTCGGCCATCCGACTAAAGCGCTTGCGTATGCTGCAAATGCGCTGGACATTACGGAGGCGTTGCGGCTCCGCGTAGGTAATCCTAATCTACGCCTGTCATTCACCGGATTGCAACTCCCGACTTACGAGTTGCATATCGCGCTGTTAATGGAGCTTGCCGCATCTCAAAGCGAAGCAGGAAAACACGAGTCCGACTATACCGCATTAGCGCTGGAAGTCAGTGAGCGTGCCCGAGCCAGGTCACTCGTGGAATTGCTGACGGAGGCAAGAACCGACAAAGCTCAGGGATTCGATCCCAAGTTACTGAACGCGCGTAACGAAAAACGCAAGCAGCTGGCTGGTCTCGCCTACACGTTGGAAATGCAAATTGCGGAGGGAAATACTGCAACAGCTACAATCCGTACAGAATTGCACGCGGTAAAGGCAGACCTTGATGTTATCGAAGCCAGAATTCGCAAACAAAACCGTCAGTACGCCGAGCTAATTCAACCTGGGCTTTTGAAAGCTGCAGATATACAAAACCTGCTCGCGCCTGATGAGTCAGAAGACAAATCTACTGTTTTATTGGAATATTCGCTGGGCAAGGAGCAAAGTTATCTTTGGTATGTAACCGAAAATTCGATTGAAAGCTGGAGCTTACCACCACGCGCCGATATTGAAGCGGCTGCGCGAGAAGCCTATGAGAATTTTAAAACGTTAGACCTCGATAGCGCATCCAGAAGTACGGCTAGACGCGCCAACGTCAAGCTTGCCGACCTGATTCTGGCGCCAGTGACTAATCGCTTAAAAGGACTTCGAGTAGTGATCGTACCAGACGGCGCTCTCCAGTATATTCCGTTTGGCGCACTACCCGTCCCCGGGTCCAGCAGCTCGCCCGTACCTCTACTCGAGCAAAATGAAGTTGTGACGCTACCTTCAGCTGCCACGCTGGCTATGTTGCGCACTGCACAGGTGGGCCGTAAGCCTGCGAAAAAAGCTGTTGCCATCTTTGCCGACCCAGTATTCAACCAACAAGATGCTCGGCTAGCGGGCAGTACAAAAATCGAGCGTCGCACCGCTACGCGATCAACCGAGGAAGGAAGACGTGATTTAATGCGCCTACCATCCAGCGGCATCGAGGCTGATGCCATTGCCGATTTGGCGGCACCGGCACAGGTACTTAAGGCAACGGGATTCGCTGCTAATCGATCCAGCGTGCTTGAAACAGCGCTTGACGAATTTCGGTATGTGCATTTTGCCACGCACGGGTTGATTAACTCACGGTACCCTGAGTTGTCTTCGCTTGCTCTATCGGCGTTCGATGAAAATGGCGCGCCCCAGCCAGGTTTTCTGCGTCTGCACGATATATACAGTCTTAAACTCAGAGCGGATCTTGTAGTGCTAAGTGCCTGTGAGACAGCATTGGGGAAAGATGTTCGCGGTGAAGGCCTGATCGGGCTGACACGTGGTTTTATGTACGCTGGTGCAACTGGCGTTATCGCTAGCCTATGGCGCGCGTCCGATGAAGCCACCGCAACGCTTATGCAAGAGTTCTACAGACTTATGCTCAAGAAAAATTTAGAACCAGCTGACGCATTGCGTAAGGCGCAACTGGCAATTTTCAGGCAGCGCAAATGGCGCGACCCTTATTACTGGGCCGGCTTCGTTTTACAGGGAGACTGGCGCCAAAGAGGCGGTTCCACCTAACCGAATACACCCAAGTTCATTTCGACATAAAAACCAGCTAAAAGTCTCGCTAACTTGAAATTGTGCGAAGACAAACGGCATACTAACGGACGACTCTTTCACGCCACATAGAGCGATACGTTGTTTATTGCTAAATAACCAAAAGGAAAGGCATCATGAAAAGTAGAATGGAAAATCAAAAGGCATCCGCTATTGTTGTGGTAAAACTCAGTGCTGCAGCTGTAATCATACTTGGGCTCGCGGCCTGTATCCATAGTCCCCACGGAGGAGGTTGCTGCGACACCAGAGGAGATCAATTTATAGCCGAAAAGATCGTCGACGCGGTCTACCAGGCTCCCCCAAAACGAGGTGAAAAAGCTGTAACACCACCCATGCTCAAGGGAGATGAATATCAAATCGTCAGAGACTCAAAGACAGCTAATACGTTTAAGTTTGTTCCCGGTCAAACCTTTAGCGGAAACCGAGAGGAATGGAATAAACTGGTACTTGAATATCGACCAGGTAGCGACGCTAATAAACCGGTCCCGCTGATAGTTGAAACATGCGCGAACGACCAGACTTACGACGACACCGAAAGCACTTCAAAAAAAATCGCCGCTCGATCTGGTTACATTAGAGCAAATGTTCAAAATGATTACGTTAATCTGGATGGCAGAGGGTTGGAATTCCTGGAAGGGCAAATCACGTTTGATAACATGAAGCACATGATACATATCTTTCATATTAAAAAAATAAATACCAACAAAGTGAGCCTTTTACTTTTTTACTGCGAAGCAGCACATTGCAACCACAAAGGTATGGTTGACTGAATCCGAGTGGTGCGGTTAATTGACCACTATTCCAGAGCAGGGAAGCTCGCTTGACTCAAAATTAGGCGCGGTGTGCGCCACCACTCGGCAGTTCCGTAAACCGGCCTACTCTTTCATCTTTGCTTGAAACCCATACTCCGCAACTCGCACCGGGTTATTCTCGACACCGGTCAAACCTTCAATTTTAACCACGTAATTGCCCTCTGCCAGCTGCGCCGAATTCAGGCTTAGCGTCAGCGCATCCTGGTAATTGGGCTGCAGGCCATCGCTTTGCCATACGAGGGTTTTGTTCTGGTCAAGCAGCGTGGCGCGATAGCGGTCGAAATCGATCTGACCCAAATTCATCGTCAGCACCAACCATTCAGGCTGGTCTGAAATACGCACAATGTAGTCGGGGTCGGCAGAGGCGCTTCGGGTTTGAGCAAGTTCAAATATCGGCGTGTTAATTTGCGGTTCGTATGCACTCGAGGGTATATCACGTTGCGAGAAAACCGTGATGCTGGACACCAGACAAATGCCCAGAATCATCGCGGCGGCGGTGGCATAATTCCAGACCGGGAATGTGCGGGGCGCATTCGCATGAATCGCATTCGGCCAGGGACTGTGCCAGGAAGTTTTGTGTACTACCGACTGCGGATGAATCGGCTGCAGCAAATTCTGCTCGTCAGCGCGCCTGAAGGCGGCCAACATCTTTTCGCTTAGCTCCAACTCCAGCAGCATTTTCTGGTCATGCAAGCACATGACCTCAAATTCATCGGCCTGCTGTTCGTTCAGCTTACCCAGCAGGTAGTGGTCAATCATTTGCTGTTGCTCTACAAAATTTGTGTTCATCAACTGACTCCCACCAGGCGTTCAAACGCCCGGCATATTGTGATTTGTCCAGGTTTCATAATTATCTTTGCGAAACCCTTATTAGCTACCAACCTTTTGCAGCGGTTGCCAGATGGGACGACCGGCGCGGCGCGATGCTTCGGGGTGAAAAAAGCGACTCTGCCCGTCGGGTTCAAGCATGACCGCAATAACCTTTGGCACTCTTGTCGACGCGCCAGGCGCAATTGACTGCGCTGTTTGGTTCGCGGTCGCTGCGGGAGCATCGCGTAATACCGCGAAACGATCTTTTGGGTACATAACGTAAACACCGCTGTCGTTGCCGCCGGGCTTTGTGTTCGACGCAGCTGCGTCGAACGTGGCGACAAATTCGTAGGTGGCGGTTGACGCATCGACTTGCTGACTCAGCCTGGTGGACTGAGCAGACTGGGGTTGAGGCTTGGCGCGGCGGCGCAATGTAAACACGGACAATCTCCAGAGCGGGTGAAATTTGAATTTGCATCCAAAACATGAATTATCTGCTCCATGCAGCGGGCAAATCTTGCTTTCGCACCTTCTAACTGCCACCAACGGCCGAACGATCTCACTATTTCGCGGCACAATGTGCCACTCGGCGCTCTGCCTGTTGCTTGCCAGACTGGCCTCAGACTGTACGCCAGCTTGTAGACTTTTACTTGACCGCTATCAACGGGTCGCTCATCCTTACACCAACCTATATTAATAAGTACTTCAAGGAGTGGGACTCTAACGGATTAATCGACAGTTACTGCTAATGTCGGGCAGAGGATTAATCCGTACAGGAATTACGCGCTGCATGAGCCTGAAAATTGACGGCTACACCATTCAAAAAACGCTGGGCACGGGGGGCATGTCTACTGTTTATCTCGCCATCCAGGATTCCCTGGGGCGGCCGTGTGCGCTGAAAGTCATGTCTTCCGCGCTTACCAAAGGCGATAGCTTCACACATCGCTTCAAGCTCGAAGGCAGAACCATCGCCAGATTGCAACACTCCAATATCGTTAATATCTACGATATTGCGACCAATGACGATTGTTGCTATATCGCCATGGAATACCTTCCCGGCGCCACTTTGCACGAACGGCTGCACGATGATTTGACGCTCGCCGAAGTGCTTGGCATTGTCAAACAGGTCGCGCGGGCGTTAGGTTTTGCACACCAGCACAACATCGTACATCGCGACATTAAACCGGCCAATATCATGTTCCGCCGCGACGGAAGCGTGGTACTCACCGATTTTGGCATCGCTAAACACTTGTCTGAGGAAACAGCCGCGCTGACCGGCACCGGCTCGTTGATTGGCACGCCTGCATATATGAGCCCGGAGCAAATTCAGGTCGGCACCTTAACCGGCCGCTCCGACCTGTATAGCCTTGGCGTGGTGTTTTACGAAACGCTAATCGGCGTGCAGCCTTATGTAGCATCCAATCCTATTGCCGTGGCATTTATGCACGTCAATAAACCGATTCCAACACTGCCGGAATCTATAGGCTTTCTGCAGGATTTATTGAACACAGCGTTGGCAAAGGAGCCTGCTAACCGGTTTCAGAATGCAGCCGATCTGATTGGCGCGATCGAGGAAATCGAACGCGAGCACGATACTGAACGCGTGGTGCTGCTGCACAGCCACAAGAGCAGTACGGGATCTACGTCTGATCCTGCCGACCAGCACTCGCACTTGTCGCAGTATCCCGATACCAATCTCATCACCGTGCTAGGCGACGGCCAGCAGGAATCCGGCCAACCGCCGCCGCTGCCGCCGCCAGCATCAGCAGCACGAACTATCAGCAAATGGGCTGCGGTGGCCGCGCTGATCGGCTTACTCGTGTGGGGCGGTATCAGCTACCGTAGTTACCGCGCCCAACAGCAGGAGCTGGAATACGCTAATTTGCTGGCGGTCGCACAGCGCCAGATTGAGCAACAGCGGTTTGTGGTGCCGAAAAACGATAACCTTTATACAACGCTGCTAGCGCTGGCCGAACTGGCGGCGGACGACGTCCGCGTCAATCCCGTCAAACAATCTTTCACTGATCACATCTTATTCGAAGCACGCCGCGAGCAGGCCACCGGTGCTCTCGAAACGAGCCTGACCATGATCGACCAGGGCCTGCAATTCGAGCCTGACAACGTGCGTCTGCAAGACTTGCGTAAGCAGGTCGACGCCCAGTACCGGCAACGCCAGAAAGAACTACGGCAGCAACAGCAGGAACAGGCTGTTGAGCGATTGCTGACGCTGGCGCAGGCACAAATCGAGGCCGACCAGCTGACCACGCCAGACGGTGACAACGCCGTTAATTCATTGCGCCAGGTACTCGCATTGGCCCCCGAACAGAAACAAGCGCTGGCTAACCTGGACGTGATCGCCAACCGCTATGCACAGCGCGCTGCCACTGCGCTGGCAGCTAAGGATGAAAAACATGCCATTGACATTATTGACCAGGGGCTGGCTATTTCCGCCGGCAATAAAGCCCTGCTGGAACAGCAAGCGACAATAAAGCAGCGCAGCGCACGGCGTGAGCGCGAACGGCAATCCAGATTGGAACGCGAACAGGAAACAGAACAACTGCTGGCGACCGCAAAAACTCAGCTGGAAGAAGGCAAGCTTGTTGACCCGGAAGGAGCCAACGCAGCGGCTAACTACCAGCTGGTATTGCAGCGAGATAAAGACAACCAGCAAGCCAGAGCCGGCTTACTCAACGTTGCCAGGGCGCTGGCTAACAACGCCAACGCCAAGGCAAAGAAAGACGAACTGGCAGCCGCAGTGAGAGATATGCAGGCCGCGCTGACGCTTGTTCCTGATAACAAAGACTTGCTGCAACAACAACAGCAGATTGTTGCGCGCCAACAAAAAATTGATCGAACCGAGCGCGAACAACAGGACAAGATAGAACGTCTACTGCAACTGGCCCAAACGCAGATTGGCCAGCGCCACCTCAAGTCACCGGCTAACAACAACGCCGTCCACAGCCTGCAGCAGGTGCTGGTGCTCGAACCCGACAATCCGCAGGCGAACAAGGCGCTGCAGCAGGTAGCCGACGTTTACGCCAGCCTGGCCCGCGAGCAGCTGGAGCGCGGCGCAGACAAACGCAGTAACAGCTATGCCGACGCAGGCCTGAGCGTCGTTGCCGAGCATAACGGCTTGCTGGCGGTCAAACGCGAATTACTGGAGCGCAGGCGCGAAGCGGAATTACGCGCGAGCAGTGAGCGCGAAGCACGCGGGCAACAGGTCGATAAGTTACTTGAGACCGCGACCGAACAGTTCGCAGCACAGCAATTTACCACGCCCGACAGCGACAATGCCTACGCGACCTGGCGCGCGGTGCTGACGCTGGAGCCGGACAATCGCGCGGCCAAACAAGCACTAAGTCAACTACCGGAAAAGATTCTGCAGCAGGCCACGGCCGAGCTTGACAGCGGTGCCGTGCAGCGCAGCGAGCAGGTTTTGCAGCAAGGCCTGCAGGTTTGGCCTGACGACGCCGGCTTGCGCTCAATGCAAAAACGCGTGGCGGGAGCAGCTGCTGAACAACAGCAAGCGCGCGATATGGCTGCATTGCTGCGTCAGGCCGAGCAGCAACAGCGCGCGGGTCAGCTGTTCGCTCCGCCGAACGACAATGCCGTCGCCAGCCTGCAGCAAGTGCTCAAGCAGGATGCCGACAACGCTGCTGCCAGCACGGCACTGGCCGGCATTATCGACGCGCAGCTCAAGCGCGCCAGTGAAGCTTTGCAGCGTGAGGATTTTGCCCAGGCTGAAAGCTTGCTGGACACTGTTAAAACTGTGCAGCCCAAGCTGGCAACGCTAACCGCCCTGCAGGGCCAGCTGGCGGTGCGCCGGCACATCGCAACGCTGCTGAGCGAGGCAAAGGCGTTGGCGGCGCAGCAACGGTTTACCCGGCCAAGGCAAAACAATGCGTTGCTGAAATATCGAGAAGTGTTGCGGCTGAACCCAATTCACGAACAAGCCAGCGACGCGGTTGCTCAACTCCGGCAAACCATTTTCGATGCCGCAAAGGATGCGCTACAGGCACGCGACTGGCGCTGGTGTGCATCGCTGATTGAACAGGGACTGGTGCTGCTGCCTGCCGACCCGCGACTGGTAGCTCTGAACGCGGCAATGCTGACGGCGCAAACGGAAATTGCTCAGCAACGTGAACAGCAGGCATTGGCGCAACGCATCAATCGTCTGCTTAGCGTGGCACGCAATCAAATGAGCCGACGTCAGCTAAGTGCCCCCGCGGGCGACAATGCCGTTGCCACGGTGCAGCAGATACTGATGCTGGACCCGAGCAACCGCGAAGCCCTGAAAATTAAAGGAAACATCGCCGACGGTTATCTCAGCATCGTACGGGAAGCCATTGCAAGGGAAGATGAAGACCAGGCGCTGTTGTTCCTCGACCGCGGGCTACAGGTTGACCCGGACAACGCGAAACTCAAAGACCAGAAAAAAGCACTGCAAGAAAACCGGCAACGACGCGCGGCGCAACAATTAGCAAGCCAGCAAGCGGAGGCTGAACGTCGGGTGCGTAAACAGGCTGAAGAACTGGCAGCCAAACAACTGGCAGCGGATCGTTCGGCCGCGTTACAGAAAAAAGCCGCGCAACGGAAGGAAGATGCACAATTGCAAGCAGCCGCTCAACGGAAGGAAGATGCACAATTGAAGGCAGCCGCGCAACGCAAAGAAGATGCACAATTGAAAGCAGCCGCACAGTCGAAAAACCAGCAGCAAGAACTGCGAATCGACCCCACCGCAGCGCGACAGACCGAAGCAGTTGAAGCAGCGCAGCCGGAAGACAATGAGCAACTCACTGCGCTACTCAAACAAGCGACGCAGCAACGCAACGGCAAACGATGGCTCGCGCCAGCGGGCGACAACGCGCTGGCAAGCTATCGTCAGGCGCTGAAAATCGACCCGCAATCGAAGGCCGCAATGGAGGGCATTAAAGAGGTTAAAAACCACTATCGAACGCAGTCCGAGGCCTATCGCGACGCGGGTGATATTGCCATGGCAGCGGCGTGGGTAGAAGTTATCCGCGCACAATTCCCGGCCGATGCCGCTTTTAAAACGCTGCAGCAGGGCCTGCTAAAGAGTGAGCAAAATGACACGCTGCGCGACGGCGGACTAGCGCCGGCGCTGGTATACATCCCACCTGGAAGCTTTACGCTCGGTGACACAACCGGTACCGGCTTTCCAAACGAACAGCCCGCTCACAAAGAAAACGTGCCACGCGGCTTTATGCTGGGCCGTCTGGAGGTCTCGTTTGAACAATTTGATCGTTTCGTTGCTGCCAGCGGCGCGCCCTCTCCTTCCGATCAGGGCTGGGGTCGCGGCTCACAACCTGTCATCAATGTAGATCAACGGCAAGCACAGAAATACCTTAGCTGGCTATCCAGACAAACCGGGCAGCAATATCGCCTACCCAGTGAGATTGAATGGGAATACGCGGCGCGCGCCGGCACCGAAGGCGATTATTGGTGGGGTAAGCAGGCTGGAGAAAATAATGCCAACTGCAAAGACTGCGGCAGCAAATACGGCGGTAAACGCAGCATGGCGGTGGGTAGCTTCAAGCCGAATCCGTGGGGGTTGTTTGACACGGCCGGCAACGTCCATGAATGGGTCAGCAGCCCTTACGGAGGCAACTATCCTGCCGACGGCAGCACCTTGCCGGGGCCTGGAACGAACGCCGTTGCCCGTGGTGGCTCATGGTACGACTCGGAAAAATTCTCACGTGCCTCAATGCGGGTCATGTTAAAGCCCGGTTTTAAAAACTTCTTCGTCGGTTTCCGCGTGTTGCGCACATTGCCTCTACCCACTGAAAAACAGAAATGACTCAGAAAAAACCATATAATACGAAAGTGCTAGCCGGATTGGGTAATTGAATGAACGCTATCGTTGTAGCTATGCTATGGTCGACACAAAATGTTGCATGGTGGTAAGCACGATATAAACGAAACGCGAATCAGCACCAGGTTTTAGTGAGCTGTAATCCAATTGTTAATAAACTGCAGGAGATGAACAATGAAACACAGCAATCCACGGATATCATGTGCATGCGTTTTAGCGCTGCTAGCGCCTGCTGTACACGCAACCGATCTTGCCGATCTGATACCGAGCTTGTACGGTGGTGATGGTATTGTGCTGCAGGCGAATGTTGAGAATCCGCAGTTCAGCCACGCAGCCCACTTTCAGGGCGCTAGTGAGAGTGAGATCAACTCACTCAATGATCAATTGGGCCGCGAGGTACGCACGTTACCTATTGGCACCTCGTCACCGGCGGGTATTTCTTATAAATACAATGCCGAACAAGGCACCTACGACTTGACCAGCCGCGACCTGGGGCCAGTGCTGGCGCGCGGCAGCCGTACGTTGGGCAAGGGTAACTGGAGTTTTGCAGCGACCATCACGGCGTTTAAATACGATGAATTCAACGGCGATGATATCGGCAACCTGGATTCAGATGAGCTGCTGCACCCGTTCGACACGCTCCCCGACCCGCCCTTTCCGGCCGACGAGCCGGATCGTTTCGAAAACGATATCGTTCGACTCACGTATGATGTAGATATTGAAGTGCAAACGTTGTCTCTGTTCGGCAGTTACGGCATCACCGACCGGCTCGATGTCAACATTATTGTGCCGGTTGTTGCCATTGACCTCAATGTTGATGCTGTTGCCACAATCGAGGTATCGCCGCTAAACGACCTGCCTGACGTACACAACTTTGATCCAAACATTGAAAGCCCGAATGATTCGGTCAGCGGTGATACAACCGGGCTTGGTGACATCGCCGTTGGCCTCACTTACCAACTGGCCAGCGAGCAGAATTACAGCGTGGCCAGCGCGTTTATCGTCAAAACCCCAAGCGGCGATGAAGACAATTTTCTCGGCACTGGCTCTACCACAGTGCAACCCGCTTTGTTCGCGCAACTCTATCTGGGCGGCATTTTTGGCATCCACGGTAACATCGGTTACGAATGGGATAGCGACGAAAGTGATGAGAGCGCGGTACGTGGCATCGTCGGAATCACCGCCGGTAACAGCGCGGTAACCGCTTCACTGGAATTCGCTGGCCGCTTTAAGCAAGGGGACGGTAATGACTCCGTCGGCAAGGATAAATCCGATGCCGCCTTAGGCCTCAAGTGGCACCCTGGGAGAAATTTCATTCTGTCGGGTAACGTGATCGTTCCCATCAATGACGATGGCTTGCGGTCGGACTTGATCACTTCCGTCGGCTTGGAACTACTGCTGTAGCGTTGGCGCCTGCCTAAAGCGCGCGCATAAAATCGGCTACACAGAACGCCAGTTCCAATACCTGGTCAGCGTTAAGGCGCGGGTCGCATTGGGTTCGGTAGCGGCTGGCCAGGTCAGCATCAGAAATTTGATAGGCACCACCCGTGCATTCGGTGACATGCTGGCCAGTCATCTCCAGATGAATTCCGCCGGGGTGCGCCCCTTCAGCCGGCAGTGCCGCAAAAAACTGCTGAATCTCCTGCAGAATGCGGTCAAACGAGCGCGTCTTATAGCCACTGCTGGCCTTTATGGTGTTGCCGTGCATTGGGTCACACGACCACACTACCTGTCGCCCTTCCCGCGCTACGGTTCGAACCAGGGCCGGCAGTTTTTCGGCGGCCACGTCGGCACCCATACGGGTAATCAGGGTCAAGCGGCCAGCTTCGTTGGCCGGGTTGAGTACATCGATCAAACGCAGTAGTTCGTCGTTAGTCACTGACTGCCCGAGCTTGATGCCGATGGGGTTGTGCAAGCCGCGAAAAAATTCTATATGGGCGCCGTCGAGCTGTCGGGTGCGCTCGCCTATCCACAGCATATGTGCCGAGCAGTCGTAGTAGTTGCCGCTGACATCATCGGCGCGTGTCAGCGCCTGCTCGTAGCCCAGCAACAAGGCTTCGTGTGATGTGTACAAGGTGGTCTCACGCAGAGTAGGTGTGTTGCTGCTGTTGATGCCACACACTGCCATAAATGCCAGCGCTTCCTGCAGCCGATTGGCAATGCGCTCGTACTTTTCACGCAAAGGATTCGACGCGATGAAACTGAGATTCCATTGATGCACCTCGTGCAGGTCTGCTAAACCGCCGCTGGCGAAGGCGCGCACCAGATTCAGTGTGGCGGTTGATTGATGATATGCGGCCAGCATGCGTTGTGGGTCCGGCTCGCGGGCAGCGGCGTTGAACGCAGCGCCATTGACAATATCACCGCGGTAGCTGGGCAACTCCAGCCGGTGCTGGGTTTCAGTGTTGGCAGATCGCGGCTTGGCAAACTGCCCGGCCAGCCGTCCCACTTTGACCACCGGTTTTCTGCCGGCGAAGGTCAGCACGACCGCCATTTGGAGTAACACTTTAAATGTGTCGCGAATACTCGCGGTGGAGAAATCGGCGAAGCTCTCGGCGCAATCGCCGCCCTGCAGCAAAAATGCGCGCCCCTCGGCAACCTTTGCCAGTTGACGACGCAGATCGCGACTTTCTTCTGCAAACACTAACGGCGGCAGACCAGCCAGCGTAGCTTCGACTTGCTGCAACTCGCCCTGGTTAGCATATTCCGGTTGTTGACTAACCGGCAGCGAGCGCCAGCTTGAAGGGGACCAATGTTGCATAACAAGCCTTATTTAAGGAAACGCGTGCGCACGGCGCATCCTACAGATTGTGCCTATGAGCCGTAGTGACCCGAAGGTGCGCTGTGCGCACCAAACGAACTAATTCAGCTCGAGAGATAGAGGTCTGGCGCGCCAGTGAGTCGTTCGCCTGCTGTTACGTAGCGCCTTATCCATAGCGCGCACAAAGCGCTCTATTTCCGTTTCTGGCGAATCAGAACTATTGGCATACAGCCGTTGCATCAGTCGCTCAAACATTAATATCAGCTCTTGCTCGTGCATATCTTCCAGCATGCTACGTATGCTGCCATCAAA
>JBBKXJ010000317.1:0-5384 GCA_037969395.1 Pseudomonadales bacterium
CGCTTGCGTTTGTAACGAGTGCTTACGGTTATACAGTGCCTGATCCCGATAATATTGCCTTATTGAGCATCGGCGTAGTGAGTCTCGGCGTGGCTCGTCGCCGGACGCGTCACAAGCACGACTGATGCCGGCAATTGGTTCAGCACTGGCGATGCAAGCCGTACCTGGCCCATAATGCTTGCATCGTAATGGTTAACATCAGGAGGGCCACCGTGACCAGAGCGCTGCGTTCAGTAGTTATTCTGTCTATCCTCGTTATGCTCCCACCGCCAGTCAACAGCACGGGCGACGTCGACGCGGCCCAAATTGTGCGCGCTGCCATCGATCATTGGCGTGGCGTATCCTCCGTCTCGGAAATGACCATGGTCATTCATCGGCCGGACTGGGAGCGCTCGATGAGCATGCGCGCCTGGACCAAAGGCAGCGATAAGTCGATCGTACGGGTGACCGCACCGCCGAAAGACCGCGGCAATGGCACATTGACCGACGGCAATAACATGTGGTCGTACGCGCCGAAGATTAACCGGGTCATCAAAATTCCGTCATCGATGATGGCACAGAGCTGGATGGGGTCGGATTTTTCCAATAAAGACGTTGCCCGCTCGGACGACATCGTCGACCAGTACGATCATTCGCTGCTCGATTCCAACAAGGTGGACGGTCATATGGTTTATCGTATTCAGTCGATTCCGCATGAAGACGCCCCCATCGTCTGGGGCAAGGAAGTATTGCGAATTCGCGACGACAAAGTCCTGCTCGAACACCAGTTTTTTGATCAGGACGGAAAGCTGGTCAAGATTCTGAAGTCGTTGAAAATTACCACCATGGGTGGTCGCGTGGTGCCATCAGTGCAGCGCATGAGCGAGGCGGATGCCACTGATAAGTGGACCGAGATTCGTCTCGATGCCGCCAGCTACGATATCAGGATAGGCGCCAATCTGTTCACCCTGTCTAACCTCCGCAACCCGCGCGATCAATAATGTTGGCCGGGCAGTCTGTTATTGCGCGCCTGGCATGGCGTAACCTCTGGCGTCAGCCGCGTCGAACCTGGCTGACCACAGGCGCCATGGTGTTCTCGAATATTCTCCTCGTCTTTATGATGTCGCTGCAGTTCGGCATGTATGCGCTAATGATAGACAATTCACTGAAACCCCTGACGGGACATATGCAGGTGCAGGCACGCGGCTATGTTGACGACCAAAAAATGCGCCAGACCGTGCCGGATATCCAGCAACTGGCCAACAAACTTCGGCGTCAACTCGGTATCGACAGCGTGGCGGCCCGCGCGCAGGCGTATGTGCTGGCTTCGAGCGAGGACCGTAGCTACGGTATCTCAGTGCTCGGCGTGCAGCCGGATTTCGAAATCCGTGTTTCGAGTATCCCCGGGCTGGTAAGTGAGGGCCGTTTCCTCGAACCAGGCGACGTCGATAAAATTGTTATTGGCAAGTTGCTGGCACGCAATCTGAAGGTCGGCATCGGTGACTCCCTGACGCTGCTCGGCAGCGGACTCGACGGTTCCTTTGCGGCGACTGTTATGCAGGTTGTCGGTTTGTTCGACAGCGGCATTGCCGAGCTGGATCGCAGTTTCGCAGAGATGCCGTTCAAGCAGTTCCAGGAGGTGTTCTCCATGCGCGGCGCGGGGCACGAAATCGTTATCAACGCGGCGAACGTTGATGCCGCACCGGCATTACGGTCGCGCGTTGCCGCCGCTCTGCCTGCTGCGGAAGATCTGCAAGTGATCGGTTGGGACCGCCTGCAACCCGGTCTAAAGCAGGCCATCCAGGCCGACTTGAGCAGTTCGTTTTTCATGTATACGGTGTTGGTCATTCTGGTCGCGTTCAGCGTGCTAAATACGCAGCTTATGTCGGTGCTGGAACGAACGCGTGAATTTGGCATCGTGATGGCGTTGGGCCTCAGGCCCGGCCGACTTGGACGACTGGTGATGCTCGAGACGGCGTTCATTGGCCTTATGGGCGCCGCCATTGGCGCGGCGTGCGGCGCACTGTGTACGCTCTATTTCAGCGTCAATGGTCTGACCATACCCGGCATGGCGGAAATGGGCGCGCAGTTCAATATACCGGCGCAAATTCATCCGCAGGTGAGCCTGCTTAGCCTCTGCGCCGGACCGTGCACCGTATTTCTGTTCTCGCTGCTGGCGGCGGTCTATCCGGCGCTACGCTTACGCTGGCTGCATCCGGTCGAAGCGATGCGGGCCGCATAATGCTCAGGCTGCGAATCCTGTTTATGCTCGCCTGGCGCAATCTTTGGCGCAACAAGCGCCGTACTCTGATTATGCTGGCCGCCATCGGCATTGGCGTGTGGGCCATGATATTTATGACGGCCCTGACGCAAGGCATGGTCGATAAAATGGTTAGGGATGGTATTACTGCTCTTCCCGGCGAGGTGCAGGTACACAATCCCGACTATCTGGACGATCCCACCGTTGCGAATCTCTTACCCACGGCCGACAGCGAACTGCAGCGCCGCTTCGGGGCCGCGGGTTTTAACCAATGGGCGACGCGACTGCGGGTGCCGGCCGTGATCTCCAGCGAACGCGAGTCACGCGGCGTGACCCTGCTGGGCATCGATCCCGCGCGCGAGCGTCAGTTGGGATTTGTCGACTACGCCAGGGTGCAGGGTCGTTTTCTTTACAACGCCGAAGACGACGCTATCGTTATCGGCCGGGCACTAGCCGCGACGCTGGAGACCGGTATCGGCAAACGCGTCGTTATCATGAGCCAGGACCCGCAGAACAATATTGCCGACCGCGGTTTTCGTGTGGTAGGGCTGTTTCGCGCCGACCTGGAAAGTTTGGAAAAGACCTTCGTATTTACCGGCAAGAAAACACTGCAGTCCTTGTTAAAAGTGGGCAATCATGTGTCTGAGATCGCGGTAACGGGGAATGAATATCGCAATGTAGACCCCCTCTACGATAAAGTGCGCCGCCTCGTTGACGAGCAGGTAGTGGTCAGCCGTTGGACCGAGCTGAACCCCTACCTCGGATCAATGCTGAAAGTCATGGATGGCTTTGTACTGGTGTGGGTCATCGTTATCTTTCTCGCGCTGTCGTTCGGGCTGGTCAATACGCTGGTCATGGCGGTGTTCGAGCGGGTACGCGAGATTGGTTTGATGCTTGCGCTGGGCATGAAGCCGTCAAATATTCTGGGTCAGATCATGATCGAGTCCATGTTCCTGCTCATCTTTGGGCTGCTAATCGGTAACCTGCTTGCCGTAGCGAGCATCGCACCGCTGAGGGGCGGCATTGACGTTTCAGTGGTCGCCAAGGGCATGGCAATGATGGGCTCGGCGCCGGTGCTGTACCCACTGTTGCGTATACAGGACGTACTACTGGCAAACGCCGTCGTACTGATTCTCGGTTTACTCGCCAGCCTGTCGCCGGCCTGGCGCGCAGCGCGCTATGAACCCATCAAGGCTTTAAGAAAGGTTGACTGATGACTGCCGTACGTTGTGTTGAATTATGCAAAACCTACCGCCAGGGTGAGCAGGACATTAAAGCCCTCGATCATCTGAGCGTCGATATAGCTGCCGGCGAGTTCGTCTGCCTGTCGGCGCCATCGGGCGGTGGCAAAACGACGTTGCTGAATGCGATCGGCGGCCTTGAGGAGCCCGACAGCGGCGAAGTCTGGATTGCCGGCAAGCGCATCGACACACTCGGCAAGGGGGCGCTAGCGAATCTGCGGTTGCAGCAAATCGGTTTTGTTTTCCAGGCGTATAATCTGATTCCGGTGCTAAGTGCGCGCGAGAACGTTGAGTTTGTCATGCAGTTGCAAGGCATTGCGGCCGCCGAGCGCCACGAAAAATCAACGGCCCTGCTCCAACAGGTCGGCCTTGCGGGTCTTGAGGACCGCCGGCCCGCGCAAATGTCCGGCGGCCAGCAGCAACGCGTGGCCGTGGCGCGCGCGGTAGTATCCGGACCCGCCCTGGTACTGGCCGACGAACCCACCGCAAATCTCGATTCGAAAACCGCCGAAGGCCTTATCGACCTGTTCACAGATCTTAATAATATTTACGCCACAACCTTCGTCATTGCGACCCACGACCCGCGCGTCATGGCGCAGGTGCCGCGCCTGATCAAAATGCTTGACGGCCGCATCGTCGACGACATTGACCAACGTGCGAGCTAATGCGCTGATTGTGTTGTTGCTGTCGGCAATGGCGGCCACGACCAATGCCAGCCCGCTGCAAATCGGCGGACACACCAAGTTCAACCTGGACGCACAACGCTATCCCTCCGGTAGTCTGCTGCGCGAGTCGCTCGGCGTTGCTGCTTATGAAGCCCAGGCCGACCTGCGACTGAACATTGAATGGCGGCGCGCAGGCTGGTCGATGGACGCTAACTATCAGCTTATCGCCGTGCGCGATGAGAAACTCGACGCCGCAGCAAATCTTCCCGCCACGGCAGCGCCATTTATCGATACGCTGCCGGATGACCCGTCACGGCTGTTCGACCTGACGCGGGTGCTCGAGCGTTCCGGTGACCAGACACTGCTGCATCGACTGGACCGCTTGTGGGTTGGCTACAGCAGCGACAAAACCGTGGTGCGCTTTGGCCGCCAGGCCTTGTCATGGGGCAACGGTCAATTCTACGCGCCCATGGACCTCGTCAACCCCTTCGATCCGGCGACCATCGACAGCGAATACAAACCGGGTGACGATATGCTGTACACGCAGTATCTCTACGCTAATGGCGCCGACATGCAGGGCGCCGTGGTCTTTCGTCGCGACCCTGAGAGCAACAACGTCGAAGCCCGGCAGGCAACCACGGCACTCAAGTATCACGGCTTTGCCAACGCATTCGAGTATGACCTGCTGGTTGCCAGGAACTATGACGATTCGGTGCTCGGGCTTGGCGTGTCACGCAGTATCGGCGGTGCGGTCTGGGGTAGCGACCTGGTGGTCACGCGCAACAACAGCGACACTACGGTACAAGCCGTAACAAACCTGAGTTACTCCTGGACGCTGGGCGGGAAGAACGCGAGCGGCGTGGTTGAATACCACTACAACGGCTTCGGCCAGTCCGACGACCGCTACGCTCCCACCCGTCTGGCGAGCAATCCTGAACTTCTGGCGCGCATCGCACGCGGCCAGTCGTTCACCCTCGGCCGGCACTATGTTGCCGGCAGTGTCATGGTTGAGATGACGCCGCTGTGGACACTCACACCGGTGCTGCTGGCCAATGTAGGAGATCCCAGCGGACTGCTGCAGCTTACGACCAGTCTGAGCCTGGCCGATAGCATGACCCTGCTTGGCAGCGTGAATATTCCGCTGGGCCCCTCCGGCAGCGAATTTGGTGGCATTGAATCCGGCATTGCCGGGCAAGACCTCGCGACTGGCGTCGGTGTTTTCGCGCAGTTTGCGTGGTA
>JBBKXJ010000318.1:0-8287 GCA_037969395.1 Pseudomonadales bacterium
TTTACCGGCACCGAGATGGACTTCGCCGTGGAAGTTTGTGATGCCGTCACCGCCGTGTGGCAGCCAACAGAAGAACGGCCGGCAATTATCAACCTGCCGGCGACGGTGGAAATGAGCACGCCAAATGTATATGCCGATCAAATCGAGTGGTTTTGCCAGCATGTCGCCCGCCGCGAGGCGTTGCTGATCAGCCTGCATACGCACAATGACAGAGGCTGCGCGGTCGCTGCGGCGGAACTTGGCGTGCTGGCTGGTGCCGATCGCGTAGAGGGGACACTGCTGGGCAATGGTGAGCGTACTGGCAATATGGATATTGTCACCATGGCCATGAATCTTTACAGCCAGGGAGTCGACCCGCAATTAGACCTCTCCAACATGGACGCTATCATTCGCTGCGTAAAAGCCTGCACCAACTTGCCGGTGCATCCCCGCCACCCCTACGCCGGTGAGCTGGTGTTTACCGCTTTTTCCGGCAGCCATCAGGATGCGATCAAAAAATGTTTAGCCTACTACCAGCCCGGCGATGCCTGGCAGGTGGCCTATTTGCCGATAGACCCGGCCGATCTGGGCCGCTCGTATCAGGAAGTCATTCGCATCAACAGTCAGTCAGGCAAAGGCGGTATAGCCTACGTGTTAGAACAGGCGCGTGGCTTGCAGTTACCGCGCTGGTTACAAATAGATTTCAGCGGCGTAGTGCAGCGCCATGCCGAACACAGTGCCGCAGAGATTTCCGGCACCGAAATCTGGCAGCTGTTCGAGCACCACTATCTGCGACAGGCAACACCCTACCAACTGCTCAGCTATCAGATCAGCCGTGAAAACAGTGAAGACCAATTACGCGCCCAACTCGACTGCAGCGATACTATCGTTGACGTGCAGGCGCGCGGCAGCGGTGTGGTCGAAGCCTTCGTTGCCGCGCTGCAACGGCACACCGGCAAGACACTGGTATTGGTTGAGTACAGCGAACATGCCTTAAGTCAAAGCGCCGACGCCGACGCCGTTTGCTATGTGCAGCTTAATATCGACGGCCAGCGGTATTGTGGTGTGGGTCAGAGCAGCGATATTGTCGAGGCGTCGCTGCGCGCGATTCTCAGTGCGCTGAATCAGGTGCAGCCCAACGAGAAAGAAGAAGAGGTTGCGGCATGAGCGCTGCCCAATGAAACAGTCACACCTCCCTTAACTTCCATTTGCCGCGCCGAAACACCAGCACAACCAACAGCGTTATCAGCGACTCGGAAATTACCACTGCCCAAATCACGCCGTTGGCCTGCAGCGCCGTATTGTGCGCCAGCCACCAGGCCAACGGTACCATGATCAGCCAAAAGCAGATCAGGTTCAAAACCGACGGCGTAAAGGTGTCGCCTGCGCCATTGATCGACTGCACCAATACCATGCCCACCGCGTATAGTGGGTAACCAAAGCTTAGTATGCGCAAGCACTGCACGCCTACATCGACAATAGCTGGATCTTGAGTAAACATAAGAATAATCGGCTCGGCAAACAGCACAAAAAATACAGCGACGCCACTCAGGAAAATCACATTGTAGCGAGTGGCAATCCACGCCGACTCCTCCGCCCGTTGTGGCTGCTTCGCTCCCAGGTTCTGCCCCACCAGTGTGGACGCGGCGTTGCCCAATCCCCACGCCGGTAACAAGACGAATTCGATCACCCGCAAACCGATGGTGTAGCCCGCCACAGCGGCACTGCCAAACGTGGCTATAATACGCATCAGAAAGATCCAGCTCAGCACCGTAATCATAAACTGGCAGATGCCGCCGATTGACAAACGCAACAGGCTAGCCATTACGTCGGGTACGATTTTGAGGTGTCGGAGCCGCACCCTTATCCGCCCACCATGACCAGCAAGCTCCCACAGCTGATACAGCACGGCGGTGCCGCGGCCAATCGTCGTTGCCACCGCAGCGCCGGTAACCCCCATTTCCGGAAACGGCCCCAAGCCGAAAATCAAACACGGGTCGAGCACGATGTTGATGCCATTGGCCAGCCACACTGAGCGCATAGCAATAGTCGCATCACCCGCGCCGCGAAACACGGCGTTTAACAGAAACAGATAAAACACGGTCGCTGAGCCGCTCAGCATAATAGTGGTGTAGCTGGAACCCATGGCGATCACTTCCGGCTCGGCGCCCATCAGCCGCAGTAAATCGGGCGCATTGCAACCGCCAATCACACCGATGATCAGCGCGAGCATACCGGCAATCCAGATTGACTGACCGGCCACAACGGCGGCCGCCTGCGGATTTTTTTCACCGATGCGGCGCGACACCATGGCGGTAACCGACAGCGTCATGCCGATAGCAGCGGCATACAGCACGGTCAGCAACATCTCGGTTAGCCCCACAGTGGCGATGGCAGCTGCCCCCAATTTGGCCACGAAAAAAATATCGACGAGTGCAAACAGCGACTCCATCGACATCTCCAGCATCATAGGGATGGCGAGCAAGATTACCGCCCGTGACGGCAGTCCGGTCGTCATGTCACGTTCGCTGGACTGCAGCGCTTCCCGGAAAAGATTCACTGTACGCCGCCACCAGGATTGGGGCTGCTTCGTCAGGTTGACGCTCATTGTCTTTTCTCATATGACCGCTAGCTACCAGGCTATCGGTCTGGTCTTCAGTCAAGGTCGGATATGCTGAACAGTGCGTTGTGCAACGCATCTGCTGCTGCCGCGAAGTGAATCGCAGTGAGATCGACCAGGATGGTTGAGTGCGGCTAGACGGTTAAGCCGCGATCGCTACGGTTGTATCGTTAACCGAGACGGGTCTTGGCGAAAGGTATGGTGACAGGCAAACCGAGCCGCACACGATTAGCTGCGCTTGGGGGCAGCATCAGTTTTTATGCTGTGCATCGGTCAGGTCCTTGCGGTTGGTGACACGTACATTAACAAGTATGATCATCCTCGCCTGCGATATGAAAGTCAATATTCCAGTCATGCGATCAAATTGACGCTTGCGCAAAACCCTCAGCGTACAAATTCCGTCGGCTTTTCGATTTCATAAATGGCTTCGGTGATTTCTTCCAGCCGGTTCGTCAATACTGACCGCGCGTCTTGCAAGCCCCTGTTGTAGTAATAAGGGCCAACCTCTTTAGAAAAGAAGTCCAGCAAAAACTCGGCATCGAACTGGCCTATGTCCTGCGCCAGCTCTTCTTTAAAATAACGTTGTAGCTTGCGGACGATGATTTCCTGTTCCGCTTTCGAAAATTCGATTTGTGACATAACATTTTAACTGCTAGGAGTTGGCGAAATCTTCAAGCGCCTGGCCTGCTAAACGATAGCCCACCCATTCATTTTGCGGCTGCGCGCCGATAGCTTGATAGAATTTGATGGCGGGCTCGTTCCAGTCGAGTACATTCCATTCGACGCGGCCGCAGCCGTGCTGCATGGCAATGCCTGCAAGATGTTTAAGCAGCGCCTTGCCAGCGCCAGTACCTCTACTTGCAGGGGCTACATAGAGGTCTTCAAGAAATAAGCCGTTTTTTCCAAGCCAGGTTGAGTAACTAAAAAAATACACGGCGAAGCCGATGGGCTGGTCTGCCTGCTCGCAGATCACTGCTTGCGCTGTGGCCTTTTCTGCAAACAGCGATTTTTCAATATCGGCCGCTGTCGCCCGCACTTCATGCTCGGCTTTCTCGTAAACTGCGAGGTCGGTGATAAACCTCAGAATTAACGCAGTGTCGGTGCTGGTTGCCTCACGAATTTGCAGGTTGGTCATTGTGGTTCCACTTTGCTCTGCGTTTGGCCAAACTGGCGTTAGTTACGCAGCAACGCAAGCCGTTGCGAACAATGAAAAATTCGATCACGGTAGCGCGCTCGCGATGGCGCTGTGCGTTTGCGTTTTCAGCTCTTCGATGCTTGCATCACTTGGGTCTATAGGCGCGTGAATACGAATACAGGCCTTGCCGGGAAACAGGTCGATACTGCCCGGCGGTAAAATTTTATCGGTGCCGACCAGTGTAATCGGCAAGATGGGCAGGTTAAGATCTTTCGCCATCATGAACGCGCCTTTTTTGAAGTCGCCCAGGCCACCCTGATTTTTACGGGTGCCCTCTGGGAAGATCATCAGCGATGTGCCGGGCGGCAAATCATGCTTAATGCGCTTCAGCTTTTCAATTGAGGCATTCGGGTTTCTTCGATTGATAAACACATGACCCAATGCCGCAGCGGCAAAACCGAGAAAAGGCACTTTGCGCAATTCCTCTTTCATAACCCACTTCAGGTCCAGGTTTAGCCAACCATACAGAGCAAGAATATCGAATTGGCTGATATGGTTAGCCACCACAACATAGCAGGATTCCGGATTGAAATGTTCCTTCCCCTGAACTTCAATATTGGCTGGCGTCGCGTAGACATTAAAACGCGCCCATAGCTTGACGATGATGCAGCTTGCCAGGCGTGGGCTGAAGCGACAAACCAGCACCACGAGACATGCGCCGATCACGGTCGATACGGCCAACAGCGGCCCGTAAACCAGCCACTTGTAGAACTGATACAAGAAGTGCAGCAGCGGATTAGCGCGTGCTTGTGAACTCTCAGCAGATGCAGACAGCGGCTTCATGCTGACCCGGGCTTGTTGAATAGATGTTCGCTGTTCACTGCAAAGTCACCACTACTGCGTTGCGTATTGTTCTAATGATGCATGAGCTTGCCATGATCACCGGGAAATTTCTATAACTGCCGCCAAATTAACCACGTCATAGCTGTCCAGCATCTAGCCAACATTGCCACTCAGCGCGTTCGCCACTGTACACATCGCGGTGTAAGCTACACATATGAAAAAACTGTTGTTGTTGCGGCACGCCAAGTCAAGTTGGAATGACCCGCAGCTAAAAGATATAGACCGACCATTAAATGGCCGTGGCAAACGCGCCTGCGCCCTGATGGCGCCACATATTATCGGCGCGCATTTTTGCCCCGTGTACTGCAGCCCGGCAAAAAGAGCGCGTCGCACCATCGAGGGTGTGGCGGCCACGCAGCCGGCCGGCAACGTTAAGTGGCAAATAGAAGATGCGTTATATACGTTTGACGCCGCCGAGGTTCTGCTTTTTTGCCGCCAGTTGGATGACCGACTCAGCAGCGCGGTTATTGTCGGCCACAACCCGGCGCTGACGGATTTCTGTAACGATGTGACCCAGGCCGACATCGCCAATATTCCAACCTGCGGCTATGTTGTCATGCAACTGGCCATAAACCGCTGGCTCGATATTGCTAACGGCTGCGGTACGCTGCAAGCGTTTCTGTACCCGAAGCTATACAAAAATTGATGACTCAAGCCTGCTTGCGAGTAAACACAAAGTCTTTTTCAGACGACAGCTTTTTACTAAAAGCGTAACCGTCAACGTCGAAGGTCTTGATATCGTCAACCGCAGTGATTTGGTTTTTAATAAGATAAGCACTCATTGACCCGCGCGCCTTTTTGGCGAAGAAGCTGATGATTTTATACTGGCCGTTCTTGTAGTCTTTGAACTTTGGCGTGAGCACATCGACATCGAGCTGCTTCCGCTTAACCGCCTTAAAGTACTCGTTAGACGCAAGATTGACCAGGTAGTTGCTGTTGATCTTTTTCAGCTGCTTATTCAGCGCCAGCGTGATTTTATCGCCCCAGAATTCGTACAGATTGGCGCCGGCTTCGCTGCCCAGCTTAGTGCCCATCTCCAGTCGGTAGGCCTGCATTAGATCTAACGGGCGCAGCACGCCGTACAGTCCCGACAAAATGCGCAGGTGCTTCTGCGCAAATTTAAAGTCTTTGCTGTCAAACGTTTCGGCTTGCAGACCGGTGTACACATCGCCTTGAAAGGCGAGCACGGCCTGTTTCGCGTTGGCCGCTGTAAACGGCGTATGCCAATTCAAATAGCGGCCAAAGTTCAGGTCACCCAATGTCGCGCTGATACCCATCAGGCGCGACACTTCAGGCGGCGACAGCTCGCGTAGTTGGTTAATCAGGGATTGGGAGTCTTCCAGAAACTCGGGTTCAGTATGTGCTTTGGTGACAGCCTTGCTGTCAAAATCGAGGGTTTTGGCAGGCGAAATAACGATTAACATGTTGTGACTCTAACGGTTTGACTGTGACGAGCGCTACTTCTTAACAAATGCAGGAAACAGCACTAAACTGGCGCGCCGGCGTGGGCGCAGATTAAGATCTATAGCTCGCCATTGTACAACGCCGTGAAGTTTGAAGCCGTTGCAAAATCTGTCGTCGACCAACGCATAACGAGAACACGTCATGGGCAGGACCATGTTGATCAAAACAATGCACGCCATTGACCGCTTCACCAAGCTGTGCGGCCACGGCCTGGCATGGCTGTTATACGCCATGATGCTAACCACCTGCGCGGTGGTGCTGCTTCGCTATGGCTTTTCAATCGGCACCACTGCGCTGCAGGAGTCGGTGACTTATTTGCACGGTCTGGTTTTTATGCTCGGCGCTGCCTACGCCTTGCAGCAGGATGCGCACGTCAGAGTAGATATTTTCTATCGCAATTTTTCACCGCGCCGCAAGGCACTGGTCAACCTGTTCGGCACGATCGTTTTCCTGCTACCAGTGTGTATTTTTATTATTTACGTTAGCTGGAACTACGTTGGCAGCGCCTGGAGAATTCGTGAAACCTCAGTAGAGGCAGAGGGCATAGCCGGCGTGTACCTTTTAAAAACCCTGCTCCCCATGTTAGCCGTATTTATACTGTTGCAAGCCGTTGCCGAAATTATTCGCAACGTATTGCGCCTGAGCACAGCAAAAAATTAAAGATAACTATAAATGTTGGAATTCATACCTATCTTAATGTTTTTGACCGTATGCGCGGTGCTGATGCTTGGCTATCCGGTCGCGTTCAGTCTGGCGGGCACGGCTTTGCTGTATGCCTTCGGCGGCATTTTGACAGGCACCTTTGATCTCGCCTTTCTCAACGCGCTGCCAAACCGCATGTTTGGCACAATCACTAACACTACATTAATCGCCGTACCGCTGTTCATATTGATGGGGGTGATGCTAGAAAAGTCCAGAGTCGCCGAGCAGTTACTGCAAAACATGGCGGCGGCATTTGGCACTATTCGCGGCGGCATGGGAGTTTCAGTCGTACTGGTAGGCATGCTGCTTGCCGCCAGCACCGGCATCGTTGGCGCGACCGTGGTCACTATGGGCTTATTGTCGCTACCGAGCATGCTGAAACAGGGCTATTCACCGGCGTTGGCCGCCGGCACAATTTGCGCCACCGGCACTCTGGGGCAAATTATCCCGCCGTCGATTGCGCTGGTTTTGTTGGGCGACATTCTCTCCAGCGCTTATCAGCAAGCCCAGTTAAACATGGGCATCTTCTCTCCGAAAACCGTGTCGGTGGGGGATCTGTTCGTCGGCGCGCTATTACCAGGGCTGCTGCTGGTATTAATGTACATCGCTTACCTGCTGATCTATGCCGCAATAAGACCCAGCGCCGCCCCGGCAGTTGATCGCAGTCAACTGCCGCAAACTTCTCGTCAGGAAAAACTGATGAGTATTGTGCCACCTATCGCGCTGATTGGGGTGGTGCTTGGCTCTATTCTGGCCGGCGCGGCAACGCCGACCGAGGCGGCCGGAGTAGGCGCGCTGGGTGCCAGTTTGCTGGCACTGGTCAGAGGACAGATGAGTTTCGACATGCTGCACGAGGCATCGCTGGCCACCCTGCGGGTCACTTGCATGGTGTTTCTCATCCTTATTGGCGCTGCAGTTTTCTCCCTGGTTTTTCGCGGTTTCGGCGGCGAAGAGCTTATTCAAGATTTCTTCGCACAGTTGCCCGGTGGCGCGTTTGGCGCAACCTTCGTGGTGATGCTAGTGGTGTTTCTGCTTGGCTTTATTCTCGATTTTATCGAAATTACCTTTGTCGTCGTGCCCATT
This sequence comes from Pseudomonadales bacterium, assembly GCA_037969395.1. Taxonomy (GTDB): domain Bacteria; phylum Pseudomonadota; class Gammaproteobacteria; order Pseudomonadales; family JAUIET01; genus JBBKXJ01. The sequence goes on from JBBKXJ010000318.1 coordinate 7,887, forward strand.
GTCGGGCCGATATTGCTCAGCATGGGGCTGGACCCCATCTGGCTGGGAGTGATGATTGCGATCAACCTGCAAACTTCCTTTCTGACACCACCGTTTGGCTTCGCCCTGTTTTATCTGCGCGGCGTGGCGCCGGAGTCCGTCACTACCGGCGCCATCTATCGCGGCGTTCTGCCCTTTATAGTGATGCAACTGGTCATGCTGATGCTGCTGGCTTTATGGCCGGCGCTGGCAACCTGGCTGCCGGCTCTCGTCTACCACGCTTGAGCGTGCACGCAATGCTTGCATAAATCGACGGCCCCATTATGATAATTTTTTAATGAAAATAAGTAGAAACTAACAATGAGCAGCATGACCGAATTGAACACGCCCCCCTCGCCGGCCGGCGAACTCACGCTGAAAAC
>JBBKXJ010000319.1:0-25869 GCA_037969395.1 Pseudomonadales bacterium
GGCGGTTGATTTAGCTTTAGAGACTTTCTTTTCAGTTGTAGATTCTGGCATGGTGTGCTCCGTTTAAAAGTATTAAGAGTTGAACAAAAATTCGCGGAACTGCGTATCTCGCGATTGAGGTTAATATAGTGAGAATAGTTAGAGTAAACCTACTAATCTTCTCTTTTATATTCTTAATTTTTCATTTTATTCTGTTGGCTCTAAGTCGGCTTGTTTGTGTTAATAATGTGCAGCAGAAATTTCGGGTGATAGAAAAGGTCACCCGAAGGTGACCCTTATTGTCTCGACCGTTGCGGTCGATGTTGCTACTTAAGACTCGGAGGTTTTGAGTTCAGCCTTGCCGGGCTTGGCAAACGTAAACACGGCAGATACGAGGTCGCGGAACTGAGCTCGCTGCTCTTTCATATCGTATTTGAAAGAGAAACCATAGTTGCCTACTTTGTCAGTGGCGGTGTCTTTCAGTTGCTCGCCGCGTGCGATGAACTGGTTCCATTTTTCCGATGCTTCGCTGCGCACGTCTCCAGCGCTATTTTGAACGCCATCGATTAATTTACCAACTACGCCAAGGCCGGCCAGCGCTGTCTCTTTGATTGTCTCAGAAGCTTTTTCAGCGCCCAAATCATTAGGTACCTTGTCGATTTCTTTCTTAGCAGTCGATTTGGCTTTAGAAACATTTTTTTCAATTGTAGGTTGTGCCATGGTGGGCTCCGTTTCAGTGTGTTAAGAGTCGAAAACAAATTCGCGGAACTGCATATCTCGCGATTGCGGTGAATATAGCGAGAACTTTTAGAGTAAACCTACTAATTTACTATTTCATTTTCACAGTTTGTGAGAGGTGCCAAAAGCGTTGCTGACAGTGGTTCGGCTTAAAACGGTCGCTGTTTAGCTTACAGTTTTCGCCAGAAATCGAACGCGGCCGCTAGCACTTCGTTTGGCGCTTCAAGCTGAGGGTAGTGGCCAACGTCGCTGAGCTCAACTACATCGGCATTGGGCACAAGCTCACGATAGCGGTTGACCATATGCGCCCCCGAGACCGGATCAAGCAGACCGTCAATCAGGCGCAGGGGAATATCGCTGGCAATCAACGCGCTCACCCAGCGCTGCCGCTGCTGTTCGCGCTCAGGCATATAGCGAATCAGCGCCGGCATAACCGCAGTGCCGTCGTTGTGACGAATAAGTGACCACATACTGTGCAGGTCTTGATCGGCAATGTCGCGGGCGCAGATTTTTCTAAATTGCGATGCGAATTTTTTAAAAGTGAAGCGTCTGGCCAGCAATGGGCCGAACCGACTTATTAATATACGCTGCATCAGTAACGGGCGATGCGTTTCCGGAAACAGTCCGCCATTAAGAAATATAATGCTTTCTATACCGCTAGTGGCAGCATCTTGCTGCTGCCGCGCCAGCAGCTCCTGCGCCACGGTGTCGCCGTAGTCGTGCGCAAGAATGTCATAGCGCGACACTTCACGGTCGCGCAAAAACGACTCGCATAAATCCGCCTGCCTCATTATCGAATAGGAAAATTGCTTCGGTTTGTCAGACAAGCCGAAACCGAGCATATCCAGCGTAAGCACTCTATGCGTCAGGCATAACGGCTCCCACAGTTGCTGCCAATCCCACGACGCGGTTGGAAAGCCGTGTATCAATAGCAGCACCGGCGCGTCTTTGGGGCCAGAATCGCGGCAAAAGATATCGTGCCCGGCGAATAAAAACCGCTCTCCTTGCTGTTGCCAATGTTGAACTGAAGTCATTGCCGTGGGCTATCGCTACATCGGGTAAACAATACTCTAGAATATGTGCCAGGAAACGTACAGTAGATTCGTAGTGTTGGCGGCGACGTTTTTTGCGGTAACATAGCCACTGTACTCATCTCAGCAGAATTAATAATCAATAACCGTAGCCGTCACCGTGAAAAAAACCAGCACTGAAAAGTCCGTGCAGCAGCAGACTATCGCAGCCATTGTCGCATCTGATCACGCTGACGTGTTTTCCTGGCTCGGCATGCATTCCGCAGCAGTCGGCAATTCGCTGCTGGTGCGCGCCTTCGTTCCCGATGCGCGTGCGGTCGAGGTGGTCGACGCGAAATCCGGTGCGCTGGTCGCGGCACTTGAGCAGATTCATCCGCACGGTGTGTTCGAAGGTGGTATGGGCCAACGGCGGGCCCCTACGTCAAGGGCATGGGGTTTACCCACGTGCAGCTGATGCCGGTTAGCGAATATCCGTTTGACGGGTCCTGGGGTTATCAACCCATCGGCATGTTTTCGCCTACCTGTCGGTTTGGCACGCCGGATGACTTCGCGAGCTTTGTCGACTGCTGTCACCAGGCCGACATAGGCCTGTTGTTAGACTGGGTGCCGGGTCATTTTCCGACCGATGCACACGGCCTGGGTCGCTACGACGGTACCTGTCTTTATGAGCATGACGACCCGCGGCGCGGTTTTCATCCGGACTGGAATACGCTCATCTACAACTACGGGCGCGGCGAAGTCGTTAGTTATCTACTCAGCAACGCTCACTTTTGGCTGGACGTTTATCATATTTACGGCCTGCGCGTAGATGCTGTCGCCTCCATGCTGTATCTAGACTACAGTCGCAAGCAAGGCGAATGGCTGCCCAACGTGCACGGTGGTCGGGAAAACCTCGACGCCATTACCATGCTGCAATTGGTTAAGTTTAGCACCAATGGCACCTGGTTAAGGCATACTGAGGCCGAACTACAAGTTTAACCGGGTATTATTCCGGCTAGAACATAATGGAGACAACCGAAACATGAGCAAGCAGAGTTCAACGCAGTCCTTTAGCCATCCGTTTACAGCGCAGCCGCTGGCGATGGATTTTGCCGGCGTCGCCGCAGATGTGCATCGCTACTATAGTCACACCCTTGGCAAAGACGAAGAAAATTTATCGCTGCGCTATCTTTACGAGGCGCTGGCGCTGGCGGTGCGTGATCGTTTGCTGGAGCGCTGGAAAGCAACCGCAAAGGAGCATCGCAACAGCGATAGCAAAAGAGTCTACTATCTATCGCTGGAATTTCTAATGGGCCGCACGCTGGCAAATGCAGTGCAAAATCTGCAGCTTGAAGAGCCAGTAAAGGAATTGCTGCACCACTACGGCTGCGCCACAGAAGAGATTGCCGCGCAGGAGCACGACGCGGGCCTCGGCAATGGCGGTCTGGGGCGGCTGGCCGCGTGCTTCCTCGACAGCTGCGCCAGCCTGCAGCTGCCGGTTATGGGCTACGGTATTCGCTACGAATACGGCATGTTCCACCAGCGTATAGAAGGTGGGCGCCAGATCGAGTGCCCCGACCATTGGCTGCGCGACGGCAATCCCTGGGAGCTTGAGCGCGCCGACGACACCCGCCGCGTCAAGTTTTACGGCCACGTTGAACACATTGCAGACGGCGACGGCGCGGCACGCTGGATAACTACTCATGATGTGTTGGCCGTACCTTACGACACGCCGGTGCCGGGCTACCGCAACGGCACGGTGAATACTCTGCGTCTGTGGAAAGCAGCGGCGACCGATGAGTTTGACCTCGATGAATTCAACGCCGGCAGCTACCCCGAATCGGTAGCGGCAAAGAATAGTGCCGAGCACATCACGATGGTGTTGTACCCAAACGACGCCAGCGAAAACGGCAAGGAGTTGCGCCTCAGGCAACAGTATTTTCTCGCGTCAGCGAGTCTGCAAGATGTACTCAGTCGCTGGGTAAGCGACAACGGCGAAGACTTCAGCGAGTTTGCCGACAAAAACTGTTTTCAGCTAAATGACACCCATCCCAGTTGCTCGGTCGCTGAACTGATGCGCCTGCTGATGGATGAGCATCAGCTTGGCTGGGACGCGGCCTGGGGCATCACGCGGCAAACCATGGCGTATACCAATCACACTTTGCTGCCCGAAGCGCTGGAAAGGTGGCCGGTGCGCATGTTTAGTCATATGCTGCCACGACTGATGGACATCATTTATAGAATTAACGAGCAGCTGCTGACCGACGTCGCAGCGCAGTGGCCTGGCGACGACGAGCGGCGGCGCGATATGTCGCTAATAGAAGAGGGCGATGACCCGCATATTCGCATGGCCTATCTGGCGATTGTCGGCAGTTTCTCCGTCAACGGCGTCGCCGCGTTGCACACGCGTTTGCTGCAGGCCAATCTGTTTCGCAATTTCTATGAGCTGTGGCCACACAAGTTTAACAACAAGACTAACGGAGTAACACAGCGGCGTTGGCTGGCCCACTGCAACCCGGGTTTAAGTCAATTGATTTCAGATACGATAGGCGACGGCTGGCAAACCGACCTGCAGCGGCTGGAGCAGCTGCGCCCCTATGCCGACGACGCCGCCTTTCGCGAATGCTGGCGCGAAATTAAATACGCCAACAAGCAGAAATTGGCGACCTTTATCGAGCGCGAAGCCGGGGTAACGTGCAACCCGGCGGCGCTGTTCGACGTGCAAGTGAAACGCATTCACGAATATAAGCGTCAGTTATTAAACCTATTACACGTCATCCATCTGTACGACCGTTTGTGTCGCGGCGAGACGAATGGCATCGTACCGCGCGTGGTATTGATAGGCGGCAAGGCGGCACCCGGCTACGTATTGGCGAAGCTGATAATCAAGCTGGTGAACAATGTCGCCAAAGTGGTCAATGCCAATGACGCGACTAATGATGTGTTAAAACTGGTTTTTTTACCAGACTATCGCGTTACGGCGATGGAGGTAATTTGCCCTGCTACTGAATTATCCGAGCAAATATCTACCGCCGGCAAGGAGGCCTCGGGAACCGGTAATATGAAGTTTATGATGAATGGCGCGCTGACCATCGGCACGCTGGACGGCGCGAATATCGAAATTCGCGAGCAGGCCGGTGAAGAGAACTTCTTCCTGTTCGGTCTGGATACGCCGGCAGTTGCCGAGACTCTGCAGGACTACTCGCCGGCACAAGTTATTAAGGCAGACGCAGATTTCACTCGCGTGATGGCGCTGCTGGAAGACGGCCATTTTTGCGCCGACGAACCCGGTATTTTTAACCCTGTCATCGACGCTATTCGCAATCCTCACGACCAGTGGGTAGTGGCGGCAGATTTTCGCAGTTACGTGGACGCACAGCGGCGTGTGGATGCGGCGTACCAGGACGAAGAGCACTGGACCCGCATGAGCATTATCAACACGGCGACCAGCGGCTGGTTTTCCAGCGACCGCACCATCAGCCAGTATGCTGAGGAGATATGGGGCCTGCCAGTTGAAACGCAGGCCTGACAGCAATATGCTCAAGTCTGACAACGGTCAATTTTAACAGCACTGCCGGAGGCGTTATGTCCAAAGAACAGCACCGTCATATCAGTAAGCTAACCAAAGATACCTTTGCGATGATTCTGGCCGGTGGCAGGGGGTCGCGGCTGCACGAGCTTACTGACTGGCGCGCCAAGCCTGCAGTGTATTTCGGCGGCAAATTCAGAATCATCGATTTCCCGCTATCCAATTGCGTCAATTCCGGCATACGCCGTATCGCAGTGCTGACGCAGTACAAGGCGCACTCGCTTATTCGCCACACCGTGGCGGGGTGGTCCAATTTTCGAGGCGAGTTGGGCGAGTTCGTGGAGGTGTGGCCGGCCTCACAGCGCACCTCGGAGGGCTGGTATATGGGCACTGCTGATGCCATCTATCAAAATCTGGATGTAATTCGTGAACAGAATTCCAGCTATCTTATTGTGTTGTCGGGTGATCATATTTACAAAATGGACTATGGCGAGATGTTGGCGGCGCATGTGGCGAATGAGGCTGATATGACGGTCTCCTGTCTGGAGGTGCCGATAGACGAAGCCGCAAACGCGTTCGGAGTGATGACCGTCGATGACAGCAGTCGCGTGGTGCGGTTCGACGAAAAACCGGCCCAACCGACGCCTCTGCCCGGCAACCCGGACCTTACGCTGGCTTCAATGGGCAACTATATCTTCAACACCGACTTCCTGTTCGAGCAGCTGATTAAAGATGCTGATAACCCGACGTCGGGCCGCGATTTCGGCAACGATATCATTCCATCGATAATCGATAAATACCGTGTGTTCGCCTATCCGTTTCGCGACCCGGTAACCAACAAGCGCGCCTACTGGCGCGACGTCGGCACGCTGGACGCGTTTTGGGAGGCCAATATGGAATTGATTTCGGTGTCGCCGGAATTAAATTTATACGACCAGGTATGGCCAATCCTCACATCGCAGGCACAGTTACCGCCGGCAAAGTTTGTTTTTAACGATGGCGATCGCCGCGGTGTTGCCACCGATTCAATGGTGTCGGGAGGGTGCGTAATTTCGGGTGCGAGCTTGAATCGTTCGCTGCTTTTCTCTGGCGTCAACGTCCATTCCTACAGCACGGTCGAAGATACTGTGGTGCTGCCGGAAGTAGACATTGGCCGGCATTGCAAGATACGTAAGGCCATTATTGATCGCGGCTGCCATATTCCGCCCGGCACCGAGATTGGTATCGACCCGGAAAAAGATAAGGCACGGGGCTTTCGCCGCACCGAAAAAGGCGTGGTTCTGGTCACGCCCGACATGTTAGGGCAGCAGCTGCATCACACCCGATAGGAGCACTATGGATATCAAAAAAGTCAACACAACCCCTTTCGAGGGTCAAAAGCCTGGCACCTCCGGTTTGCGTAAGAAGGTGACAGAATTTCAGCAGCCGCACTATCTCGAAAATTTTGTGCAATCTATTTTTGCGAGCCTGGAAGACTATGCTGGCGCAACCCTGGTAGTCGGTGGCGATGGCCGTTACCACAACCTCGAAGCGACCCAGTGCATTATTAAAATGGCGGCGGCCAATGGCTTTGGTCGCATATTAGTGGGGCAAGGGGCGCTGCTGTCGACTCCCGCCGTGTCGGCCGTTATCCGTAAACACGACGCCTTCGGCGGCATCGTGCTGTCGGCCAGCCATAACCCTGGCGGACCCGACGGTGATTTTGGTATTAAATACAATATTTCCAACGGCGGTCCAGCGCCTGAGCGGCTTACCGATGCCATGTATGCGCATTCACAACAAATCAGCGCTTACAAAATTACTGAGCATGCAGATATCGATTTACGCCAACCGGGTATCCACCAACTGGGTGATGCCAGTGTAGAGGTGATCGATCCGGTAGCCGATTATGCAGAATTAATGCAAAGCCTGTTCGATTTCAACAAGATTGGCGCGCTCCTCAGCTCCGGTAAATTCCACATGCGCTTTGATGCCATGAACGCAATTACCGGTCCCTACGCCACGGCTATTCTCGTCGACCGCCTGGGAGCGCCCGCCGCTACGGTAGTGCGCGGCGAGCCGCTGGAAGATTTCGGTGGCGCCCACCCGGATCCTAATCTGGTGCATGCAAAAGAGTTGGTAGCGGCATTGAGTGGAGCCAACGCGCTGGATTTTGGCGCCGCCTCCGACGGCGACGGTGACCGCAATATGATTCTCGGCACTGATTTTTACGTCAACCCCTGCGACAGCCTCGCGGTTATGGCGGCCAATGCACAGTGCGTGCCGGGCTGTGCCGCTGGTCTGTTGGGAGTGGCACGTAGCATGCCGACCAGCAGTGCGATCGACCGCGTGGCCGCAGCGCTGGGCATTGATTGTTATGAAACACCCACCGGTTGGAAGTTCTTTGGCAACCTGCTCGACGCCGAGCGCATTACACTGTGCGGCGAGGAGAGCTTTGGCACCAGCTCCAACCACGTGCGCGAGAAAGACGGTCTATGGGCAGTGCTATTCTGGCTCAATATCCTCGCTGAACGCCAGCAGCCGCTCGCTGAAATCGTTAGCGCGCACTGGGCTGAGTATGGCCGTACTTTCTTTACCCGCCACGATTATGAAGCCATCGATACGGCCAACGCCGCGGTTTTGATGGAGCAGCTGCAGGCTAGTCTCGCAACCCTGCCGGGCACGGAAGCGGCAGGTACGGCTATTTTATCGGCCGATAATTTCTCTTACGTTGACCCGGTTGACGGTAGCGAAAGCAGTAACCAGGGCGTGCGTGTATATCTCGAAGGCGGCGGTCGCATCGTCTATCGTCTGTCGGGCACGGGCACAGCCGGCGCTACCCTTCGAGTATATATCGAGCGCCACGAACCGGACGTTAGTTTACATACTCAGGATCCTCAGCTGGCTTTGCATTTGCTGGTATTGGCTGCCAATGAGATCGCAGGCATTGCGCGTCATACCGGGCGCGACAAGCCCGATGTTGTTACTTAAGCGGGACGCTGAGCCTGGCGACTAAAGTCACACCCACACGCGGCGTAGACAACTTCCAGGCGCGGCTTTAGTCGCGACTATCGCGGTTGCAAATATTACGAAACGGAATAATTATGAAACAGCGTTTCAATATCCTCATGGTCACGGCTGAGAATGACGCTTTACCGGGTGGCAAGGTCGGCGGCATCGGCGATGTGGTTCGCGATGTGCCGCCCGCGCTGGCCGAGCAGGGCTGCCGTGTACACGTAGTCATGCCAGCCTACGGCAGCCTCGCGCGTGTCGCTGGCGCCAAAAAAATCACAACCATACCGGTGACTTTCGGCGGCACTGGTATGGGCGCCGAAGTGTATACCGTACCGGCTAAATCGCCGAGCGAGGATGTAGTTCATTGGGTAATCGATCACCGGGCGTTTTCACCCGCTGGAGAGGGTAAAATTTACTGCGACGACGGCCCGGATGCGCCATTCGCCACCGACGCCGGCAAATTTGCGTTGTTCTGTCAGTTGGTGGCAAACCTCATCAAGCAGGATACCTTCGGCCCATTGAATGTTATTCATTTGCACGATTGGCACGCCGCCAGCTTGCTGTTGCTGCGCCGTTATCATGTAGACTACAAGTTTTTGCAGCAAACGCACTGCGTATTCACTATTCATAATTTAGCGCTGCAAGGCATTCGGCCGCTGCGTGGCGACTGGTCGTCGCTGGAAGCGTGGTTTCCCGGCATGCAGATTGACGACACGGTGACCGACCCGCGCTGGCCTGAATGCATTAACCTGATGCGCGCCGGCATTACGCTGGCTGATAAGGTGCATGCGGTATCGCCCACCTATGCGCGTGAAATTATGCAACCCAGCGATGTGCAGGTAAGGGGCTATTTTGGCGGCGAGGGGCTGGAACAGGATCTACAGCAGGCGGACGCAAGTGGCCGCCTGTTTGGCATATTAAACGGTTGCGATTACGCCGCAAGTCAATCGACCAGTCGCCTGCAACAGTCACGGCTAATCAGTTTACTGAAAGAGCAAATCTGGCGCTGGATAGGCGCGCAAGCGCAGCTGACACCGACCAACTTTATCGCTGAAAAGCGCATCGCGCAATTGGCAGCGCGCAAACAACCACAACTGCTTATCACCAGCGTCGGCCGTATTACCGATCAGAAAGTGCGTCTGCTGCAACAGCCAACGCCGGCGGGAGACATTGCGCTGCACGCCGTATTGGAACAACTCGGTGACAACGGCAGCTATGTGTTTCTTGGCAGCGGCGACCAGCAGCTTGAGCAGTTTCTAACTGCCACCGCTGCCCGCTACGAAAACTTTATTTTTCTGCGCGGCTACTCTGACGCTATCGCCGCTGCGCTGTACCATTCTGGTGATCTATTTCTGATGCCCAGTTCGTTCGAACCCTGCGGTATTGGCCAAATGCTGGCAATGCGCGCCGGCCAGCCGTGTCTGGTGCATCGCGTCGGGGGTTTAAATGACACAGTAAAAGATGGCGTTACCGGTTTCTGCTTTGCTGGTGACAGCCCGCAACAACAGGCCGGGCAGTTGCTAAACAGCCTCTCAGCCGCACTGCAGTTAAAGCAGCGCCGGCCGCAGGAGTGGCGGAAGATCGCGAGTGCGGCCGCAGCGGCGCGCTTTACCTGGAAGAGCAGTATCGACAAGTACCTTGCCGAGCTGTATGTGCCCTGAGCGAGTCGCTCTTCAATGCGTTATCGCTTTGTGATTGACAATAAGCGCAGGCATTAAGGGTTCTATTACCCTAACGCGACGGCTTTTTTGCTTACAACGGCTGTTCCAGCGCCTGGTCGAGAAACGACAAACGCTTTGTGACCCAATCTTTAAACGCGGCCGTCTCACCGGCAAAATCGGTATAGCGCGAACCGTACTGTTGACTACCACCCCAGCGCGCATCCTCGCGTGGGTACGCTGGCGCAATCTCTTCACTTAATGCATCGATGCGTGCCAGCACGGCCGCAGTGGCGAGCGGGCCCTCTCGCAGTGCACGCCAACGCGCTCGATATTGCGCAACAAATTGCTCGTCATCAAACAGCCGATCCCACCAGCCTAGCGTAAAAGGACGCGTGGGGCGGTCTGCCGACCACAGCACTTCGGGGTCGGGCACGCGCGCATCGATCGAGTTAAAGGCGCGATCGTAGTCCCACAGTGGGCCGGAACGCAGTTTTTCTCCGCGCGGTAGCGTCATATAGTGGCTCAAAGAGTTCATGTCGGGATCTTTCGCAAATAACGTCAACAGGTGCGCGTCTATCCACGAGTCAACGTCGATATAAGCTCGATAGCCTGCTTCCGCGTCAGCGAAGTCCGGGCTATTCAAGGCGGTGTCGAACTCGTTAACGTAGGCTTCTACCCAGGTTTGCTGTGCCGTTGTTAGTTTATCGATCTTCGGTCGAACCACAGTGATAGGCCCAAGTTCATTGGTGGGAAAGCCGGATGCAGTCCTAAAGTTGTATTGTTCCGGGTCGACGCGGTCAAGCGCCAGAATATAGCCACCGGTTATCTCCGGGGCCTCTTCGTCGCCGGCAGAGAGCTCGTCGATGTCGATGCGGTTTTCGCTAATTTTGATGCTCTCGCCGACAGCGTAAATGCCGCGATAGTCGCTGGCATCAACCTGGCCGCCATCTTCATTTACATATAGCTCAACAAATTGCGACTGTAGTTCGACCAAACCCACCGCGCCGGCTAACTGTTGAATGAAGGGGTTGGATATCATGTTACGGTCGTAGCGTCCCGGCGCGTATAGAATCCAGTCGCTTTCACTGCCCAGACCGAAAAGATCGGCGTCAACGTCATCGCCGTCGGCGTCATGCAGCTCGAGTTTAAATTGTTTTTTTGGAAAACCAGCGGAAGAACTGCCGCGAATTCTGATCGACGTGCCGCCGCTGTATTCGGCTGGCGCAGTAACCGCAGCCACGCCGTCGGCGCGGTCGATAAACGTGATAGCCGATTCGATACCGTCATCGTCGCGATTGATCGTGCCGCCCAGCGTGTCAACAATCACCAGTGGTAATTCAGAGGTCACGGTCGCGGCAGAAGCATTCAGCGCCGTATAAAATGCATAACTATCCGGCCCCGCAGAATCTTCATTGTCTGCATCGAAGGCGCGCGCACGAACCAGGGTCGTCTGCGTGACCGTGACAGGGCCATCGTACTGCAATGCTGCTGCTGTTGGTGCGGAGCCGTCGATGGTGTAATAAATTGTACCGGGGCGCCCGGCACCTAACTGCAGCGTCAATTCCAGGCTGTCAGCAAATACACCACCCGGGCTCAAGAACTGCACACCGGCAACCGCTTCACGCGAATTTGCGGCGCCCGGAGTGGTCGATTCGAGGAAGCCCACGGCATCGTCCGCAACGTAGCCGTAGCTGACATCGGTAGTCTGAGGGGGGAATTCGGGCGTGTACTCATCAGCAATTGTGATGCCATCGGGCTGTACGATGGCAAGGTAATCACCGTCGCTGGATAGTTTGAAGTTGGTATGTGCCTGTTCGCCGGCGGTGCTGCCGCGATCTTTGCCGGATGCGAAAATAACCAAAAACCCGCCCGCTTCCAGGGTTTCTGCCGGCAGCGGCCATTGAGTCAGCTCCTCCTCGTCGTCGGTTATATACCAACCGTTCAGGTCAATTGGCTGATCGCCGGTGTTGTAAAGTTCTATCCAATCGGAAAAATCGCCGTCTTCATCGGCGATGTCAGCGTCGCTGGAGGCAAGAAATTCGTTGATGCGAATCTTGGCGGCCGGCGTTTCTGCCGGACCTGCAACGGGGTTGTCAACTGGGTTATCAACGGGATTATCAACGACGACTTCTTCAGGGACTACCGCGTTGCTGTTCGAGTTTGAACCGCCGCCACAGCTTGCGACAAGCAACAGCACAAGCGTGCTAATGGCTAGCAATGGCCAAAACTTCCGAGCTGCGAGTAGTGCGTAGTATGGGTGCGTCGTGCGCGTGAATGGGATAGCGATGCAATCCAGCTTGCTCATTAACCTGCTCCTCCGTCAATAATATGACATTTTGCAGCAGCGGGGAGCGGGCCGCAACGTATTTTGTGCTCGCGCGTAGCTTATATCCTGGCAGCTTTTATTATAGTGTGCTAGAACGCATACGCGCTGCTAATCGTCACACCCGCGCTGCGGGTTTCGCTGGCAGGCTCAAATACTTTGCCGATAGCAGCCCCGTTGCGGCGCAGCGTACCTTCGCTGCTGCGACCGATGTTCCATGCGCTGTAGACCCCTTCAACGTTTAAGCGCCAGTGTTCTGCCAGCCTGAACTGATAAGCGAGCTTTAACTGTACTCCGTTTTCTGCGCCGAGTTCGAGTGACGTGTTATCGAAATCATTGCGAAATTCGATATTGATTGCAGCCGCAAACGGGCGCAGTAAGCCAATTTCCGCCAACCAGCGGCTGCGCGCCGTGGGCTGGTAAATGCCGCGCCAGCCAAGCTGGCCGTACCACCAGGTGTAGTGTTCGAGAACGCCTTCTGTTCTGCCGATAGAGCGAATGTCGCGCTGCCAGTAGCGATAGCCAAGCCCTGCAACCAAAGCGTGTTGGAAGTTTCCCGCCAGTTTGAATCGACGACCGTAAAGCGCGGCGCCGTTCACTATGTTTTCATCGGTTGTGGTATTTACCGGCGCGCCGTTTTGCGTTTGACCGGCGTAGTCAACCGCGTTGCTAAACCAGCCGATATCCGTTTCGACGAACTGCTTACCCCAGGTCTTGCGTGCGCTGGCGCTCAGGCCGTATAAAGTGCCGTGTTCGCGATTGAGGCGTTTGCCGGCATTAAATTCCCGGTAGTTGAAATCCATAGCGCCGGTACCGAGAGCTATTTGCAGTGTGTGCCTGGAGGTAACGTCATCGCTGTAGGCGGGCGGCGTGTGCAGCAATATCATGGCGGCAAGGGCGGTGGCGCATACGCAACTGCGGCGCCAATAAAAAGGGGGCGCAGTGGCCCCCGAAATAGCGTAAGACATAAGCTGCCAGTTTTAGCAGCTACAGCTCGGCCCAGGTAGTGTCTACGGAACTCTCGAAAGTGCCATCGCCGTCGCTGTCGGTTTCCAGTCGAACGTTGATGGGGTCGAGTGCAGTCATCCGGGTGGCAGAACCGTTAGCGCCACTGATCAATACCGTGCCTTCATACGGAAGTTCAAAACCCGTACCTACAAACGGCACTGTCGTTTCGTAAGTTACAAACCCACCGAGAGCAGTGCTTTCCAGAGTTCCACTGCTTTCTGTTGAAACGGAGTCGCTGCTAACGTCATAAGTCTCTACGATTCTGAAGTCGCGCAGAGTGATTGTTTTGTCGCCTGGCGCTATCGTCAGTGAATTCCCCGTCAGGGTGTATTCGACCTCATTCGCCGCCACGTCAGGAATGGCGAGCGTTACATCGCCATCGCCGGTTAGCGTGCCGCCGGCCACGGTGGCTGAAAAATTTTCCAGAGTGAGTGTAGTGTTGAAACCGACAATAGCGCCGCCAGAGTCGGTAGCCAAACTGTTAATCTGCATCGTATATTTGCCGTCGAAAACGAAGTCGCTATCTTTGCATCCATTGAAATCGAAAGTGATAGTGTCGCCTGCGCTTACTGTTTCTAGATCTGCCTGTTCACCGGAAAATACGAACGAACCTTCAAGCTGGCATGATGACGTAGTGGGGGGAATCACCGGGGCTACTACCATGTTGGCCGCAAGCTGACCGTGTAATTCAGCCAGTCTGGAAAGCTGCTGGCGCGTGAATGTAAAAAAATTGAAACTTGCGCTTTCGCTGGTGACAACGGCAGCGGTGATTAAGTTTGTATCCACTCCGACATCCACCAAAAACTTGCTGTCGACTACCGAGTCATACGTCACCGCCGAAACTTTCGACGCATTTGCGGGTGTAATTACCACGGCGCTCGCCGCGGGCGCTGGTGCGGCCGCTGAATTGTCGTCACTACCGCCACCGCCGCCACTACAAGCGCTGAGCACGCCTGTTAGTACTACGCCGATATAACATTCTTTTGTAGATTTCATCTTTGTTGCTCTCATACTGGAATAAGACTGTTACTAAAATATAGTTGAATTTGCGGAGAACGACAGGCGGCGATTAGCGAGTAGGTCAAAATCACTGTCGTTGTGTGGTCTGCTGCAAATTTGTTACTGGTGCGTGTACGAAGCGCCAGTAAGCGCTCTGCTACAAGCCCGCGTTGACGCAGACTGCGAACGCTCAGCGGGCGGCAGCGCTGGCGTCGCTGTGGTATATCGGTTACGGTTCAAGTCTTTGCGCTGTAGTCGGGCAACCTTGATTCAGCAGTTAACAATAACCGGACTCAGGCTGCCGCCGTTATGATTTCAGTGCGCATACTTCGCGACCTCGGCCCGGGCGCACTTGTTGCCGCTGCTTTTATCGGGCCAGGTACGGTGACAGTGTGTACGCTGGCAGGGGCGAATTTTGGCTACGCCTTACTCTGGGCTTTGCTGTTCGCTACCACGGCGACCATTGTGTTTCAGGAGATGGCGGGCCGGCTTGGCACCATAGCGCAACAGGGGCTGGGGGAAGCGCTACGCAGAAGCCTGGTCACCTCGATTTGGAAGTGGCCAGTTTTCATACTTATTGTTATTGCTCTGTACGCCGGCAATGCTGCCTATGAGGCCGGTAATTTGTCAGGGGCGGCGCTGGGTATCGAAGCCATTACCGGTAGTCCCTCCAGGCGCGCATTTAACATCACTGTGTTGTGCATATCCAGCGTAGCCGGTGCAGTTCTGTGGCGTGGCAGCTACCGGCAGGTCGAAAAGTTATTAATTGGTCTGGTGTTGTTTATGGGCGTGTCTTTCGTTGGCACGTTCGCAGTCAGTCAACCGGACCTGTTAGAGATGGCGCGGGGATTATTTACGCCGCGTATTCCCGACGGCAGCCTGTTGATGATAGTGGCGCTGATCGGCACCACGGTAGTGCCCTACAATCTCTTTTTGCACGCCTCGGCGGCCAAACAGCGCTGGCAAGGCAGTGGCGACCTTGCTGCGGCACGAGCCGATTCGATTATTTCTATCGGCCTCGGCGGTCTGGTTGCAATCCTTATTGTGTCGACGGCCTCCGCCGGGCTGTTTGCGCACGGCCTGGCTGCAGACAGCGTTGCAGATATGGCTGTGCAGCTGCAGCCGCTGTTTGGCCCGCTGTCTCGCTACTTGCTTGGTGCGGGTATGTTGGCCGCCGGTTTGAGCAGCGCTCTCACCGCACCGATGGCGACCGCCTATGCGGTGACTGAAATATTTCCATCCAACTCTGCTGCGAAAAGTGTGCACTTCCGCCTGATCGCGTTGAGTGTGTTGGGCGTTGGTACCTTGTTTGCAATTAGCGGTATCAAACCGCTGACGATTATTCTAAGTGCGCAGTTTGCCAACGGGTTGTTATTACCCGTCATTGTTGCCTTCCTCCTCTATACGATGAACCAGCGTGCCATTCTCGGCAAGCATGTTAACGGCACCATCGCTAACGTACTCGGTGCGTCTGTATTTCTGGTGTCACTCGGGCTGGGAGTGCGATTGATCCTCAGTTCGATTGCGGTGCTTTGATGCGGGTCACCGTCTTTTATCGGCGAGTCAGATCAGGGCGCTGCTGTGCACCAGTTCGCGTCATGCAAAGACTTTACAAATTGATACGTGTGCAGCGGTACAATGCGATATGGTTGCCGGCGACCAGTGCTGTTAGAATTATTGCAGCGGTTCTTTCTCGCGGCAAACGGCAGTAATAATTGGCTGCTGTAAAAATGGCGACCGGTGCACGTGGCGACCTATAAGAAAGTAGTGATCTTTAAGTTATGTCCGAATCCGAATTTAAATTGAGCGCTATTCAAAAACAATTGGAATACTGGCGTGCCTACGGTATGGAAAATGATCCGTTTGACGATGACAGCGTCGAGGGCCGTTTCTTTTGGGGTGAAGAAAGGGAAGAGTTGTTAACAAAAGCCTTGCAGCTGGCGTGCTGTGCAACCCAGGCCGTTGTGTTTTTCGGACCGCAAGGCATTGGCAAAACAAAACTGCGGCAAGCACTGGAAGAACACCTCGAAGACGATGAGCAGATTGTGGTTGTGTCACTGCAGGCTGGTCGTATGACAATGCCGCAACAAGTGCTTGCCCAACTTGGCCATGCCTTTAAATTACAGGCTGACGAAATTGAGCCGGCGGAAATAGAGGTGCAGATCAAAGAGCACCTGCAAGCAAGCGAAAATATTCAGAACAAGCTGGTCATACTGGTCGACGACGCCGATCAATTACCCGAGTTCACGCTGGCAAGTTTACTGGTGATGGCGACCTATCCGGATAACTACATCAGCGTATTGCTGTTTGCCGCCACCGACAGCAACGGCGTACTGCGCGCTGAGTTGCAAAATCAGCAGATACAACAATGCGAGATTACGCCCTTCGACACGTTTACACTGGAGTCGTATTTGCGCTATCGCTTCGACCTGGTGGGCGGCGATCGCAACTTTCTCTTTACCGCTGCCGATGTCGACGATCTGCTACGGCGCAGCGGAGGTATTCCGCGCCGGGTTAACGAACTCGCACAAATAAAGCTGCGAGCCGCGTTGCAGCCGCAAGTATCGATGCCAAAGGCAAATCGCGCTGCGCTGCTGCCAGCGCTAAAAATTCCGCAGTTCAGGTTGCCGACAATAAAATTGCCGAAGGTCAAGTTGCCAAAGCTGCCGCTGCCGCAGCTACAGTTGCCGTGGCAGCCGCTAGCAGCGGTTGCCGGCCTGTTGCTGTTTCTGGGAGGGGCGTGGCTGTTTAGCGGCGGCTCGGCAAACGAGCCGGCTAAAGCAGCAATTGCCAGCGCGCCGGCAACAACCAGGCCCGAACCGAAAATAGTGCCCGGCCCGAAAACAGAGCCCGGCCCGAAAACAGAGCCCAAGCCGAAGCGAGAACCAGCTGCGGAAGTTTTCAAAGCGGGTCAGCAATGGATAGACCAGGCCCTGGCTATGGCGCCAGCTGCCGGCAAGCCTGTTGCCGGTTCGGCTATCACGCTGGCAGCGACCGCACTGCCGCTGCCGCTGGCACCGCAGTCTGGTGAGGCACAATCTGCCGGTACGACCGCTAAAGAATCGCCATTGCCAACAGCTGCGGCCGATGCGGAAAATGAGTCAAGCGAGCCGCAGCCTGCAAGCGAGGCGGCCAAGGTAAAACTCACGGTTGTAAAAGTAGACCAAAGATACCTTGATAAGGCCAGAGCAGCGCTGCCCAGGGATGAGATGTATCTCCTTAAATCGCCCGAGGGCAGCTATACACTGCAACTACTCGGTAGCTCGTCAAAAATAGGTATGCGCGATTTCATCAAAGATAATAAGAATGTCGAGATTCTGGTTTTTGAGGAAGAGCTGGAAGGCCGCCCCTGGTTCGTTGCTGTCACTGGCAGTTATGAAAGCGTTGAACAGGCGAGGGATGGATTGGCCGAGCTACCCTCGACGCTGCGCGAATTGAAGCCGTGGCCGAGGCAGTTTAGCAGTGTGCAGGAAGATATCAGACGTTATCGGCTGCGTTAGCAGTTCAAGTCAGAGGTGCGCTAAAGTCTTTTTAGCAGTAACACTTTGAGGCCAACCTGGGCATAGGCGCTGGGATTTTTGGCCCAATCGTTCCAGGCGTCTTTGACGGCGGCAAAATCGCAATCAACCATGTTTTCCTGCTCAGTCAGGTCAAGCACATTGAGATAAGTTGCCTTGAATTTTTCCATGTTCTGCGGCCAGGTAGAGGGGATTGTCAAAGTCCACTCCCGTTCCAGCTGCCAGTGGGGGCTCGCGGCAATCGCCGGATTAATAGTCTCAACAACATTGCGGTCCAATCCCTTGTGCTGCGTTGCCGCGATAAATTTCTGAAAAAAATCCATGAATTCGGGCAGCGCCGGCTCGAAATAGCGTAATTTGTCGACGGCATCGATTATTAGGCAGTGGCCGTCAGGTACGACAAATTCTGCCAGCCGCGGCAGGGCAGTTGCCGCATTGGGCAAATGTTGCAATACCAGACGTAACATGGCGAAGTCGTAATTGCCGGAAATCGTTTCCAGCCGATCGACGAAAAATTCGACGTTATCGGCGTTGGATTCCTGGTTCGCTACATCGATCAACTCTTCGGAGAAGTCGATGCCGATAAAACGCTTCTCGGGAAAGCGCGCTGCCAGTTGCGACAGGTAGTAGCCGTTGCCGGTGCCAATATCCAATACGTTTTTGGCAGTTAACCACGCCGTGCAGGTGTGATATATGGTTAGCTCTTGCGGCAACGAAAAATCAGTTTGCAGACGATGCAGCAAATTCCAGATTTTTAATGACTTTTGCCCGGTGTTGGGCTTGCCAGTGGCGGCGCGAGCTTCATCTTTCTCGACAAGGTCTTGCATAGCAGTACCCTTATTGAGCTGAACTAGCTATTGTACTACTTCAGCACAGTAAAAATGCAGCCAGCTGAGTGCGTTGTTATAACCGTTTCTTTTATAAAAAATACGCATTATTACTAGTCGTTGCTGCATTTTTGATCGCTGGTGGCGCGGACGCGTGATCATAGTCAGCAGCGCCTACCCGTTTAGGCTTCAAGGAACTGCAGCACCAGCTTATTGAATAACTGTGGCTGTTCTGCGTGCGGCCAATGGCCGGCATTGGCAACCACCTTCAACTGTGCGTTGGGAAATAAAGCCATCACTGCATCCTTGTATTCGGGCAACAGATAGTCTGAGTTGCCCCCTTTAATAAACAGAGCAGGGCCCATAAACGGCGTGCCGGAGATGCCCTCGGCAACTGCGTCGTAATTCGCCTTGATGCCTTCAAGGTTAAGTTGCCAAACGTAGTTGCCTTGCGGTGTACGGGTCAGGCTTTTTAACAAAAAACTGCGCACATCGGCATCGTCTTCGAATTGCGCCAGAATTTCCTCAGCCTGTTGCCGCGACTGAATGCTGGCCTCAGCCACTGCGGTCAAACCTCTGATCACATTGGTGTGTGCGTGTTCATAGCTTACCGGCGCAATATCGGCAACGACAAGCTTGCCGACCCGCTGCGGGTAGTTGAGTGCGATTTGCATAGCGGTTTTGCCGCCCATTGAGTGGCCGAGCAGATGCGCCGAGGTAAGTGATTGCTCATCCATTAACTGCAGTACGTCTGCGGCCATTATCGCGTAGCTCATAGTTGCGTCATGAGGCGACTTGCCGTGGTTGCGTAAATCGACCGCATACACCGTATAATTGCCAGCCAGTGCTCTTGCGACTACGCCGAGATTGCTTGCTGAGCCAAACAAGCCGTGCAATAAAATAATGGGTTCTCCATCACCGGCTTTTTTGAAATTTAGTTGCATGACTTATTTTTCTCCAGTTGCGCGGCAATTGCATCAACCACTGCTTGCGTCGTCAGGTTCGCGCACGGTATGTGGATATCGGCAAATTTGCTATAAAGTGCGCGCCGCTCGCTAAACAATTCCGCAAAACTCTGCTCGGGTCGCCGGGCGATGCCGCGTTGTTCGTAGTTATGAATACGTTGCGTCAGGACCTCAAGTGGCACGTCCAGAAACACGGTGCAGCCCGACTCGCGCAATCGCTGCATACCGGCTTCGCTGTAGACGGCGCTGCCGCCGGTGGCAATAACTTTAGAATCGATATCCGTCGTTAGCAGCACATCCTCCTCAATACCGCGCAGTTTCAGGTAGTCGCTTTCATCCAGAATTTGCTGCAGGGTTTTTGCTTCTCTGACCTGAATGGCAACGTCGGTGTCGCTAAAGCCAAGCCCCATCTGTTTGGCTAACAATACGCCTATGGTGCTTTTGCCGGCCCCCGGCATGCCAATAAGAATAATACTTTTGCGCGCTGCACTCATCTCAATTTACCATTGTGCTGTTTATTCGAAACAATGCCTTCGAACTTCTTTCCCCTTGCACGATAAGGTAACATCTTTTGTCGGACCAGACAGGACACTGACATGAGCGATGACCAGCCAACTGATTTGCTGCAAACCCCGCTGCACGGCCTGCATAAAGAGTTAGGTGCGAAGATGGTGCCGTTCGCAGGCTACAGCATGCCGGTGCAGTATCCGGCGGGAATCATGCAGGAGCATTTGCACACGCGTGCGCAGGCGGGTTTGTTTGATGTTTCGCATATGGGGCAAGCGGTGCTTGCGGGCGACGACGTGATCCACGCACTGGAAGGCATCGTACCGGTGGACGTGGCAGCGCTGGCAATGAACCAGCAAACCTACGCTTTGTTCACCAACGAGGCCGGCGGCATACTCGATGATCTGATTATCACCCGTTGGGATAATGACGAACTGTTTCTGGTCTTCAACGCGGCCTGTAAGCAACAGGATCTGACACATTTGCGAGAACGCGTTGGCGCAGCAGCAGTTACCGAGCTAGCCGACCGCGCCTTGCTGGCATTGCAGGGGCCGGCGGCTAAAGACGTCATGGCGGAGATCGCGCCCGCAGTCAACGACCTTGTTTTTATGAGCTGCTGTCGAATAGATATCGACGGTGTTGAATGTTACCTGACCCGCTCCGGCTACACAGGTGAAGATGGCTTCGAGATTTCGGTGCCCGCCACCCACGCCGAGGCGCTTGCCAGGCGCCTGCTAGCTTATGACCAGGTCGAGGCCATTGGCCTTGGTGCGCGCGATTCACTGCGGCTGGAAGCCGGCTTATGTTTATACGGCCACGATCTCGGCGCCGAAACTACGCCGATCGAAGCCGGCCTGCTGTGGTCTATTAGTAAATCACGCCGCCCCGGTGGCTCGAAAGCCGGCGGCTACCTGGGCGCAAACGTCATTGAGCAGCAAATAGACGAGGGTGTTCAGCGCAAGAGAGTAGGGCTGTTAGCCAAGGGGCGTGCCCCGGTACGAGAGGGAGCAGAATTGGTCGACGCCAACGGCAACAGTGTAGGCACAGTCACCAGCGGCGGCTTCGGGCCAACGCTGGCAGCGCCGGTGGCTATGGGTTATGTTGATATCCACGTAGCAACAGCAGGCACCGAGTTAAAGGCTTTAGTGCGAGGCCGGCAATTGCCATTGACGGTCGCAAAAATGCCGTTTGTACCGCGTCACTATTATCGAGGTTGATGTCGCGGCTGACTCATCAATCAGTAAACTATTGCGTCAAGCGTTTCGGCCTGACTTATTAAGAGTGTAAGCAGCAAGTCTAAAAAGCTGCTGCGAAAACCTATTGGAAACTGCATGACACAAGAGACACAAATCCTGACCGAGTTGAGTACCAACCGAGAATTTATCCAACGCCATATCGGCCCCGACGCTGACGAGCAGCAGGAGATGCTGGCGTTGCTGGGTTTCGAATCGTTGGCTGCACTGACGGCGGCGGTTGTACCTGCGTCCATCCGCATTAAGCACCCGTTGGCGCTAGATGAGAGTCGCAGCGAGCCGCAGGCACTGAACGAGTTGCGCCACATTGCTGAACAGAATGTTGTCTACAAGTCGCTGATTGGCCAGGGCTATTACAACTGCCACACGCCGAATGTCATTCTGCGTAATCTGCTGGAAAATCCAGCGTGGTACACGGCGTACACGCCCTATCAACCGGAGATTTCCCAGGGTCGTCTGGAAGCGCTGCTCAATTTTCAAACCATGGTGACCGATCTCACCGGTATGGATCTGGCAAATGCGTCATTACTGGATGAGGCCACCGCTGCCGCCGAAGCCATGAGCCTCAGCAAGCGCATGGCAAAATCAAAAGGTGATGTGTTCTTTGTGGATCACGACTGCCTGCCGCAAACCATTGCCGTGCTGAAGACGCGCGCCGCACCGGTGGGAATCACTATTGAAATCGGCGATCCACTGACTGAATTAGCGCATCACAACTACTTCGGCGTGCTACTGCAATACCCTGGCGCCAGCGGTGCAGTGCGCGACTATGCCGAGGTTATTGAGCTGGCACACGCGCAACAAGCGCTGGTCACTGTGGCCGCCGATATTCTTGCGCTGCTGTTACTGCAGGCCCCGGCGCAGTGGGGTGCTGATGTTGCTATCGGCTCTACCCAGCGCTTTGGTGTGCCGCTTGGCTTTGGTGGGCCGCACGCTGCGTATATGGCGACCAAAGAAGCTTTTAAGCGCGGCCTGCCTGGCCGCCTGGTTGGCGTTTCTGTCGATACGCACGGTAATCAGGCGTATCGTTTGGCGCTACAAACACGCGAGCAACATATTCGGCGGGAAAAGGCGACCAGCAATATCTGTACTGCCCAGGTTTTATTGGCAGTGATCGCCGGCATGTATGCGGTTTATCACGGTCCGGCGGGCTTGCGACGCATCGCCCAACGAGTGCAAATTATGACCGGCGCATTGGCAGCCGGACTTGAGCATCTCGGCTACAGTCGTGACAATGCGACCTTTTTCGACACGCTGACGATTGCCACCGGTGATCGCACCGCGGCAATCCATGCAGCGGCGCGCGAGCAACAGATTAATTTGCGCGAGATTGACGCCCGGCACGTCGGCATTTCGCTGGACGAAACTGTGACCGAACACGACGTGCAAACGCTGTGGCGCATCTTCGCCGCCGATCAACAGCCGGACTTCGCGCAGATGGCGGCGCAGCGCGTCAACGGTCTGCCTGCGCAGCTACTGCGCGCCGATGCGGTGCTGAGCCACCCGGTATTTAACACGCATCATTCCGAAACCGAAATGATGCGTTATCTACGCCGCCTTGCAGACAAGGATATTGCGCTGGATAGAGCGATGATTCCGCTGGGCTCATGTACCATGAAACTCAATGCGGCCGCCGAAATGGTGCCGATCAGCTGGCCGGAATTCAGCGCTATTCACCCCTTCGTGCCGGCCGATCAGGCACGAGGCTATGCGCAAATGATAGCCGAGCTGGAGCAAATGCTGTGCGCCTGCACTGGCTACGCTGCGGTGTCGTTGCAACCTAACGCCGGCTCGCAAGGCGAATACGCTGGCCTGTTGGCGATTAGCGCCTATCACACCAGCCGTGGGGACGAACACCGGCGCGTGTGCCTTATCCCGGGCTCGGCGCACGGCACCAACCCCGCATCTGCGCAGATGTGCGGCATGCAAGTGGTTGTGGTTAAAACCGACGCCAGCGGTAATGTCGACGTTGCAGACCTGCGCGCCAAGGCTGCACAGCACAGCAGTCATCTCGCGGCTATTATGGTGACTTATCCGTCCACTCACGGCGTATTCGAAGAGCAAATCACCGAGGTGTGCCAGATCATTCACGAGCACGGCGGGCAAGTGTATCTCGACGGTGCCAACTTGAATGCCATGGTCGGCCTGTGCGAGCCGGGGCAATTCGGCGCCGACGTGTCGCACTTGAATCTACATAAAACGTTTTGTATTCCACACGGCGGTGGTGGCCCCGGTGTCGGCCCTATTGGCGTGGGCCAGCATCTGGCACCGTTTCTACCCGGTCATGCGACTACAGGGCCTGACGCGACTGTAGGCCCGGTAGCGGCTGCAGCCTGGGGTAGTGCCGGCATTTTACCGATCAGCTGGAGCTATATAAAACTGATGGGCCGCGACGGCCTCAAGCAAGCTACCGAAGTGGCCATTCTAAATGCCAACTACGTAGCGAAGCGGCTGGCAGCGCACTATCCCATTCTCTACACTGGGGCCAACACGCTGGTTGCTCACGAATGCATCGTTGATCTGCGCGGCCTGAAAGACAGCTCCGGTATTAGTGTGGAAGATGTGGCGAAACGGCTGGTCGATTTCGGCTTTCATGCGCCGACCATGTCGTTCCCGGTGGCGGGCACATTCATGATCGAGCCAACCGAAAGCGAATCTAAAACTGAGCTGGATCGTTTTTGCGATGCGATGATTTGCATTCGACAGGAAATCGCTGCGGTCGAAAGTGGCGAGCTGGCACAGGAAGACAACCCGTTGAAGAATGCGCCGCACACCGTTGCCAGCGTTTGTGCAGACGATTGGCCGCATGGCTACTCGCGGGCCACGGCAGCGTATCCGTTAGACTCGTTGCGCACAGAGAAGTACTGGTCGCCGGTTGGTCGGATAGACAATGTGTATGGCGACCGTAATTTGCAGTGTTCCTGTCCGCCGCTGAGTCAATATGAATAAGTCATGCATGTCGTGCATTTAATAAACAAGTAAGCGCAGCATCGCGCCGGGAGCATGAGTGTGAACTCTTCGATTGTGTTGACCTTTACCGTAGATGATGAACCAGGCCGGGTAAAACTCTTGTCGCACGCGGTCGTAACCCACGACGGCAATTGGCTGGAGAGTCGCATGAGCTGCCTTGCGGGTAAGTTCGTTGGCATCGTCAGAATTCAGATTCCCGACACTAAGCTCGACGCTTTAACGCAGGCATTGCAAGCGCTGGAGCAGCAAGGTTTTACAATCGCGGTTGAAAAATTCAATATAGCGCAGGCGGCAGTAGAAAAACCGCAGGCGTTGAGTATCACGATTGTCGGCCAGGATAGGCCAGGCATTGTGCACGAGATATCACAGGCACTGGCGCAGCATCAGGTCAACGTAACCGAATTGCGCAGCGATGTGAGCAATGCTCCGCTTTCCGGTGAGCCCTTGTTTGAGGCCACGGCAGATGCGCACGTCCCCGCTGAGCTAAATCTCGACAAATTAAGCGAGCAGTTGGAGGCCGTTGCGAATGAGTTAAATATCGATATTTCGCTTGCGCTGGTCGATGAATTTTAGAGCGTAAGTGTAATAGTTTTCTCGCTTATTAATCGCGCATTAATCGGCGGGCTGTCTGCCTCAGGCTTTTTTCAATAAATACATTGACATCCGACCGGCTCGTACGCAAAATACCGCCCTCTTTTTTAGGAGGGATTCCCGAGTGGCCAAAGGGATCAGACTGTAAATCTGACGCGCAAGCTTCGGTGGTTCGAATCCACCTCCCTCCACCATTAAAGCCAGGAGTTGGTTGAAAAGAGTACGGCTTGCGCGGGCGAGTGGGATAAGCGGGTATGGTACAATGGTAGAACCTCAGCCTT
The DNA here is from genome assembly GCA_037969395.1 of Pseudomonadales bacterium. Lineage (GTDB taxonomy): Bacteria > Pseudomonadota > Gammaproteobacteria > Pseudomonadales > JAUIET01 > JBBKXJ01. The sequence goes on from JBBKXJ010000319.1 coordinate 25,154, forward strand.
CCAAGCTGAAGATGCGGGTTCGATTCCCGCTACCCGCTCCAACACTTCACAGGCTGACCTTTTGCGACCGATTGATTAGACATGCTTTGCTCATATAGCTCAGTCGGTAGAGCACTTCCTTGGTAAGGAAGAGGTCACCGGTTCGAATCCGGTTATGAGCTCCACTTACAACTGAAATAGTCAACTGAAACAATGACCAACTACAACCATTAAATAGCTAAACGTTTTAGCGTTTACTGGTACTGCTGAGGAGACGGGTACATGTCAAAGGCAAAGTTCGAACGCACCAAGCCGCATATCAATGTGGGCACTATCGGTCACGTAGACCATGGTAAAACGACGCTGACCGCTGCGCTGACGCGCGTGTGTTCCGAGATATATGGCGGTGAGGCGGTCGCCTTTGACGGCATTGACAATGCACCGGAAGAACGCGAGCGTGGCATCACGATTGCGACCTCACACGTTGAGTACGAATCACCGGCGCGTCACTACGCGCACGTTGACTGCCCAGGGCACGCCGACTACGTAAAAAACATGATTACCGGTGCAGCGCAAATGGACGGCGCTATTCTGGTAGTGAGCGCGGCTGATGGCCCGATGCCACAAACCCGTGAGCACATTCTGCTGTCACGCCAGGTTGGCGTACCGTATATCGTCGTGTTTATGAACAAGGCCGACATGGTCGATGACGAAGAGCTGCTCGAGCTGGTGGAAAT
>JBBKXJ010000320.1:0-6821 GCA_037969395.1 Pseudomonadales bacterium
TCAATTTCATTGCGAAAATCGATGTCGATTTCCTCAGCGAATGGACGTATCAGTTTCACGTCCGCCGGCCACGTACGACGTGCCGCGCATTGATACATGCCCCGCAAACCGAGCTGGCCGTACCACCAGGTGTAGGTTTCATCAACCCTCTGGGCCGAGCGAGTGGAATTGATATCGCATTGCCAATGGCGATAACGTGGTAACCGCTCAAACTAAGGCGTCCTTCCCAAATATTTTCTATCCGATATTCTTGTTTCTCCTTTTGCAACATCATTGTGAGAGCAAGCGCATAAAGACTTCCAGTACAACACCAAATCAAGCCCGTCGCAGCCCCAAGCAATGGCAAGCCATAATGGACCAGTACGTGCAAAGCGGCCTGCCACAGCATGCATTCTGTGATTCTATAAGCTTGGCCTACAGCACATTCTCTCGCTGGCGCCAGCGCTTGAAGATTGATGCTACCGGGCATGCTGGTGTGCCCACCTCGGATCTGTTCGTCGAGGTGACAGATAGTCCCACGGCAGATGCGGTGCCGCCGCCGGTATGGGATGTCGAGCTTCAGCTTGGTCAAGCGATGTTTCTGCGCCTGCGAACGCTATTATGTTAAGCGTGTCGCCAGGACGGCGTATTTGGCTGTGCACCCAGCCCACGGATATGCGTCGATCATACGACGGCTTGTCGGTGATGGTAAAGCACCACCTTGGCGAAGACCCCACAAGCGGCCAATGGTTTGCTTTTGTCAATCGCCGCCGCACCCAAATCAATTTGCTGGCGTATGAGGAGGGCGGGTATTGTCTCTGGAGCAAACGTCTGGAGCAGGGCCAATTTGCTCGCCTGGGTCGGCTTGACGAGAGTAAACGCCTGTTGTGCCAAACCGAGTTTCTGGCGCTGATCGAGGGGGTCGATATGGAGATAAAAAGACAGCGAGAACGCTATAAAATAGCGGCATAACACGCCCTCTTTTGTTACACTGCCGGCTGCTAAATCGAAGAGATAAAACAGCTTGCCGACGGCTGCGCGCATCGAGGAATTGACCGAACGTAACGCACAATTAAGTGCGCAGGTCGATGCGCTCACCCGTCAGCTCGATTGGTTCAAACGCCAACTCTTTGGCACCACCTCCGAGAAACAACAGCTGATTGATACCAGCCACCAGGGCAATCTGCTGGCGGCCCCGGGCGCTCCCTTACCTGTTACACCCGCTCCCCCTCTCGAGACCGTCAACTACCAGCGGCTTAAAAAACAGCGCGATGACGCGGTGAATGATCGCGGACTGCGGTTCGACGACACCGTCCCGGTGGAAGTGATCACGGTGTCGGCACCCGACATCGACGATATTCCCGAAGATCAGCGCGAGATCATCAGCGAGAAGGTGACCCATCGTCTGGCCCAACGGCCCGGCAGTTATGTGATTCTCAAATACGTGCGCCCGGTGGTCAAGCGGCGTGACACGGGCGTCATTGTGAACACGCCGGCACCGGCCAACGTACTGGAGAACAGTGTGGTGGATGTCAGTTTTCTGGTCGGATTGCTGATCGACAAGTTTCTTTACCACTTGCCGTTGTATCGGCAACACCAACGCCTGACACAGAGTGGTATTCGCGTGGCGCGGGCCAGCCTGACGCAGTGGTGTGGGCGGGCGATTGAGTTACTGCGGTCTATCGTGGATGCCCAATGGCAGCATATCCTGCTGAGCCGGGTGCTGGCGATGGACGACAAATGCGCCGGGAGCGCATTTGAACAGCGTCCGCTGGCCCCGAAGGGGTGAGTCTCAGGGATGAGACGAATAAACCGCGATCAAGGCCGGGCGCCAGTCACAGGGCAAGCTTCGCACGGCGTACTTCTGGCCACTCTACGGCGACAGCCACGAGATCGTCTTCCATTACGCGCCGTCACGAGCTCACAGCCATGTGCAACGGTTTCTGGGTGATGACTTTACCGGCACGTTGCTGAGCGACGGCTATGATGCCTATGCCCGCTACGCCGAACAGCATGAGGCGGTGACGCACGCCGAATGCTGGAGCCATTGCCGCCGCTATTTTGAACGGGCGAAAGACGCCGAGCCTGCTGCGGCAACGGAGGCGCTGGCATTGATTGCTGCACTGTATCGGCAGGAAAAGGTAATCCGCACCAAAAGCCTGACGGACGACAACAAACTCCGGTATCGCACGCGTCGCAGCGAACCCCTCGTGCAGACGTTCTGGCGCTGGTGTGATGATCAATGCCACCGCGCTGATCTGCTGCCGAGCAATCCGCTGAGCAAGGCGCTGCAATACGCGATGGCACGGCGGGTCAGCTTGCAGGTGTTTTTAGCTGACCGGGACGTGCCCATCGATACCAATCATCTGGAGCGCGGCATACGCCCTATTGCTATGGGGCGCAGATCATGGCTGTTTTGCTGGATCGAACTCGGTGCCGAGCAGGTGGCCCTCATTCAAAGTCTGTTGGTGACCTGCACACTGCAGGGCGTGGATCCCTATACCTATCTGGTCGACGTGTTGCAGCGCATCAGCGATCATCCGGCAAGTCTGGTCATCGACCTTACGCCGCGCGTGTGGAAGGAAAAGTTCGCCGAGAATCCGCTGCGATCAGACCTGGCCTTGGCAAGTCAATAACTCCTTGGTTTGAGCGGTTACCGCAAGATGTACTAGAAACAGTGCTTGGCTATAGCAGCGAGCAACTACAGACTTTACGAGAAGCCGGTTCAATCTAGAGTGGCTGTTTGAGGCCGGCGTGCAGCCATAGTGACTGAGTTTTTCACGAAATATACTCTCTGACATATCCAACAGCAAATAGACTAGCTGATTTTTACAGACAACAATATTCGATTATAATTAGTATACTATTCGTAAAATACGAAGTGATTCAAACATTATGATTATCTATAAGCATCTGCGCTACTTATGGGCGGTGGCCACCGAGGGTGGTGTTGCCCGTGCGTGCGAAGGGCCGAACCTGACGCCGCAAACCGTTAGCGCGCAACTCTGCCTGCTGGAGGACTACCTGGGAACCTGTGCCTTCTGCATATCAGATCGGCTTGAAACCAATGACATTCCCAGGTAGTTGCTTAAGCATGGCCAGCATGCTTAGCCGATTGTCTGCAGTACTCAAAACGGGTCGGTCTTTGTTCAAGTCACGCCGTCAAAACACACTGGAGAATCTGGCATTACGCCAGCAGCTCGCAATGCTCACACCTTCGGTGAAGTGCCCGCGGGTATCGCCTGTCGACCGTTTGTTTTGGATCCTGTTCTCGAAATATGTCGACGGATGGCGGGCGATGTGGCATACATTGCACCCCGATACTGTCGTGCGCTGGCATCGAGAAGGTTTTCGACCCAACTGGACCCCGGAATAGTCGTCGCCAGCACGCGGGTCCACCGTCCGTTGATAAAGAAGTACGCAAGCTCATCCGACAAATGCAGTCAGCGAATGTCGGTTGGGGAGCACTTCGAATCCTCGGGGAGTTGCTCAAGCTCGACATTGCTATTTCTCAAGTGACGGTACTAAAGTATATGGTTCGTCAGCAAGAACCGCCATCGCAGACCGGGAGAACATTTCTCGAAAATCATGCCGATTGTGTCGCTGGGATAGATTTCTTCACCGTTCCGACGGCCACATTTCAGATTCTCTATGTCTGGCTCGATGCCTTTGCGCAAATGTTAAAATCGTCGGAGCCCTACGGCTATGTCGATGTGGAAAATAATCTGGTTAAGGCGCATGTCGAAACGCGATAGTTTGAAATTTCGATTTGGGTATCTCTCACTAATAAAAATGTGAAGTACTGTCGGATGAGCCGAATTAATTCCACAAATTTTTTTAATTCATACAATCTCGGTATTCCGGTTGGGTCATAAATCAAACAACCGACCCTTTGACCCTTCTTTTCGCTTTTCGACCATTAAATAATGCTTGTTCTTCCTGCTCATGGTCACTATCTTTGTGTGATGGTAGCTCCGAATTGTGGTGAACTAGAAAGATGACAGATGATATAACATCTATCGACCGATTTAGCCGCGGCATCATGCGTTTCATACGCCTCGAAAGCTCTGCGGGGCTAATGCTAATCGGCGCGACCATACTCGCTATGACGGTTAAAAATTCAGATTTTTCGTCGCTGTATGTAGCCTTTCTTAACATCCAGGGGCAGGTACAGGTAGGCGCGCTCGGCATCTCGAAGCCATTATTTCTGTGGGTAAACGATGGCTGGATGGCAATATTCTTTTTCGTGGTAGGTTTGGAGATCAAATACGAACTCCTGCATGGTCATCTGTCCGACCGATCGCAACTCGTGTTGCCTATGGCAGGGGCATTGGGGGGTGTGGTTGTCCCGGCAGTGATTTATGCGATGCTGAACTGGCAAGATCCCGCAGACCTGAAAGGCTGGGCCGTACCGACCGCGACGGACATCGCGTTCGCGCTTGGTGTACTGGCCGCTGTCGGTTCGCGGGTCCCGGCGGCGCTCAAAGTTTTTCTTATGACGCTGGCAATTCTCGATGACCTGGTTGCAATTGTAATTATCGCCCTGTTTTACACCTCGGGTCTTTCTATTGCCTCGCTTGCAGCAGCGGCTTTTGTCATTGCCCTAATGATTACGCTAAAGATGTTAGGTGTCCGTAGCTCATTTCCGTTTATTATGCTCGGAGCCATACTTTGGGTCTGTGTTCTGAAATCGGGTGTTCACGCCACGCTGGCGGGTGTCTTTACCGCTTTCTTCATTTCGACGAAAACTTCAGAAGGGCATTCCGCGTCTCCGGCCAAGTCCATGATAGAAGACCTACATCCCTGGATTGCTTTCTGTATTCTGCCAATGTTTGCGCTCGTCAATGCAGGCGTGTCGTTTGAAGGTTTAAAACTTACGAGCATGCTCGACCCGGTACCGCTCGGCATCACGCTCGGCTTGTTTATCGGCAAACCGATCGGCGTCATGTTTTGTGTTGGTATGGTGGTCCTGGCGGGCCGGGCGCGCTTGCCAAAAGATGTCACCTGGATGCACCTGTTTGGGGTCTCAGTACTGTGTGGCGTTGGATTTACCATGAGTTTGTTCGTCGGTGGCCTGGCATTTGCCGAAGGCGGTTCGGGTTATGCGCGCATCGACAGGTTGGGTATCCTGTTCGGCTCCGGTTTAAGCGCCGTTGTCGGCTATCTTATATTACGCATGTCAACAAGAGAGAAATCATTATGAAATGTTTTCACTATATAGTTTTTCTGGGTTTTGCTACCTTTCTGTCAAACGTAAACGCGGTCGAACCACTAGCCACTGCTGAATTACTGAAACAATGTGGAGACCACGAACGAAATCCGGCCTCGCTTGATACGGCTCGCTGTCGCAGCTATTTACAGGGATACATGGGCGGCGCATACGCCATGCGTACGGTAGATGTTACCGATATCGAGACGAAGCGGTCAAAATTCATCGAGCGCGCCGAGAGCACGCGACTGGGTAAAATTGATCCGAGGTACGGAATGAATCGCACAGCGGGGTATTGCGTGAAGCCGGACTTTACGATAAGTGAATTTGTCGCACAACTTAACCGATTTGCAGCGAATGAGTTAAAGCGTTCAGAGCTTGCTAATCAATTCGTTCTCGATTTTTTGCAATCCGAATTTACCTGCAAAAAGTGAAAAACTGATCACGGGAGGGCACGATTCAATATTGCCATAGGTTAACAGGAAATCTGTGATTAATTCCTGGACGAACTGCCTACGCACCAAGAAAACGAAATTCTGCGTCGTGAAGCTGGGCAATAGCCGGTTGTGCACAATTAAGAGTGTAAGCGGAATTAACGCCCCTTTTGCGCCCAATCTATTATCAACAACGGACCGCTGGCAATCGCTTATCGCGGTTGAGGCGGCCGCCGGTTTCTTTAAATACGTTATAAGCTCGCACATTGATCATAAATCACCCGTAAATCTGATATCCCTCGCTATAGATGTCGCTTCAGCCCGCAGGGCACCATGCAAACCTCTTCCTTGAGCAGCATTTATGGTCACATTAACCCGTGATTCTTTCTAGAAAAGGGCTTGCTTGCGGCGGCTCTGCGTTCTTCTTGCTCTTCAAGTCCTGCTTGCTATTGCCTACCTTGTGACGTTTCGCAGGTGTCACATTGATTAGATGCTTGCTGTTTGGCGCTAACACACCGTGACAAATTCATCTGGATAGAATTTGGACAACCGAAGGTTGCCTCCAAGGTGAGGAACACGGATGTTCCGAATCGATACGCGTGAGATTCACTCGGGGTAAGGCACCAGAGCGGCCAACTTCGCAATAAAGTCCAATGCTTCGAACATGACGTGCGTTGTCCCATCTCGATACGGTGTCTTCGCAGTGCCGTGCGACCCAATTAACTCCATAGAGCAAGTGTTTAATGACCATCAGCTGTTACACCGTGGCATACGCGTTACGGTGGAACACCCTACGGCGGGACAGGTTAATCTAGCCGGCAGCCCAATGCGCTTTAGCCACGCGCCGTCACAAGCGGAAAAGTCGCCGCCGTTGTTGGGGGGGGGAACATACGCAAGATGTACTTGAATCAGTGCTTGGCTATAGCAGCGAGCAAATGCAGACTTTACGAGAAGCCGGTTCAATTTAGTGTAGTGTTTCGATTGGGTTGAATAAGATCCCATTTATTACCACTTGGATTCAAATCTGAAGTGCATCACTTGATTAGGTAGAAAAACGCGCCCATCGGTTTGATTACCGACGCTGGCGAGATGTTCTTTATTCGCCGCTTTAGACAGTAACAAACAGCAGCCACTGCCCTCTGGAGCGCCACGCACCCAGCGTTTTTCTGCGCTCAACTTTGTGTCTTCGAGCAGGGCAA
>JBBKXJ010000321.1:0-18580 GCA_037969395.1 Pseudomonadales bacterium
GTCGAAAAGAAGATTGTGGCCCTCGCCAGCAATAATCACCAACTTCGCATTGGCAATGGCGTTTACCATCGCACGGCTATGTTCAATCAAAACCGTATCGAACTCCCCTTGCACAATCAATGTGGGTGATTTTATTTCCGCAAGATCCTGACGGTCTAATTGAGGATAACTGCGCCACATGTCAGTGGTGCGATGCCACAGCGTTTCCCAGCTATCGGGGTCGGGTGACAACCATTTGTACCAAAGCCGTGTCAGCAACGAATGATTTGCCGGCGTTGCGTCCGCCAGAGATTCTTGTGCCGCATCGGTCAGTCCGTCCGGATGATAGTTGGCCCCGAGAGTTATCAGCCGTTTTACTCGCTGTGGGTTGTATATCCCGAGCGTCAGCCCCACATTGCCGCCATCGCTCCAGCCTACGATATCAGCGCTGGGAACATCCAGCGCCTGCGTCACCTGAACGATATCCTCCGCCAGCAGCCGGTAAGTAAACGGTTGTTCGCCGAGCGTCGAGCGGCCATGCCCGCGGAGGTCAATCGCGATGACTCGAAACCGCTTTGCGAGTAACGGCAGTTCGGCAAACCAGGCTTCAACCGAGGTCAGGCCGCCATGCAATAGAATAACAGGCGCACCATTGCCGTGCACTTCGTAATAGATGCGACAATCTTTCAACGTCACATAGCCGTGCTCACCGGACCTGCCCTGGGTTAGCTGCCAGGCCAGATAGCGCAACGCCGGCTTTGTCATCGGTAGGCGATAGAGCAGTAGCAACGCCAGACATAGCGTTGCAATGATTCCAGCTACTACAAATAATTTCATTGGGTTACGGCCCCTCCGCCAATCTCGCCGGCGGATACCAAACACCGAGATACTCGCGGCGCCACCACTCTCCCGTACGGCGTCGCTGTTCGAATGAGGTAAAATGGTAGCGGTAGCGCAGCACCCGCACGTATCGCGGTGGCTGTTCAGTAACTGTTGAGGGTGCAAGTAAGCCGGTGACGGCCGGCGCACCACGCAGCAATTGCACGACGAAGTTATCAAACCACGGCGCCCCTTGCCGTGTCGTTAACGCCGCAAACCAGAGTTGCCAATCTAATCTGGGCTGGTAGGGGGCTACCCACTTCGGGGCGTCGGTCAGCTTTCCGGGCTTGAATCGAAATGGTAGTTCACGCCATTGGTTGCCGTCATCGGAAACCTCGACGATCAACTCATCGCGCTCAGTCGTCATGACCGCAAACAAACCGTAACCGTTAACAATCCGCCACGGCTCGATCGTACCGAGCAGCGCCAGCTCCCATTGTCTTACGCTTTCGCGACTCCAACTTGCGTGAATCTGCAGTGCCCCCAATAACGCCATTGCCGCAATGACTCCGCGCCACATCGGCCCGGCACGCGGGCGCGATGTGGGAACTCTCGAAAAACGCAGCGCCCGGTCGTCCAGCAAAGCCAGACACAGTACGATAGTCAACAGATTGAAGAAATTGTAATTACCCGTTAGCAAAATCAGCACTTGCAGCAACACGAAACCTGCCGCGGCAAAAAGCCGCAGATTGCGCGGCGCGAAGATGAGAAAGGGCAACACCAGTTCAATCACAAACGTGAAGGCCACGCCGGCGTGCAGCCATGCTTGCGGCAACTGATTCGCATACCATGCCAATAGCGTCGGTAACGGTTGCGTCTCGAAGTGAACGTCGAGCGCGCTCAGGGTCCACCAGGCAGGGTCTTGCGACGCCAGCTTTACTACACCCGAAAGGAACATAAACCGAAAGATCAGCAGTCGTGTCAGCAAAATGCCAACCCGCGATCGATGACTCAAAATTGCAGCAAGAAGCAACGCTTCGATCAGCAACACGTCCCACTGAAACTGCAAAAAGATCTGGCCGCCATAGAGCAGCGACAGATAACAAACGTAAGCCACCAGTGCCGCGAGTCGCGGATACACACGCAACAGAAGAGCCAGCGAGGCCAGTGTGCCGACCGCGCACAGTGCGTTCGTCATCGCGTCGGTGCTGGACAGCCAGTACAACGACGGCAGCAAAAGTGGGCCACTCGACCCCAGTTGCTGTCGTGCGCTGGCGAAATAGTCAGCGACGGGAAGAATGCCATCCGCGCCGACCAGACCGGCAGCCTGCCACCACCACGACAAAAATGCGCACAGCGCCGCGAGGCCGATGCCGCGCGTCACCAGCCCGGCCGTTCGTTGATAGTCGGCTGGCAGCAGGCGTGCGCCGAACAAGGGCCGCGCAAGCGCATACGCTGCGCCGCGATGGCGTGCGACCAAACGATACATAGCCTCGGCGATCAACGCGAACAGCGGCACATGCCGGTAACACCACAACCAGGCGCGCAATCGCGGAGCGAGCGCTAGCACTCTAAACGCAGCCTCCGCGCCTTGAAAGCGTTCTGCTGCGGCAAACAATTGAATCGAATGCTGGAATTCTTGCCGAGCTATAGCGGGATAGTTCGCGAGCACATCCTGATACGGTGCATACCGAACGCGCCCTGGCGCCTCGACGTCAGTGACCGCACGGGCATAGTCGACGCAGTAGCGACAGAAACCGCAATCACCGTCGAATACCAGTAGCCACTCTTGCAGTTGTTCCGCTGCAGTTTCGATGTGTACTCTCCTACCTCTTTAGACCGGACTCTAAAAGAATTTGCAAGCAAAGCCTTGCAGACAAATCAGCAGGGAATTTCCGCAACGCTCAGCATATTGACTTCCGGACTGAAGGTTAACGCAACCACTGCCGACGCTCAGCACCGCAGCTGGCGACAATAACGAATGACTGACCCCCTCCACCAAACGGAGGCAAGCGTAAGGCTTTACAATGCAAGCTAAGACCGCGTCTGTTTCAAGTCCAAATGATCTTTACTACTCAATTACCATGCCATGTATCGCGCAATTGATTCTCCCCTATTCTCCAAATTGATCGAGACGTTCAAAGTGAATATTGGTTGATTTCCACCAGCCGAGGGTTAATATTCGCATACCACAGGCGGCACGTGCTGCTGCGTTGCTTTACGACGTCACACGGCTCAACCGGTATCACGCAAAGTATAAGTCTACAAGTTGGCATACTTAGTGCTCAAGTTGGCATACTTAGCGCTCAAGTTGGCATACTTAGTGCTCAAGTTGACATACTTAGTGCTCAAGTTGAGATGTTAACCGGTCGCGGCAAACGCTTGATGCAGCGACCAGAACAATCATCGACGCAAGCTAAAAGTATCTTTACTACGAGGAGAATAGCATGAGGGAGTATCAACATATTCTAGTCGCAATCGATGTTTTCATCGACTATAGCGCGGTTATTGATCGGGCCCTGGCAGTTGCCAGTCAATCGGACGGCACCAAACTGAGCCTGGCCTACATTGCCGAACCCTCAGTCTACGCCGATGCTTACCTAAGCGGCTCTCAGGTTAAACTACGGGACGATATGCGTGAGATTGCGCGGTCGAAACTTGCAGATATCGGGCGGCAGCACAACGTCCCTCCGGAACGGCAATTCACTGAGACAGGAAGAACTGCCGAACAACTGCATAAGATTGCCAGCCGTGAGACTGTTGACCTGATTGTGATCGGCAGCCACGGTCGTCACGGCGTGCAGCTGTTGCTGGGTTCAACCGTAAATGCCGTATTGCATGGTGCCACCTGCGACGTGTTGGCGGTGCGTGTTGGCGATCTCGATAGCTGACAAACACGCGTCTGCAACGACCCGTTCCGGCGCGGATGATGCCTCGTGGTTCGCCACTATCAGTGTGCCGAGCGCAATGTAACCGGCAGCGCCTTAATTAAATGTGCAAGCGGAGCCGGCTGATGCCTGTGCGAACCTGGATGTAAACCTCAACCAGGTTTTACGAGTTCCGCTGTTGAGAGCGTTGATAGCAATCTTCGTAGCGTTCAGCAGCCGCAATTCAACATGACGGAGCCGGTGCTGGTTGTCGACGCGATGCGGGAGAATGAGATGTTCACTGCTTCGGTTGAAGTCGCCGGCTCACGTGGGCCGTAGTCGCGCGTGAAGCCATAGTCAACTTGTGACAGAGGAGACTTCGGAAATTACTTACTTGACGACGTTAGCAAACAGGCGTAAATATGACCGCGCAGAGTTAGTAATTGCAATCAACGTGCGACATCCTAATGCATCGCGGTTTACCGCAAACGGCAATGGAGAGGTGCTGATGCTTGAATCTATAAAAATGAAAGATTTTATGTCCATTGGTCCGGTGACATTTCAACCGGACACGGAGATATTCGACGCCGTGCATGTCTTGTTGAAGCACAAGATTTCGGGCGCTACCGTGGTCGATGACGCGGGTCACGTCGTTGGTGTGATTTCCGAAATGGATTTGCTGAAAGCGATGAAGGAAATCAGTTATTACAACCAGGGTGATGCCCAGGTTGGCGACTACATGACCAAGGAACTCGATTCAATCGAAAACGAGACCAATATCTTCGACGCGGCTAATACGCTGCTAAAACTCAAACGACGGCGGTTGCCCGTTGTTGAACAAGGTCGCTTTAGCGGCCAGATCAGTTGTCGCAGTTTGTTACAGGCGTTCAAGGATTCCATGTCCGAGCACGATAAATCTGAAGACAATAGTAAAGAATGACGCTGCTGGTCGGGTTTGGTCAAACCGGCTGTATTTGTGTAACTAGCGGTTAAACACGGGGATCAATTCGGGATCTCTCCGCATAATAACGCGAGAAAACGCGAGAGGTGGAGCAGATGGGAAACGAGGCGGTTGGCGGCACGACACAGGTCGCCATCAGTGCCAGCCAGGACCTCTGGCCATTCCTGATCTATGCGTTGGCCGTGGTCGGCCTGCTGGCAGCGGTCCTCGGAATTTCATGGCTGGTCGGCGCGCGTACCGAGCACGGCAAAGCCACTGACCTGCCGTATGAATCGGGTATTGTTCCGGTCGGCAGCGCCAACCAAACCCGGCTAAGTATCGAATTTTATCTGATCGCGATGTTCTTCGTGATCTTCGACCTCGAAACGATTTTTATCTTCGCCTGGGCCGTGGCGTTCTATGAGCTCGGCTGGCGCGGATACATCGGCGCCTCTGTCTTTATCCTGATTTTACTGGTCGCACTGGTCTACGAGTGGCGCAGCGGCGCACTCGATTGGGGCAAACGCAGACAACCCGGGCGCAGCGGCTATGCCAGTACTGGCAGAGGAGTACAGGCCAGGTGAAATGGGAGTTGATCAAAGTCGCACCCGGTGATGAGATGGCCGGGCCGGATGCGGCATATGACGAACAAGTCGGCAAAGGTGTTCTGCTGACCAAATTGGAAGATCTCGTTGCCTGGAGCCGGTCGAATTCCATTTGGCCGTTCAACTTCGGCTTGTCCTGCTGTTACGTCGAGATGGCGACGGCATTCACATCGCGCCACGACATCGCCCGCTTCGGCGCAGAAGTGATCCGCGCCTCTCCGCGGCAGGCGGACCTGATCGTCATTTCCGGCACGGTGTTTCGCAAAATGGCGCCGGTGCTGCAGCATCTGTACGATCAACTGCTGGAGCCCAAGTGGGTAATATCGATGGGTTCCTGCGCCAATTCCGGCGGCATGTACGACGTCTATTCGGTGGTGCAGGGGGTCGACAAGTTCCTGCCGGTGGATGTTTATGTGCCCGGTTGCCCACCGCGGCCCGAGGCATTGCTGCAGGGCCTGATGTTATTGCAGCAAGCGGTCGCCGATGAGCCGCGGCCCCTGCTCCGCACAGTAGGTGAAGAGCGCCGCAGAGTGGGTGAAGATGACCGTCAGGTGCACGACGAAGTGCGTCATAATAAGAGAGTGAGTCAACGTGATCTTAAAACCCCCGAACGAATGCAAGCGACCCATCTGGCATCGCCGGCAACGGTCGGTGATGCTCCCCTGTCACGCGAACCACTGCGTAGTAAACAAAGCACGGATTCGTCATAGGAAATTGCATGCCTGAAGTGGCTGAAAAAACACCTGTTGCAGTTCCGGAGGTGGTCGGCGAGCTCGCGGCTCGATTTGGCTCGCATATCCGCTATCAGGCGACATTCGACGAGATTCCAACCGTATGGGTGCCACAAGCCCAGCTCATCGACGTGCTCAGTCATCTTAAGTCAGACCCCGGCTGCGACTACGCCATGCTGTTCGATCTGTCGGCGGTCGATGAACGCACGCGGCAGCATAGACCCGGCCTGCCGGCGGCGGACTTCTCTGTTTTTTATCACCTGATGTCGTTTAGCCATAACCGCGACATTCGGCTGAAAGTTGCACTCGAAGACCGGGCGCTTGCAGCGCCTTCCGTGACGTCGTTATATCCCGCCGCCAACTGGTACGAGCGCGAAGCGTTCGATATGTTCGGCATAGATTTCACGGGCCATCCGAACCTGCGCCGTATTCTAACGCCACCGCTATGGGAGGGGCATCCGCTGCGTAAGGAGCATCCGGCGCGCGCCACCGAGATGGACCCGTTTGCCATGTCGCCGGAATTTCAGGATGCCCAGCAGGAAAATCTGCGCTTCGTGCCGGAAGAGTGGGGCATGAAACTGGAAACCAAACACACCGACTTTATGTTTTTAAACCTCGGCCCCAATCATCCCAGCGTGCACGGCGTATTCCGGGTGGCATTACAACTGGACGGCGAGGTTATCGTCGAGGCGGTGCCCGACATCGGTTATCACCATCGCGCCGCGGAAAAGATGGGCGAACGGCAGAGCTGGCATACTTATATTCCCTACACGGACCGCATCGACTATCTTGGCGGTGTCATGAACAACCTGCCGTATGTGATGGCGGTAGAAAAGATGGCCGGCATCGTCGTGCCGGAGCGGGCCAAAGTCATCCGTATCATGCTGGCCGAGTTATTCCGCATCTCCAGCCATCTGGTTTTTTACGGCACCTACGCGCAAGACGTTGGCCAGATGTCGCCGGTGTTTTATATGTTTGCCGACCGGGAGCGGCTGCTCAGCATTATCGAGGCCATTACTGGCGGGCGCATGCACCCGGCCTGGTTTCGCATCGGCGGCGTCACCCAGGACCTGCCCGAAGGCTGGGACGGCATGGTCCGCGATTTCATCGACTTTATGCCGAAACGGCTTGATCAATACCAGAAGATGACCATGGACAACGGCATTCTGAAGGGCCGCTCGAAGGGTATCGGTGCTTACAACACAGCGGAAGCGCTGGAATGGGGCATCACCGGTCCGAGCTTGCGCGCGACCGGGCTGGAGTGGGACCTGCGCAAGCAACGTCCCTACGGTGGTTACGATCAGTTCGAATTCGAAGTGCCGACCGGTCACAACGGCGATGTATATGACCGCGCGGTGGTGCGGGTGGAGGAAATCCGCCAGAGCCTGAAAATCATTCGCCAATGTCTGGACAACATGCCTGAGGGGCCCTATAAGGCATTGCACCCGCAGGCCACGCCGCCACCGAAAGAGCGCACCATGCAAGATATTGAAACGCTGATTCAGCATTTCCTCAACGTCAGCTGGGGGCCGGTGATTCCGCCCGGCGAGTGCTGCACCATGGTGGAGGCGACCAAGGGGCTAAACAGCTACTACCTCACCTCGGACGGTGGAGGCATGTCGTACCGCACCCGCATTCGCACGCCGTCGTTCGCGGCGCTGCAAATGATTCCGCTGATCAGCCGCGGCTTTATGCTCGCCGACCTGATCGCAATTCTCGCCAGCATCGATTTTGTTATGGCGGATGTGGACCGATGAGTACTGAGCCGGACGTGGTCAACGCGCTGTCAGTGCAGGAAATCGACGCGATCGAAGCGCAGATCGCGCACCTGCCCGACCGTGAGTCGGCCGCCATCGAAGCACTGCAAATCGTGCAACGAGCACGCGGCTGGGTGTCGGACGACAGCCTGCACGCCACGGCGCAATTGTTAGGCATGGCGGACGCCGCGCTCGACAGTATCGCGACGTTCTACAACCTGATCTACCGGCAACCTGTGGGCCGCCATATCATCATGCTATGCGATAGCGTCAGTTGTTTTGTGATGGACGGTGACAGCTTGCGCGGACGGGTAACTGAAGCGCTGGGTGTCGAGCTGGGCCAAACCACTGCGGATGGGCGCTTTACCTTGTTGCCAATTGTGTGCTTGGGCGCCTGCGATCGCGCCCCGGTGATGCTGATAGACGATCAGTTATTCGGCGCCGAGCAATTGACCGATCTGGACGCCATTTTGGCCAGGTTCGAATAGCAGAGAGGATGCGGAATATTTAATGGAAATCCAAACGGGCCAGGAAACCAAACCGCTTACGCAGCGCATAATCGACGCTGGCGGGCTGGTGAATCTGGCAACATACGAAGCTGCCGGCGGCTATGCGGCTGCCCGCCAGGCAATCACCGAAATGACGCCGGCGGAAGTGCGCGACCTGGTCAAGGAGGCCAATCTGCGCGGTCGCGGCGGCGCGGGTTTCCCCACCGGGGTGAAATGGGGCTTCGTTCCCCCGCCAGAAAAACGCTCGCTT
The DNA here is from genome assembly GCA_037969395.1 of Pseudomonadales bacterium. Lineage (GTDB taxonomy): Bacteria > Pseudomonadota > Gammaproteobacteria > Pseudomonadales > JAUIET01 > JBBKXJ01. Next base: position 8,458 of record JBBKXJ010000321.1, read on the forward strand.
GGGCATGTCTATCTGGTGTGTAACGCCGACGAGATGGAACCCGGTACCTTTAAAGACCGCTACCTGATGGAGTACGACCCGCATCTCCTGATCGAAGGGATGATTATTGCGGCTCGTGCGATTGGTGCCGACGTCGCCTACGTGTTTCTGCGCGGCGAGTATTACGAAGCTTACCGGCAATTGACACAGGCGATTGCGGACGCAACACGGCTCGGCTACCTCGGCGAACGGCTATTCGACACTGACTTCAAGCTGCACCTTTCGATTCACCGCTCCGGCGGCCGTTATATCTGCGGTGAAGAAACTGCCCTGTTGAATGCGCTGGAAGGCAAACGCGCCCAACCCCGGACCAAACCGCCCTTCCCGCCCGCCAGCGGCGCGTGGGGACGGCCAACCATCGTCAACAACGTGGAAACCCTGTGTAATGTGCCAGGCATCTTGCGCAACGGCGCCGACTGGTATCAGCTGCTCGGTAGTGGCGAAGACGCCGGCACCAAACTGTACGGCGTGTCCGGCCGGGTCAACAAGCCGGGACTGTGGGAACTACCCATTGGCACCACGATCCGTGAACTTATCGAGGTGCACGCCGGCGGCATGAAAAGCGGATACACGCTACGCGGCATTCTGCCTGGCGGCGCATCGACCGATTTTCTGACCACCGAACACCTGGACCTGAAAATGGATTACGGCACTATCCAGGCCGCTGGCAGCCGCATGGGTACCGGCACGATGATATTGATGGACGACTCCGTCTGCCCGGTCGCCATGGCGCGCAATTTGCAACATTTCTTCGCGCAGGAATCCTGCGGTTTCTGCACGCCGTGCCGGGAGGGTTTACCATGGCTGGAGCAGCTGCTGGCTGACATAGACGCCGGCCGTGGCAAACCCGGCGATCTGGAATTGCTGGACAAAAACAGCGCGTTCATCGGCGCCCCCGGCAATACCTTCTGTCTACACGCCACCGGCGCGATCGAGCCATTGGCCAGCGCGCTGAAGTATTTTAGAGAAGACTTCGAGGCACATATCGAGCAGGGTCGCTGTCCGTATGCGCCACAACATATCGACAAACAAGCCGTGGAAGCGTAACGAATGCCACATATAAAGGTAGACGGAGTGGACTACGAGGTCGCGGAGGGTGTGAACCTACTGCATGCCTGCCTCTCTCATGGCCTGGACCTGCCTTATTTCTGCTGGCACGAGGCGCTGGGCTCGGTTGGCGCCTGCCGACAGTGCGCGGTACTGGCCTACAAGGACGAGAATGACAGCCGTGGTCGCTTGACCATGGCGTGTATGACACCGGCCACTGACGGCACGCGAATTTCCATAACCGCTGCGCATGCGCGAGAGTTCCGCGCGTCAGTGATTGAATGGCTGATGGAAAATCACCCGCATGACTGCCCGGTGTGCGAAGAAGGCGGAGAATGTCACCTGCAGGACATGACCGTGATGACCGGGCACACCAGCCGTCGTTACCGCGGTAACAAGCGTACCTGGGAAAATCAGTATCTCGGCCCGTTTATCAACCACGAGATGAACCGCTGCATCACCTGTTACCGCTGCGTGCGCTTTTATGATGATTATGCCGGCGGCACCGATCTGCAGGCCTTCGGGTCGCGTGGCCGTATGTACTTCGGTCGCGCGGCCGATGGCGTGCTGGAAAGTCCGTTCGCCGGCAACCTCGTGGAAGTCTGCCCGACCGGGGTGTTTACCGACAAGCCGTTCAGTGCAAACTATACCCGCAAGTGGGATTTGAAATCGGCGCCATCGCTGTGCAGCGGTTGTTCGCTGGGTTGTAATACCTTCGCCAGCGAGCGTTACGGAGTGCTGAAACGGATTCACAATCGCTATCATGTAGACATTAATCGCTATTTTATCTGCGATCGTGGCCGCTTCGGCATGGATTACGTCAACAGCGAAAACCGCATTCGGCAGATTGGCGAGCGCGTCGATGCGGGGTTGTTCCGACCGCTAGAAGCCTCTGACGCGCTGCAGCGAGCGGCAGGAATGATAGGCACTGGCCGTACCGTCGGCATTGGTTCGCCGCGCGCATCGGTGGAAGACAATCATGCGCTGCGCACGCTGGTCGGCGCGAACAATTTCTGCGCCGGTCTCGGTAACCGGGAAGCGGCATTGATGGCGCTGGCCGGTCAGTTGTATAGCGCGATGCCAGAGGGTGCTATTCCGACGCTGCACGAGGTAGAACAAGCCGACGCCGTGCTGATTCTGGGCGAAGATATATTGCACACCGCTCCCAGGCTGGCGCTGGCAATCCGTCAGGCCATCCGCAATGAGTCGTTTGCTATGGCCGGCGACGCCGGCGTGCCGCTGTGGCAGGATGCCGGTGTGCGCGGTCACGCCCAGCACGCGCACAGCCCTGTATTGGTCGCCTCGATGTTAGCGACCGGTCTGGATGACATTGCCGCGCAAACGCTAAACGCGTCGCCCGGGGTGCTCGCCAGTGCGGGTGGTCAGATAGCGCATGAGCTGAGCGCGGACTACGCTGCCGTTGACGATTTGCCGGATACGGCTGCCGGCTTTGTCGAAGCGGCGGTTACCGCGCTGGCGGCGGCGCGGCAGCCATTGATCGTGACCGGCATAAGCGCGGGCGAGAGGGGCTTGCTGGAAGCGGCCGCGAATATTGTCGCTGGGTTGCGCAGCGAAGAATGCCAACCGCGGCTGTTAATCTGTGGCGCCGAAAGCAATTCGTTTGGCGTGAGTCTTGCCGACGCGGAGCTGGCGATGGAGACCGCGCTGGAGGCGGTTAGCAGCGGTAGCGCCGATACCCTGATCGTACTCCAGAACGACTTGTTCCGCCGCGCCGATGCGACGCTGGTCGCAGAGGCGCTGCGTAGAGCAACCAATGTGATTGTGCTCGACAGCCTCGCCAACCCGACCGCGGAAGCGGCACACCTTGTTTTTCCGGCTGCCACCGTCGTGGAGGCTACCGGCACGCTGGTGAATTACGAATACCGCGCGCAGCGGTTTTATCAGGTGTTTATTCCTGCCGGTGATATTCAACCCGGCTGGCGCTGGCTGGCCGACATCGCCAGTGTTCAGGGCCGCGAAGACATGGGCTGGCGCCAGGTGGACGATGTAGTGCGCGACTGCGAGCGTGTGCCGCAATGGTCCGGCATCAGTGACGCGGCGCCACCGGCCAGCTATCGCACCCCCACCGGCGAGAAAGTGCCGCGCGAGCCGCATCGCTACAGTGGCCGCACTGCGATGGTTGCGGACGTCACCCTGCACGAACCTAAAACGCCGGTCGACGAGGAAACGCCGTTGGCGTATTCCATGGAGGGTGTGAACGTCAATCCACCGGGCGCGCTATTGCCTTATGTCTGGTCGCCTGGCTGGAATTCCAACCAGTCCGTGTTCAAGTTTCAGCAACGGGTGGGTGGATCGCTCAAGGGCGGCGATCCCGGCATGCATCTTGCCCCGCTTGACAATGCGAACGCGGCTTCAACGCGAGATTATTCGTCAAACGGCGACCGCCAACCTTCATCCTCCGATGCTGGTAATGAAGCCGGGTTCAGCTTGCTCTCGGTACCCACCTTGTTCGGCAGCGAAGAACTGTCGGCCAATGCGGCGGCAATCAGGGAGCGTATGCCAAACCCTTATCTTATACTGAACCCCGACGACGCGGCCCGTTTAGAAGTGACTGCCGGCCAGGGCGTACGCTATGCGGAGTATTCGCTGCAAGTCCATATCGATGCGGCCATAGCGACCGGTACGGCTGCCATACCGGTCGGCATGCCTGGCGCGCCGCCGTGGTTGCCAGAGGGGCCGGTCACACTCGAGCGTGATTTGGATTTCACGCCCCCACCCACGATCATCGCGAGGGGTTGAGATGGCCACCGAATTTCTAATGATTGTGCCCGTGCTGCTGGGCTCCATGCTTGCCGCGGCGATACTGGTGTGGTGGGAGCGACGCTTACTCGGCTTTTGGCAGGACCGGCTGGGGCCAAACCGGCTGGGTCCATTCGGTGTGCTGCAAATCATCGCGGATGTGATCAAGCTGCTGACCAAGGATGACTGGGTGCCGCCGTTTGCCGATCGGGTGGTGTTTATTCTGGCGCCGCTCGCTATCGCCGCCGGCATGCTGATGGGCCTGACCGTTATACCGTTCGGTCCGGGTTTGTACATCATCGACCTCAATATCGGCTTGCTGTTTTTCCTCGCCATGACCTCGCTCGGCGTGTACGGCGTGCTACTCGGCGGACTCGCCAGCAACAACAAATACTCGTTGCTGGGCGGGTTGCGCAGTGCCGCGCAGATGGTGACCTACGAAGTGTTTATGGGCCTCTCTTTGATGGGGGTGGTGATGCAGACCGGCTCGTTCAATATGAGCGAGATCGTGCGCGCGCAAGAAGGTCTGTGGTACTGCATACCGCAATTTCTCGGCCTGGTGGTGTTTTTAATCGCCGGTGTCGCCGAAACTCACCGTCTTCCGTTCGACCTGCCGGAGGCCGAGCACGAGTTGACGGCGGGCTATCATACCGAGTACGGCGGCATGAAGTTCGGCTTGATTATGGTTGGCGAATATCTGTCCGTCATTCTGATCTCAACCGTCACCGTGACGCTGTTCTTCGGTGGCTGGCTGGGCTGGGGCTTCCTGCCGCCCATCGTCTGGTTTACCCTCAAGACTTTTCTGCTCATCTGCTTCTTTATACTACTGCGCGCCGCGATTCCGCGGCCACGCTACGACCAGCTGATGTCGCTGGGCTGGAAGATTCTGCTGCCGATCACTTTGCTGAATATTTTGCTGACGGGCGCGCTCGCGCTGTGGCTGGAGACGTAAGTTATGTTAAGTCAATTGCGTACCCTCTGGACCGTGTTTATCCACCTGTTTGCCCGCAAGGAAACGGTGCAGTACCCGGAGGAGATGCCCTACATGGCGCCGCGCTATCGGGGTCGCATCATTCTTACTCGCGACCCGAGCGGGGAAGAACGCTGTGTGGCCTGCAACCTGTGTGCTGTGGCGTGCCCGGTCGACTGCATCGCGCTACAGAAAACGACAGCCGAGGACGGCCGCTGGTATCCGGAGTTTTTCCGCATCAATTTTTCGCGCTGCATTATGTGCGGTTATTGCGAGGAGGCCTGCCCCACCTACGCCATCCAGCTGACGCCCGACTTTGAACTGTGCGAGTATGACCGCGCAAATATGGTTTATGAAAAAGAGCATCTGTTGATTAGCGGACCGGGTAAGTATCCGGATTACAGTTTTTGGGAAGTCGCCGGTAAAACCATCGCCGGCAAAGGTAAGGGTGAAGCGCAGCGCGAAAAGGCGCCGGAGGATGTGCGTAGCTTAATGCCTTAGTCGGTTTACGGTTTACGGTTGGCGGTTGGCGGTTGGCGGTTGGCGGTTGGCGAAGTGTGAGGGATTTATGGGTGCGAGTTTTGAAGAATTAGATGTTTGGAAGAAATCGTGTCGGTTGGCAATTCGTATTTACGGATTGTTGAGAGATTGTCGTGATTTTGGGATGAAAGATCAAATGTTACGGGCGTCGGTTTCGATTCCTTCCAATATTGCGGAAGGCAGCGAGCGAAACAGCGCGCGAGATTTCCAACGATTTGTAAAAATAGCAAATGGTTCAGCCGCGGAATTGAGAACGCAGGTATACATTGCACGAGAAGTTAAATTACTTTCTGTCCCTGATGCACAGGAGTTGATTCAAGAGCTGAAATCAATCTCAAAAATGCTGCAGAGACTCCACGATTCCTTAAAGAACCGTGAACCCCAAACCGTCAACCGTCAACCGTAAACTGTTAACCGATATGGAATTGATACTTTTCTACATTGCCGCCACCATCTCGTTGGTCAGCACGTCCATCGTGATCACGAACAAAAATGCCACCCACGCGCTGATTTATCTGATCGTGTCGCTGCTGGCGATAGCCGTTATTTTCTATTTGCTGGGTGCACCGTTCGCCGCCGCGCTGGAAGTGGTGATCTACGCCGGAGCGATTATGGTGCTGTTTCTATTCGTGGTAATGATGCTGGACCTGGGCCGCGACGCCATTGCACGGGAACACCGCTGGCTGCAGCCGCGCAGTTGGATAGGGCCGGGCATCCTCACCTTCGTATTGCTGCTGGAGATGCTATACGTAATTGCCGGCAGTCCACTGCAGACCTCGGGTATACCGGTGCCGCCGAAGGCCGTTGGCATGCAACTGTTCGGCCCCTATGTGCTCGCGGTGGAGCTGGCCTCCGTTTTATTGCTGGCGGCGCTGGTTGGCGCCTACCACCTGGGCCGCCGCTATATGCGCGCCCGCCGTGAAGAGGAACCAGACCAATGACCGCCATTCCCGTGCCGCTAGACCATGTGTTCGTGTTGGCAGCGACTTTGTTTCTGATCGGTTTCACCGGCGTGCTGGTGCGGCGCAATGTGATTTTTCTGTTGATGTCGCTGGAAATTATGCTCAATGCCTGCGGTCTTGCCTTCGTGGCGGCCGGCGCGCATTGGGGCGCGCCCGATGGCCAGGTGATGTACATGCTGGTGCTGTCGCTTGCCGCCGCTGAAGCCGCGCTGGCGCTGGGTCTAATCTTGCAGATGGAACGGCGTTTTCGTCATCTCGACATCGACGCCATCAGCGAGCTGAAAGGATGAGCGCGCCGCTGCAATTGCTCGCCTGGGTTCCCGCGCTGCCGCTCATTGGATTTTTGATTTTGGTCGTCACCGAAGGCCGCCTGGGCAAACTACCGGTCGCACTTGTTGGCGTCGGCTCGGTCGGCGGTGCGGCGCTGTTAGCGCTGCTGGTGTCGCTGCGGTTTGTGCAATCGGAACAGGACGTGTATGTGCAAACATTGTGGCAGTGGCTGGCTGTGGATGGTTTCGGCCCCACCATTCGCCTCTACTTTGACGGTCTGGCCATGGTAATGGTTGGCGTCATCACCGGCGTCGGTTTCCTGATTCATTTGTATGCCACCGGCTACATGGCGGAGGAAGAAGGCTACAGCCGCTTCTTCGCCTATATGAATCTGTTCGTGTTCGCTATGTTGATGCTGGTGCTGGGCGACAATCTGCTGGTGCTGTATCTCGGCTGGGAAGGGGTCGGCTTGTGCAGCTATCTACTGATCGGTTTCTTTCACACCGATCCGGCCAATGGCTATGCCGCACGCAAGGCATTCGTCGTCACCCGGATTGGCGATACGGCCATGATATTCGGCTTATTCCTGTTGGTTCGCGAACTCGGTTCGCTGGATATTCAGACGGTGCTGCACTCCGCGCATGCCAGCTGGCCCGAAGGTTCAAGCATTAATACCTTGATCGCGCTGTTATTGCTGGGCGGTGCAGTGGGCAAGTCAGCGCAGTTGCCGTTGCAGACCTGGCTGCCCGACGCGATGGCCGGGCCGACCCCGGTCAGCGCCTTGATTCACGCGGCAACGATGGTCACCGCGGGCGTTTATCTGATCGCTCGCTTGAACGATATCTTCCTGCTGTCACCCGCAGCGCACTTGGTGGTAGCCTGTGTCGGGCTGGCGACCCTGCTTATTGCGGCATTCAGCGCGCTGGCGCAAACCGATCTGAAACGTATCCTGGCCTATTCCACCATAAGCCAGATCGGCTATATGTTCTTTGCTCTCGGGGTCGGCGCCTGGTCGGCCGCGATATTTCATCTGCTAACCCATGCGTTTTTCAAAGCCTTGTTGTTCCTCTGCGCCGGGTCGGTGATTCTCGCGCTGCACCACGAGCAAAACGTATTGCGCATGGGTGGCTTGTGGCGCAAGTTGCCCATTCCATTCTTCTGCATGCTGGTGGGCGCGGCGGCACTGGCCGCCCTGCCGCTGACTTCCGGTTACTACAGCAAGCACGCTATTCTGCTCACCAGCTTCGACGCCGAGTCAATCGGCCCCTGGTTCTGGGGTGTAGCGTCTGTTGCCGCGTTTATTACGGGGCTGTATAGCACACGGATGATCTTCCTGGTGTTTTTTGGCACACAGAAAACCGAACCACACGATCGCTCCGGCTGGAACATGACCCTGCCGCTGCTGGTACTGGCCGTGCTGGCGCTGGGAGGTGGCTGGTTCGGGCTGAATGCCGTCGCAGGGGTGCTGCCCGATGGTGGTGTGAAACACGGCGAACACGCGGCGTGGCTGGCGTGGGCGACGACGTTGATACCGATTGCCGGTGTGTTGTTGGGGTGCGTGTTGTATGGTTATCGTAAAACCGAGTCGGCAACGGACGCTGCTCCGCAGCCGTTGCGGGGAGAGTCAATCGCGGGCTTCTTGCGTGGCGGCTGGGGTTTCGATAGCTTGTACGACGCGCTACTGGTAAAACCCTTTGTTGCCCTCGCGCGGTTGATGAAGGGCGACCCGGTGGACAGCGTTTTTGTGGCGACCGCTGCCGTAGCCCGTTTGCTGCACAAAATCACGGCGACGACCCAGAGCGGCCAGCTACGCTGGTACGCGGCAAGCATGGGTATTGGTCTGGCGGTCGCACTGCTGCTGGCGGTGCTGGTATGAACCTGCTGGCGTTTATTCTGCTGCTGCTCGCAGGTGGAGCAGTGGCAGCCGTGTCAGAAAGACTGCGCCCGAACGCCGCGCGCTGGGTATCTCTTGGCGTACTTCTGGTAACAAGCCTGTGGTTGCTGGCGACCGCGATGACGACGACCGATACCGATGTAGTGGCGCTGACCCGGCTGGCTTGGATTCCACGCTTTGGCATCAGCGTGCAGCTTGAAATGGACGGCCTGAGCCTGCTGCTGGTGGCGCTGACCCTGTTTCTCGGCATTGTGGCGGTCGTGTCTTCCTGGACGGAGATCACCGAGCGGCGCGGCTTTTTCCAATTTAACCTGTTGTGGACGCTGGCCGGCGTGGTCGGCGTGTTTACCGCCTTCGATCTGTTTCTGTTCTTCGTCTTCTGGGAAGTCATGCTGGTGCCCATGTATTTCCTGATCGCCGTATGGGGCCACGAAGATCGCGCCTATGCAGCGATGAAGTTCTTCCTGTTCACCCAGATCGGCGGTCTTCTGCTGTTGCTGTCGATTGTCGCGTTGGCCTACGCGCACTACGCGAGTTCTGGAGTGATCAGCTTCGATTACCACGTGTTGGTGAATGCGCCCGTTGACCAGCCACTGGCATTTTGGCTGATGCTGGGCTTTTTCATCGCGTTCGTGATAAAGCTGCCCGGCGTGCCTTTTCATACCTGGTTGCCAGACGCGCACACGCAGGCGCCAACCGCCGGCAGCGTGATTTTGGCCGGCATTCTGTTGAAGACCGGCGCCTACGGCCTGATCCGCTTTGTGGTCCCGCTGTTTCCCGACGCCGCCCTGCAGTTTCGCTGGCCCGCCATGCTGTTGGGCGCGATCAGCGTGGTGTACGGCGGTTATCTCGCTTACAGTCAAACCGATTTCAAGCGGCTGGTGGCTTACAGTAGCATCAGCCATATGGGTTTCGTGTTGCTGGGCGTGTTTGCGTGGAACCAGATTGCCGTGAATGGGGCCATCATGCAGATGCTTGCGCATGGCTTTTCGACCGCCGCGCTGTTTATGATCGCCGGTGCGCTACAGCAACGGCTGCACACGCGGGAAATGTCCCGCATGGGCGGGCTGTGGACCGCGGCGCCGAGGATGGGCGCCATCACCCTGTTTTTCGTGGTCGCCTCTTTGGGCCTGCCGGGGCTGGGTAATTTCGTAGGAGAGTTTCTGGTATTGCTCGGCGCGTTCCAGGTGGATGTCTGGCTAACGGTCGTGGCGGGCCTGGGGCTCGTCATGGCGGCAATCTACGCCCTGTCACTGATGCAACGTTCCTTTCAGGGCACGCCAGCCGATGGTGTGGCTGCAATGACCGATTTCGGCCTGCGCGAACTCAGCATTATGGCGCTAATGATGTTTGCCCTCATTGGCCTGGGTGTGTTCCCGCAGCCGGTGTTCGACCTCGCCGCTCCGTTCGTGAACCGGTTCGTTGGAGGGGGACCATGACGGCGCAAATGGCGGCAGATCTCTACTCCCTCGCGCCCTATCTTACGTTGGGCGGAGCGCTGGTCATCCTGTTACTGGTGATTGCGTTTACGCGCAATCACGCGGTGGCGATGGTCGTCGCCCTGCTCGGACTTGGTGCCAGCGTCATTGCACTACTCGTCACGGCGGGCGCCGAACCCCGCACCGCCATGCACTTACTCCG
>JBBKXJ010000322.1:0-17264 GCA_037969395.1 Pseudomonadales bacterium
CGCAAGCCATTTCGGGAACAGAAGCTGTTGGACCGAATCAACGAAGCGCTCAATGTTGACGCCGATAAACGCCGGGAATTAATGAGTAGCAACGCCGTACGCGACAGGATTGCCACAATGACGGAGCGTGAACGCGAAGTTTTTGATCTGGTTGCACAAGGCGAGATGAACAAGGTGATTGGTGCCAGTCTGGGCATCAGTGAGCGTACTGTGGAAGTGCATCGCGCCCAGGTTATGAAAAAGCTCGACGTGAAAACGCTGGCGCAGCTGGTGCGAATTCAGCTGGTGATGGAGCAGGCTGAGTGATCTTTGACGGTAGCTTTTAATCACGCCGGGGCAGGGCGATAGCTTGATTCCCTGCGAATAGTCGGTAAGTGAAATACCATCGGCTATCTTAGCCCGATGGTATTTGAGGCCCGACAAGTTTCCTAACCATTAGTGGGTAATATCAGCCGGATACTCCCTCGGCTACAAGCAATTAACCAAACTGATTCATCGTATTGTCTTTACCACCCGCTTTCAGAGCAGCTTCACCAGCAAAGTATTCCTTATGGTCATCGCCCATGTCTGAACCAGACATGTTCTGATGCTTAACACAGGCAATCCCTTGACGGATCTCTTTCCGCTGTACGCCAGCCACATAGCCCAACATGCCTTGTTCACCGAAGTACTCTTTCGCCAGGTTGTCAGTAGACAATGCAGCCGTGTGGTAGGTAGGCAAAGTGATCAAGTGGTGGAAGATACCGGCTTGACGCGAAGCATCTGACTGGAAAGTCTGGATCTTGGCATCAGCACGCGTCGCCAGGTCAGTCTCGTCGTAATCAATACTCATTAGCTCGTCGCGGTCATATGCCGACACATCTTCACCGGCTTCAACCATGGCATCAAAAATCTGCTGACGGAAGTTAAGCGTCCAGTTGAATGATGGGCTGTTGTTGTAAACCAGCTTGGCATTAGGCACCACTTCGCGTATACGATCGACCATTTCACCGATCTGACCAACGTGTGGCTTCTCGGTCTCGATCCAGATCATGTCAGCGCCATTCTGTAGTGACGTGACGCTGTCCAGTACACAACGATCTACGCCAGTACCTGCACGGAACTGGAACAAGTTGGAAGGCAAACGCTTGGGACGTACCAGCTTGCCGCCTTGCTTGATAACAAGATCGCCGTTACTCATGTCATCCAGAGACACTTCTTCAACATCCAGAAAGCTGTTGTACTGGTCGCCAAGGTCGCCTTCTTCACGTGTTACCGCGATTTGCTTGGTCAAGCCAGCGCCCAGTGAGTCAGTACGTGCAACGATGACACCGTTGTCTACGCCTAGCTCAAGGAATGCGTAACGTACTGCACGGATCTTCGCCAGGAAGTCTTCGTGAGGAACCGTTACTTTGCCGTCCTGGTGACCACACTGTTTCTCATCAGACACCTGGTTTTCGATTTGGATACAGCAAGCACCCGCTTCGATCATCTGCTTGGCCATCAGGTAAGTTGCTTCAGCGTTACCGAATCCAGCGTCGATGTCAGCAATAATAGGCACTACGTGAGTTTCGAAGTTGTCGATTTGAGCCTGGATGGCAGGCTTGTCAGCCGCGGAAGCGGCATCCAGATCACGGAACAAACCGCCAATAACACGCGCATCTGCTTGCCGCAGGAACGTGTACAATTCAGCGATTAAGCTCGCAACAGACGTCTTCTCATGCATAGACTGGTCAGGTAAAGGACCAAACTCAGAGCGAAGTGCTGCAACCATCCAGCCTGAAAGGTACAAGTATTTCCTGTCAGTCGTACCAAAGTGCTTCTTGATAGCAATCATTTTCTGCTGACCGATGAAACCGTGCCAGCAACCCAGAGACTGTGTGTACTGAGAAGGATCAGCATCGTAGGCATCCATATCTGCACGCATAATGTCTGCGGTATACTTGGCGATATCAAGGCCATGCTTGAAGCGGTTTTGCAGCTTCATACGAGCAGCTGATTCCGGGTCGATCGCATTCCATGAACTGCCTGCCGTTTCGCGAAGTCCTGCAATGTGCTTCATGTCATCCTGGTACTGCGACATAAGATTTGTCTCCTATACGATTGTTACTTAGTGGTGGGTTGCCTTGGTCTATCACTCGTTGTGATCATTTAATCGTATTCCACAAAGCAGTATTTTTGAAATAAATGTGCATTATTCCTGTTATTCGTTTCAGAAATAAAGGTTAAATACAGGTAACAGCAAGCAAGTTGGTAGAACCTGTAATGAATATTGGACGGATCGACTTAAATCTTTTGGTCTATCTGGACGTACTTTTGCGCGAGCGAAACGTCACTAATGCGGCTAATCATCTGGGCTTGAGCCAACCCGCACTGAGTAACGGGTTGCGTCGTCTGCGTGAATTGTTTGATGATCCGCTGCTCATTAGAACCAGTGAAGGTATGGTTCCCACGGCGCGCGCTCAGGAGCTGCAACCGATCATTCGCGACGTGCTTGCCAAAGTGGATAAGGCAGTGCAACCACAAGCCGCGTTCGACCCCACTAAAGACGCGCACTTCTTTCGGATTATGGCCGGTGACTACGCTGAATCCACTCTGTTCCCACATGTATTGCGACGTTTGCGCAAAGAAGCCCCCGGCATAGTGCTCGACTTTATGACGCCAAGCGATGTGAGCTTTTTAGACGTTGAACAAGGCAAGGTCGATATGGCGATTAACCGTTTTGATTCAATACCGCAATCGTTTCATCAAAAAGCCGTTTGGGCAGATCATTTTTCGTGTTTACTGAGTGTGAATAATCCGATTTTGGAAGACTTTTCATTAGATACCTACCTGCAAGCCTCGCACATATGGGTCAGCAAAACCGGAATGGGTGTGGGTGTGGGCATGAATCCACTGGACGCGCAGCACTTGGGCTGGGTCGATGAGGCGCTACGTAGTATTGATAAAAAACGCCGCATCGCGGTTTTTACCCGCCACTACCAAACAGCCATGTTACTGGCCGAGCAGAACGATTTGATCGTGACAATACCGTCAAAAGCGGCGCAGTTGCAGCGTGATAATCCGCGAGTGGTGATTAAGGAGCCGCCGTTTGAGATACCGCCGCTGGATTTAACCATGGCCTGGAGCGCGTTGTTACAACACAACCCTGCGCATCAGTGGATGCGACGCTTCGTGGTAGAGGTCGCCAGGGACTTGAGCCTTTAAGGCGGCTCTCAATGGCTTGTGGCCTCAGCCTCGCAGACGATTTCAGCAACAGACATCATTTTGAAGGCATGCTGGCTGCACAGCGAGAAGTGACAACGCGGATTTCGGGCTAGAGTTGCCTGTTAACACATATGTCGACAACCATTGACATAACTAAATATGTCCATTAGTCTGGACATATGGACATACAAGAAGCAATCAGCATGTTTGACGCCCTCTCTCAGGAAACACGTCTGAGAGCGTTTCGGTTACTGGTGCAAGCTGGCCCCGGTGGGCTCGCCGCCGGTGAACTTAGCGAGCAGCTGGGCACGCCGCACAACACCCTGTCTTTTCACCTTAACCACCTGTCAAACGCCGGAATTGTCTCTTCCCGCAAACAGGGAAGGTCGGTTATCTATTCGGCCAATTTCGATGTGACGCGCGACCTGATCGGCTTTATGGTCAAGGATTGTTGTAGCGCTGAATTTGCCAGTATCCGTGAGGACATGAAAACCGGCTGTTCGATCATCGAACTTGCGAATTGTTGTACACCTCAAACCAAAGCCCCTTAAATTGAAAAAGGTCACTGCTATGAAACGAATGCATATTCATGTTGGCGTAGAAAGCCTCGATCAAAGCATAAAATTCTACAACTCACTGTTCGGTGCGGAGTCGGTTAAAACCAAATTCGATTACGCCAAGTGGATGTTGGAAGACCCGCGCATTAATTTCGCGATTTCTACCCGCTCAGGCAAGGTCGGCGTTGACCACCTTGGCCTGCAAGTGGATGAAGCCAGCGAGCTGGGTGCGATGCGCGAACGATTCAGCAGCGCAGACATGGCGGTATTCGATGAAGGTGAGACGGTTTGTTGCTATGCCCGTTCCGACAAATCGTGGGTACAGGACCCCACCGGTATCGTCTGGGAAGCTTACGAAGCGATGCAAGATGTTCAGCTTTTCTCCTCTGACGAGCCAGCCCTGGGTGAAGCATGCTGCACCCCTGAGACCAGGGGTCAGTCCGGTTGTTGCGAACCTTCCGAAAAAACAGCGGAGTATTGTGGCTAATGAAAAAAGTTCTTGTTCTTTGTACTGGAAATTCCTGTCGCTCTGTTATGGCAGAAGCCTTAATTAATCATATTGGCAAAGGGCGATATGAGGCTGTGAGTGCGGGTAGTTTTCCAGCCGGCTATGTTCACCCGAAATCTATCGACACACTGAAACGGCATGGCATTGTTGCCGGCGAGCCGCGCAGCAAGTCATGGGACGAGTTTGCCAATCAGCACTTTGATCTGGTGATTACCGTCTGTGATCAGGCCGCCGCTGAAACCTGTCCAATTTTTCCTGACACGCCTGCAAAGCTGCATTGGAGCACGCCTGATCCCGCCAAAGTGGAGGGCAGCGAAGCAGTGGTCAATCAGGCGTTTGATGACGCATTCGAAATGCTTAAAAATCGGATAGAGAACGAATTGTTATGAACGCATCGACCACATCCCCTTTGGGACTTTTTGAGCGCTATTTATCTTTATGGGTTGCACTTTGTATTGCGACCGGTGTTGCTATGGGCATGGCGTTGCCCGATCTCTTCGAAAAGATTGCGGCAATAGAATACGCCAGCGTCAACCTGGTGGTCGCCATTTTCATATGGGTGATGATCTATCCGATGATGGTGAATGTTGATTTCGCCTCACTGAAAGACGTGGGCAAAAAACCCAAAGGCTTGTGCATCACGCTGGTAGTCAACTGGCTGATCAAGCCCTTCACGATGGCAGCGCTCGGCATTTTCTTTTTTGAACATGTCTTTGCCGGCATGGTCGATCCACAAACGGCGAAAGAATACATCGCTGGCATGATACTGCTGGGCGTGGCGCCGTGCACAGCCATGGTTTTTGTGTGGAGCCAACTCGTCCGCGGCGATGCCAATTACACGCTGGTGCAAGTCTCCATCAATGACCTCATTATGGTGGTTGCCTTTGCACCGCTGGCCGCGTTGCTGCTCGGCGTTACCGATATCGTCGTGCCCTGGGAGACGTTGCTGCTTTCGGTCGTGCTCTATGTGGTCATTCCGCTCGCGGCGGGCTACATCACCCGTAAAATACTCGACGGCTCTGGCAAAGATGAGCGTATTGGCAGCTTCACCGCAAGGGTGAAACCTTTCTCGGTGCTGGGCCTGTTGGCGACTGTGGTTTTGCTGTTTGGATTTCAGGCGCAAACGATTATCGACAAACCCGTGGTGATCGCCATGATTGCCGTGCCGCTACTTATCCAAAGCTACGGTATTTTTTTCATAGCCTATGGGTGGGCGTATCTATGGCGTGTGCCATTCGATACGGCCGCACCGGCGGCGTTAATCGGCACATCGAATTTTTTCGAACTGGCCGTTGCAGTTGCCATCAGCCTGTTTGGCCTGAACTCCGGCGCCGCGCTGGCGACTGTTGTGGGCGTGCTCGTTGAAGTACCGGTGATGTTGTCACTGGTTGCATTTGCAAATAGAACGCGCCCGAATTTCGTTCGTTTGGCTTAGCGCCAAATAGTGGAGAGGCTCGATAAGCAGTTGGACGAAAAATTTATCAGGAGGGTGAGAGTCGCACGTTAATAAACGCGCTTAGTCCACGGGACTCTTGCGGTCCCGTGGCCCAGTCCTTGCCGGGCAATGAACCCAGGGTTAAAGCAATAAAAATAGAGTCGCCAATTGTAGAATGACTAATATTGCGACCGTTGCTTGCCAGTAACGCAGTGTGTTTCTTTTAATTGGAGGTACAGTTTGGCGCGCCAGGAATGCCGGGTTCGGCTGTTTCAAATCATGCAAAAATTCCGACACATCCTTATAGCGCAAGTCGGGATCTGTCTGTAACGCTTTTTTCAATGCGCCGTCTACCCATAACGGCACCAGCGGGTTGAGTTGGTAACAGGGAATGTAGCTCAGCCGGCTCAAATCGGCATTGCTACGGCAGTCCGCCAGTTTGCCGCTGTACGGTAACTCGCCGGTAAGCATTTCGAAAAGAATCGTCGCTATTGAGAAAAGGTCACTGTGCTGCCCGCTGGCATGATCGCCGGCAAAGTATTCAGGTGCCGAATAGTCAGCGCTGGCCAGCGCACCATCGGGCTGTTTGGAAACGTTGATTTCCGCAATACCTGCAACTTGGCACGATCGGAAGTCGATGAGTTTTACTAGTCCATTGGCGTCCAGCAGAATGTTGTCCGGTTTGATGTCCTGGTGCAGCGTATCACGGAGGTGCAGAGCGCGGACCGCCTTAATCAACTGTTCAATCAAAAACAACGCTTCATTCACGGATGCTTTCGGATGCTCCATCATCCATTGTTCCAGTGTTAAGCCGGCAATGTATTCCGTTAAATAATAGATGCAAGTAGGTAGTTGTGGTCGTCGCGCAATTTTAATCACATGTTGATTGTTGATTCGCGCGCCAATCCAGCTCTCCATGATAAAGCGCTCGATGGAGGCGGCATCGTCCTCGACGTCAACCGAGGGGGTCTTCATTACCAGTTGCTGATTTGCTTTTGTATCATTGACCAGATACAGCCGGCTACGATTGCTGGAGTGCAATGCGCGTTCTACGCACAAGCCGTCAAGCACCATTCCTTGCCGTAGAATCGGTGGGAAGGGCAGTGCGGTGAGTTTTTGCAACAAGTCGTCGGCATTTGCCACTGGTAGTTGGTCTATACGCACAAGTTGACAACTCAGGTTATCGTCGCTGGACGCTCCTGCTAATTGCATTAACGTATCGCAGGTAGCTTCGAGATTTGTACGCCCCTGCTCAAGCGTTGTTTCTATCACACCGCGTTCAACACAGTTGTATATACCGTCAGTGCAGAGCAGGAACAAATCATCCGCATCGACGGCTTCCTCTCGATAATCGATCTGCACATGCTGATCCAGTCCTATCGCGCGCGCCAGATAACTGCGCTGCTTGCTAATTTGCGTGACGTGATCCGAACTCATCAGCTCCAACTCGCCACCCCGTAAGCGGTAAACGCGGCAGTCACCGACATGGAATATATAGGCGGTGCGTGATTCGATAATCAATACCGTCAACGTCGATACATAACCGTGCCGCGCCTGCTGGAAGTGCCTGCCCTGGGTGAACAGCCAACGGTTGAGCGCCGTCAATACCTGCATGCCGGATTTTTGTACGCTCCAGGAGTCGGGAGTGGAATAATAATCGTTGATAAATCCTTGCACGCAGGTTTCACTGGCTTCCTTGCCGGATTCGGCAGCACTGACACCGTCTGCGATTGCAGCAATGGCGCCCTTGGTGGTCAACAACTTGCCAGACGGAATTCTGATGCCGATAGCATCTTCATTGACCGTTTTCTGCCCGGCTGCAGTGCGTTGCGCCACATCCAACTGTAGCTGTCCGTCCAGGCGTATGGGTGCAGTGTGAGGGATGGCACTATTCATGTAATGACAGAATAATCTCAGCCCGTTCGTTCAGTTTCACAGGGTATACCCGAATGCTGCACTCTGCGTTTGTACTGTGGCCGGAAGTCAGGTCGTAGGTGCGCTCGTGTAGAGGGCACACGATGGTACCGCGGCCCATCAAACCATCGGCCAGCGGGCCATTGGCATGCGGGCATTTGGGTTGAGTAGCGTAAACCTCGCCCGAACGGTCATGGAATACCACGATCTCGTTAGCGGCTACTTGAAAAACCCGGCCTTCACCATGCGGTATCTGCTGGAGAGGGCCTAGATTATGAGTCTGGTTGGTTGTCATTGCAGTATCTCCGGGACTAGGTTGAAGTAGCTGGAATAAGTTCGGAAAATTGGTTTGCCGTTTTCGGCGTTATCGCTTCCTTCCAGGGATCTTTTGAGGTCACAACGGCATCGACCGACTCTTGCATGGCGGCATCGAGTTGCGCCGCTATGCCTTCGCTGTCATCGACGACCACGCTACGAATCTGCTCGAAGCCTATGCGCTCAACAAAACCAAAGGTACGTTCCTTGTATTTGGCGCGTTCCCGGTAGTATTGGATAAAGCGGCCGCTGATCAACAGCGCGTCTTCTTCGCTGTCGACGGTACACAGCAGGTCGCCCTTGCGAATATGCGCGCCGGCCGCGCCGCCGATATAGAGTTCCCATTTGCCATCGCCAACGGCGACCGCGCCGACATCCTTGATATAGGCTTCGGCACAATTGCGCGGGCAGCCGGTGGTCGCCAGCTTAAGTTTGCCGGGGCTGTCGAGGCCGCGAAAACGCGCTTCTATTTTTGTCGCCAGACCCATGCTGTCGCCCAGGCCAAAGCGGCAATAATCAGTGCCGACACAGCTTTTGCAGGTGCGATAGCTTTTGCCCCAGGCCCAACCGGCGGGCATGTCCAGATCCTTCCAAACGGCCGGCAGGTGTTGTTTCGGAATACCCAGCAGGTCGATGCGCTGGCCGCCAGTCAGCTTAACCAGTGGCACCTGATACTTGTCGGCAACGTCGGCAATACGGCGCAACTGATCGGCCGAGGTCAGCCCCCCCGGCATCTCCGGAATGACCGAGAACGTGCCATCGCGCTGGATATTTCCGTGCACCCGGTCATTGATAAAGCGAGCGTCGCGTTCATCTTCATACTGATCCTTCCAGAGTATATTCAGTAGCGATGCAAGCCCCGGCTTGCTTAACGCATCTTCCTTGCCGTCAGCCAGCGCCGCGAACACGGAAGATACCGACTTTAGCTCCTGCTCAAGGATAGCCGCAACCAGGTCGGTTTTGTTCAACGGAATGGCGGGAACATAGTAGTGGATAGAGGGGTCTTCTTCCGCGACGCCGCCACAGAACCAGTCGACCATATCGTTGACCACGCCCTTGCAGGAACCGCAGCCCATGCCCGCTCGGGTAGCGTCCATCACCGCCTTGCCCGAGCGACAGCCGGTTGACACCGCCGCGCCAACATCGGCTTTGGTGACCCCATTGCAATTGCAAAGTTGCACATCGTCGGCCATTTCTTCGAGCGAGACTTCCTGCGCAGGCGCGCCGAGATCGAACAACAGCGACACGCGTTCCTCCGGCAACGGCGTATTGCGGTCGAAAGCCTGTAGTAAAAAGGCTACTTTGCCGAGGTCGCCCAGCATGATGGCGCCAACCAAACGGTTGTCACGCATGATCAGCTTTTTGTAGGTGCCGCGCCGCGGTTCGGAAAATTGAACGATTTCGTCATTCTCGTGTTCAGGCTCGGTTATTCCCATCGACGCGAGTTCAACGCCCATCACCTTGAGCTTGGTAGACAGTTTCGAACCGTGGTAGGCGGCGTCTTCGTTAGCGCCGGTAACCACGTCGGCGAATACCTTGGTTTGCTCCCACAGCGGCGCCACTAGTCCGTATACCTGACCACGATGCTGGGCGCACTCGCCAACAATAAATACATTCGGGTCATCGGGAGAGCGCATTTGATTGTCAACCACAATGGCGCGCTCGACGGCGAGCCGGGCTTGCAGCCCGATTTCGCTGTTTGGCTTAATACCGGCGGAGATAATAACCAGGTCGCAGTCCAGTTTAGTGCCGTCCTTGAACTTTAGCCCGGTGACTTTTTTACCGTCGCCCACAACGGCGCTGGTTAATTTTTGCAAATGCACCTTGACGCCGAGGCTCTCCATACTGCTTTTCAACATATTGCCCGACATCTGGTCGAGTTGGCGCTGCATCAGGCGGTCGCCGTTGTGAATGACGTGTACCTCACAGCCGTAGTTCAGCAAACCGTAAGCTGCCTCCAGCCCAAGCAAGCCACCGCCGATAACGGCGGCTTTTTTGCCTTTGGCGGTGGCATTAATAATGTCGTTGCAATCGTCCAGGCTACGAAAGGCGAATACGCCAGGCCGCAGCTTGCCGTCGCTGGTCTGCATTCCTTGCACGGTTGGAATAAACGCGCGGCTGCCGGTGGCGATCAGCAAAATATCGTAGCTCATCCTGGTGCCTTTGTCGGACATGACTACTTTTGCAGCCCTGTCGATTTTAACGACCCTCTCGCCACTGAACAGCCTGATATTGTTGGTTTCGTACCAGGCCAGATCGTTGAGAAAAATATCGTTGGCTTGCTGTTTGCCGCTAAGCACATTGGAGAGAAGAATGCGATTGTAGTTACCATAGGGTTCATCGCCAAACATCGTGATGTCAAACAGTTCGGCGCCGCCCCGCGCTAGCACATCCTCCACCGCGCGTGCGCCTGCCATACCATTGCCAATCACTACCAACTGTTTTTTTCTTGCCACTTTCAAATCCTCCACGGCGTATTATGCGTAACTTCGTTTTGTTTCTGAAAGCCGATTAGATTTCAACGAAACCGATATCAACCACGATCGTGCCGCTTACCTTGTCGGCCGCGGCGACGTGCAACTCGATCACGCTGTCCGGTGCAATGTCTTCCACGACGGCAAGCGAGACGTGTTCAGTCGATTTCGCGCCGATGGGGAAATAACGCATCGCTTCGCCATCGCGAACGAGAACAATATTGATCAGACTGTCGCTGGAATTACCGGCGCGAAAGTAAATTAGCTGGGCGCGTTTGTCATAGGGCACCGTGTAGCTTGCCTGATCGAGGGCGGTAGGTTGTGTCAGACCGCTGCCTGAAAATTCGTAAATTCCTTGTAAGTATGCGGGTTTGGATAAATCCATCATTCGTCTCCGTTGAGTTATATTGTGTTAGGTAAAAGCGAGTGGTTGCGTGGCTTCCGCTCGCGGGTTAGCGGCATGAGCAGGTTCGACGAGCAGGAAGATTGCGTGCGAACATGAATCATAGCCCCTTGCCAATCTTAGTAGCGACGTCAGCAACGACCTCCTCAGAATGCGGCCAGGGTTCAATCCGGCCCACGCTCAGTTTGAAAGCCGGGATCTTCGATTTTGGGTCAAGTGCTGTTCCGGTAAGTTGGTTGGCGCTGTGCTGACCGCCCCAGTGAAACGGCATAAATATTGTGTCGAGGCGTATGCCCTGCAGCAAGCGGGCGTGCAGCACAACCGCCCCATGGCGCGTCGTGACCCGTACTCGATCGCCGTCGGCGATACCATACGTTTTGGCCATCTGCGGGTGCATCTCCACCAGCGGTTGCGGTTCGGCCTCTGCCAATTCAGCGATACGGCGGGTTTGTACACCGGTTTGATACTGAGATAACAAGCGGCCGGTAGTGAGGAACAGTGGATAGTCCTGATCAGGCGTTTCCGCAGCGTCCCTGAAGTCCACCGCGAAAAAGTTTGCGCGCCGGTCTTCGGTGGCAAAGCCGTCGGCAAACAAGCGTGGCGCCCCCGCAGGTGCCTCGTCCGGGCAGGGCCAGAACACACCTTGCTCGGCCTTGAGCCGGGCGTAGCTAATGCCGCTGTAATCGGCGATCCCTCCTGCGCTGGCGCGTCGCAACTCATTGAATACAATATTCGGTTCGGAGGAGAAGCCAGCGCTACAGCCAAGCCGGCTCGCCAGCGCCGCGATGACGTCCAAATCGCTGCGAACTCCTTCTGGCGGCGGGCGCAACGGCTGGCGCAGTAGCACCCGGCCCTCAAGATTTGTCGTCGTGCCACTCTCTTCCGCCCATTGCGTGACGGGTAACACCACGTCGGCGAGGGCAGCCGTGTCTGACAAAAACGCATCGCAAACAACTAGAAGATCCAGTTTCGCCAGTTGGCTACGCATGCGCTTTGCGTTCGGCGCTGATACAGCGGGGTTAGAGGCGAACACCAACAGGGCATGGATCTGCTCACCAAACAGGTCGAACATCTCGCACGCCGAGACCCCGGGTGGTGGCAGCGCGTCTGCCTGCACATTCCAGATCGAGGCGATCCATTGCCTGGCGGCCGGATCATCCAGTTTTCGATAGCCCGGTAGCTGGTCTGCTTTCTGGCCGTGTTCGCGGCCACCCTGGCCATTACCCTGGCCGGTCAGGCAGCCGTAGCCACAGCCAGGTTTGCCCGCCATTCCCAATGCCAACACCAGGTTTATCAGGCCGAGGTCGTTATCCACGCCCGTGGTTTGCTGTTCAATTCCGCGACCGCTGAGAGCGATGACACTGTTCGCCGCGCCAAGCCATTGGGCGGTTTGTTCGAGTGTAGCTTCAGGTATGCCTGTGATACGTTCAACCCGGTCGGGCCAAAAGTGTTGCGCGGTACGCTGCGCCAGCGCGAAGTCGTTAGTGTGCTGTGCGATGAAATCGACATCAATGAGTTTATCTCGAATCAGAATATGCAGTAAGCCGTTGAATAAGGCGAGGTCGGTACCCGGTACGGGTTGCAGGTGTAGGTCTGCCGTATCGGCGGTGGCAGTTCGCCTGGGATCTGCCACGATCAGCCGTCCACCCCGGCTTTGCTGCTCCGTGAAATATTGCATGATCGGCGGCATGGTGGCAGCCGGGTTTGCGCCTGCGATCAAAACTATGTCTGCCTTTGGAATATCCTCAAGCGGAAACGGTAGTCCACGATCGATACCAAATGCCAGTTGCGAGGCCGCCGCACCTGCTGCCATGCAAAAGCGGCCGTTGTAATCGATATAGCGAGATTTGAGAGCCACCCGGGTGAACTTGCCCAGTGCATAAGCCTTTTCGTTGGTCAGCGCCCCACCGCCAAACACACTGATGGCGTCATTGCCATGAGCGCTGCGAAGCGACTGTAATTTTGCCACGGTATAGTCCAGCGCTGCATCCCATGAGCAGGGTTTCAATGCTCCATCTTCGGGGTCCCGCAGCAGCGGGCTGGTGAGGCGATCCGGTGTTTCCAGCAGCTGTGCGGCGGTCCAGCCTTTACGGCATAAGCCCCCTTTGTTGGTGGGAAAATCCCGTGCCGCGACCACAGGCCGATCGTCCTCATCAAGCGTGAGCGTGAGCCCGCATTGCAACGCACAGAATGGGCAATGCGTTGCTACGGAGTTGTGTGGTTCGGTGGCTGCGCTCATGGTTCAGGTTGACAAGGGGAGTGCGCCACCCTAATAAATAACCTGTAGATAGCGGTCCATGCTAAAACCTGACGCCTACAATGATGCATGATTTAAGCACACTAAAAAGGGGAAGAAGAATGCCATCCAGAACAGACGTAGAATTTTCGTTTTGCCGCTAAATAAGAACAGATTAAACATCTCAACGGCCATGCTCGGTTTCCTTGCTGGGGTGGAAGAGATCGCAATGCCATGAAAAAACGAAGCCGGGCCAGATGCAGAATTTCTGAAATAATCAGCCACGCAAGACACCCTCTGTTGGCCTGAGTGGCTATCGTCACAGTGTTCTCCGATATAGTTCTGCAACCGTCGTGCCAAGCTCTTTCGAAGCAACGATATTAGATAATCACCTTGCTTTTACGCTGTTTTCTATTGTTGAGAGCGTTCAATTGCACCAGAAGGAGACGTTTATCCACTCGGAGTCAGCGCGTAGTGCGCGTTATTGGCGCAGCGTGGTCTGATGTTGTGCACGCGTTGCACACATCTGAGCGTGTTTTAGTCAATGCACAATGGTACTGGCGGAAGCAGTGTTGACCTTAACGGGTAAGCGGTACAGTCTTGACAAAGTCGCTGTTTGTACCGTGGTCCGCGCCTTGGTTGGGGATAACGCGTTTGTCTTTGAGAATAACCAGGTTGTTTGGTCGGCATTAGGTGACTGGCACTTAGTTAAGGCATATCGAAGCTGCGGAGGCCTGAATAGAGGGAGAATTTTTGGGACCGTCCCTGGCAGGGATGCCAGGGATCGAGCCTCCAGGGACGGATTCACGGCGTGTCCCAAAAATTTTCACTCTGTTCAGGCCGGACTATACGCTTAACTAAGTGCCATTTGGCATTAGGTGACTTCGAACAAGCTAAACCAATACGTGGTATAGAATTAGACTTTGCAGATGCATTAATAGCGCATAAGTCGCATAAATTGGTCGCTGAAAACGGCGCACCATTGGCTGGGTTTTATAGCGTTGATAAAGCTGTAGCGCAATTGCAAGATGCAAAAAAACCCTGAATAAAATTAGCAAGCAAGACTTGAGGCGGTTAAGTATTTGTGCCGACGATATTGCCAATGAAGCTACTTTTTACGATAGTTGCGGGCTATAGCTGCTTAGTGCTGGCTGCTTTTCTGCTGCAGCGACAGCTTCTATATTATCCAGCCCCAAACTCTCCAACTGCCGACCAACTCCAAAACCTCGGACTCCGCTTTTGGCCGACCGCAAACTCATTTCGTGGTTTTGTTGCTAATGAAGTGCTGGAGAAATCTAACGGCACGGTTGTCGTTTTTCATGGCAACGCCGGCGCCGCGTGGCAGAGGCAGTACTATGCAGATGCGTTGCAACCCCTGGGATACCAGGTCGTACTGGCGGAGTATCCCGGTTACGCCGCGCGCTCCGGCTCGCCCAGTGAAAAAGCGCTGGTGACTGATGCGCGCGAGACAATACAACAAGCGTACGAGCAATTTGGCGGGCCGCTGATAGTATGGGGAGAGTCACTAGGCTGCGGTATTGCGGCTGCTTTAGCCGCTGATTCTTCGCTGCCGCTTAGCGCTGTGGTTATGTTGACACCATGGGATAATCTGCCGCGATTAGCCCAGTCGGTGTATTGGTTTTTACCGGTGCGTTGGCTCGTGCGAGATAAATATGACAATACGGCCAACCTTCGCAACTTCAAAGGGCCAGTAGCTGTGCTGATCGCCGAGCAAGATGAAATTATTCCTAATGCCCATTCCAGGTTGTTATACGAATCACTTGGCGGGCCGAAAAAGTTGTGGCTATTTCCAGGCGCAGGCCACAATACCTGGCCAGCGACTGTCGATGCTGGCTGGTGGCGCGAAGTGATGGCATTCGTCACAAACAAGCATTAGCCATAAATAGCGTTTTGGGATGTGCCCCTACCAAAAGCTTGCGCCAGAGCGTTGGAAATCGACATGCAAAGCTACGGTTCTTTTTCGTAGCCTTAAGGGCGTCCGTGGGAGTCCATACGTATCTATTCGCTGCACGGCGCGACTGTCTGAGGCTGGCATAGACGCTGCAGTGAGCAGTGTTGGCGACTGATACAACAATGCCCTGGCAGAGACGATCAACGGTTTGTACAAGAGGGAGGTCATTCGTCGAAGCGGTCCCTGGCGGCACGTGGATGACGTTGAATATGCGACCCCGGAATGGGTTGATTGGTTTAAACACCGTCGGCCGCTGGAGCCGATTGGCAAACTGCCACCGGCAGAGTAAGAAATGGCATATTATCGCCAATTAGAAGAGTGGCCATGGCGACTTGACTCACACAAACGGACTCCGGAGAACCCAGGGCGGTTCAGTTGATTAGGACACGTCGCCGTAAAATGACGATTCACCAGGCCTGATGGCCGATCTGCCGTGTCATCGCTTACCGTCGTTCGGAACCGACGCCCACGCACGACACCCTGTAATCCCAGGCCTCGCATCAAGCGCTCCACCGTGCTGGTCGAACTCACGCAGCGCTTTCAGCAGCTTTAAGTTTATTGACAAGCGATCTAACTAATCACGAAAGTAAATACAGCCAGGGCCACCTGTATCCTGTCGCCGGAGCTGAGTGACTGCTTCTTATCAACGCGCTTGCGGTTCACCTCGACGCCTCCTCCGCTTGATACATCTTCTATTAAGAAATTCCCATCGGCCACGTGTATGATGGCATGATGTCTAGACACGGTTTTTCCCTCGATCTTCACATCGCAACTGTCGCTGCGACCCAACACCAGTCCTTGCGGCTGCACCTGCCACTCTTTACCGTCAGCTTTGCTGGACTTTAACACCGCTGCTCGCAGCTCCGCGTTACCCTGATCAGCGGCCGGTGGTTGCACAGCGAATGGTTTGCCCAGGAACACTGTATCGCTGCCAAGCTTCGCATCGGGGAGGATAGGGTCCTCGGCAATGGACTGAGTTTTCGCTAAATCTGCCTGGCTGGCCAGTTCTTCCAGCAGGGGAGGGTCCGATTGTTCCGCATTGGCAGGCTCTGGTGTTGCGGGTGCGACGGGCTCGTCCGGCGTCGCTTCCTGACTGTCGCTGCCGCTCTCGTCCAGCTGACCACCCGCCGGCGACATCGAGACCGGCTCCTGTTCCGGCCCGCTTTCCACCACATCAGGCATTGGCTCCGCTTCCGGTTCATGATTCGGTTTAAATTGTTGCTCAGCCTC
Source organism: Pseudomonadales bacterium (assembly GCA_037969395.1). GTDB lineage: Bacteria > Pseudomonadota > Gammaproteobacteria > Pseudomonadales > JAUIET01 > JBBKXJ01. Next base: position 16,231 of record JBBKXJ010000322.1, read on the forward strand.
AGTTGTAGCAGCAATTTTATCTATATCCGGACCAAGCAAATCGCCGGCAGTTGCAAAGCTGTCTTCTATCGTTGCGATCAGGCTTTCTATTTCGCTCGCTTCGCCTTTGCTCTCTTTTTCTTTCAGCTGTAGCTCATCGTCCGAGAACTCGCCGAGCCTGGCGCGAAAACGTAGCTCCTCCAGCAGATCATTAATCCCTTCGAGTATGTTGCGCAGCCTGCTCTCCTCGCTGCGAATTCTTTCCAGATTGGAGACCATCTCGTCGCGCAACGGATGATATTCCGCTGCCAGATCAGCCAGACGACTGTTGTAGTCGGCGGTAACACGCTGGTAGATATCCGGTTTAACCTCGGACCTCGAATCCTCAGCTTTTTTGAGCAACGCTTCAATTTGGCGGCGCCGCTCGACAATATCGCGTGTCTTGCTAACAAGCTCCTCGCTCAGCACCAGCATAGGCGTGTCACTCATCGTCTTTTGCCTCCGTTTTTCCCGATCGCAGGGATAGTACCTGTCAGCTTATTGTAAAACTTTGTTCGGTAACAGGGTGTTACTAAAGCGAACCAAATTATCCGTAATTATTCAATTCGAAGAAATTTTCGTATTTTTTTTAGATCGCTGTTTTGACGATACGCGAACCGGTAGTCGTCCGTTAACCGCAGACCTGCCCGCCGCCGGCAATCACGGTAACGTGCGGGTGCAATTGCAGCGCGGAAGCTTGGCAGATAGCGCTTACCGGCCCCGCGATCGCGGCTGCTACCGCCGCTGCCTTATCCTGATTGTGGGTTTAGCCTAGTGTGGTGTAACGAATAAAGCGTTCATATAGCGAGTCGCCAAGGGGTCAGCCGCAAGGCGCATTTTCGAAGGCATATTGGGCATATGTCAAGGGAATGCACCAACAGTAGGCGCTCCTAGGCGACGCAGCGGATGGCCCCTTGGCGGCTCGCCCGAAGGGAAGCACACAATTTGCGCACTGCGGCGTTGCAGTTCTTGGAAAGGTGGCCTACATTCCCGGCGAACTGCGTCTTGCAGAGCAC
>JBBKXJ010000323.1:0-20888 GCA_037969395.1 Pseudomonadales bacterium
TCATCAGGCTATACATTCGCTTCAACTCGGCCGAATCGATCGCTGGAATGTGCCTGCGCACGTGCTGGACGCGCGCTCAAACGTGCTGATTTTCTGAAAGCTAATCATGCCCTGAATTGGTTGAATGTTATCTTCGAGTTTCCGGGCGGAAGCTATACGTCAGCAGGGCAGCACATGAAGAAATGACGATATACAGAGAGTCGGACTATTAAAGCGCTGCAAGAGGAAGACCATTTCGTCGACAATTTGCAAGCCTGTGTCGAAACCGGCAAAGTTGCGTTCGGCGTTAGGATGGCACTGGCGATGTATCGAATCATGACGCCGATGACGCCCTGGTCGATGCGCGTGGAAGTTGGCTGCTTGATCGATTAACACGTCAAAGGAGAAACGCAATGCCTGAGTCGCCGCACGCGATGATCAATACAATGATCACAAACTATAAAGGCAGGAGACTAAACCGGACCTTTTCCACTAACAGCTGAGATTCTGTGAGCTGACATTAGCGATGCACGACAGTCCGTACGGTAGGTAATGACTCCGCTTCGACTTCTATCCTCTGCCGAACAATCGGCCTAAGGCATCGTTTCAGGACGAAGATATGCGAACATATGCGGAACGTAGTCAGCTTTGCCGAGCGCTACCTTCTCGCTGCGCAATATCGCGTAGGCAGTCATGAGATGGAAATAAAACTGGGGCAGCGTCCAGTCGCGGGCATATTGCTCCGCGGTCAGGTCGAAGATCATGCCATTCGGAAGTTCGTGAGCGATGGATTTGTCCGAGTCTGCATCGAGCGCGTCGGGGGCTAGGCCGTCCAGCAACGCGATAGTTTCATCGATTCGCGCTTGAGCCTCCGCGATCGAACCTGGCCGCTCACCTGCATTGCGGCATTCATGAACAAGTTCATCGAGATATTCCGGGAACGCCTCTCCTCTAAGCCGAAAAACTGCTTCTTGCACCTGCAGGCAGGCAAACCGGATCTGAGTCGATAGGGGAAACATGTCGGGCGCGAGGCGCGCTGAAAGTAGCGCTTCTGCATCGACTGTGGGCATTTGTGCCTGTGCTTTCTTCAGCCGGCCTGAAAGCGTCTTCAGCATTTGCGTGTAGGTGGGGACGAGAAGCTTTGTTAATGACATGAATTTTTCTCCTCCTGAGCGGGAGTTTAGGACGCACATCAAAAGTAAGCAACTAATGACCGCAAGCGAGGACTACCACAGTAGCCCAAGCGGCTTTCACGACGCATTGTGTATACATGCTAACGCTTTCGCGTTCCGGCCTCCGTTTGATTAAAATCTGGTTGTGTCGGAGTTTGAGACCTGAATTCCAGCACTATCGTGACAAGCCCAATAACCAGCACTACGAATATTATGATTGCAATAATCAAAAGATTTTCCTGAATCACTGTTTCGTACCTCGTGCTGCCAGTGCAGCCAGTTTGAAATAAATTCCGAAGGCGAGGATTGACGGCACCCAAATCGCCGTGAACAAACCCTGGGTTTCATAACCATTGAAATATGAATAGCCTGACACAACGAATGAAATTGCGACGGCTAATAAAATAAAAAAATCCGATAGTTTAAACATGCTTTTTCTCCTCTGAGTTTCTGAAAACTCATTTATGTAAATTTTTAAGGCCAGGATTCCAACTCACTCAGAAATCTTCGAATCCAATGGCCGCCAGCAGCAGGCCGCCGATAACAATGCTGCTCGGTATCTTTAACCCGTCGACACCAAAAACATCAACGATGGAGGGGATCGAAGGAAGCAATCCCAACGCTAACCAGATAAACATAGGCAGCGCGAGGGCGATGCCTAACACCCTCAGCACTCGCTTGGCAGCTACCATATGAGTCGGCCGAATAGTCAAATAATTTCCCACTTCGCCTGTTTTGATGCCAACTGTCGTGTTGGTGTCACGCTCTTGTTACGTACAAAGGCTATAGTCGGATTGGTCAGGACTTTAATTAGATATTGACTGCGCACTGGGTAGTCAGGTGTTTTTTGCACCCGGAAAGTAGTGCGAGCAAGGTTAATATCCGAGTTGGTCGCATTCAGCCATCCCCGCCGACGCTAATAATTTAATTGCGCGGCACAGTAGCTTGAATCGGAATTATGGCGATATAAATCGTGCGGAGGGATTAGTACGAAAGTATTATTTTTATGATTGGTTATCTATCAGTTTGATAAATTTATCATCGTGTTCGGCGCTTAGTCCAATTGCAATACGGTCCGCACTTTTTCAAGATCACTTAGCTCGCCGACCAACCGTATCGGCGGATGCGGCGCCACTCTAAGCAGAGTGGGCAGTGCCAGTATGTTGTATTCCTGAGCAAGCTGCGGATGCTCCATTAAGTCCACCATTTCCAGGCTGGAAGTTTGGTTTAGAGAGGCCCCCAATTGCTGCAAAACATCGAGGGTAGCGTGCGTGTTACCGCACTTGCCCGCGTAGAAACATTTCAACGTGACTTCAACGTCCTCAGTCAATCTCAACTCCCCGATCCGATATGCTGAAATCATACGAACCTTCCTGGTGGTTTTGGCCGCGAGCTTTGATTACTCGTAAGCGTCGCGTGGATTCATCTCGTTTCAGTTCCATCCAGAGATGAATCCAGGTATCAACAATTGACGCGATGTCTGTGTCAAGGGTCCTGAGATAGTCATCCGATTGGGCAGATACCAACACTGCTGAAATCGAGCGGCTTTTCAGAAAATCGATCATGCGTACCAACATGTGGTGCACATGCTCAAGGCTACCGGCTGATTTCAAGCTGGAAATCGGATCAATGACAACGACTTCGGGCGCGAAATCGTTAATCGCTCTGCTCATTTCGATAAGATGTTTTTCAATGCCCCAGAAGGTCGGTCGAGTCGACACAATTGTGCATAGATTGCTGTGCCGCGCCTCGCCGAGTGCGCTGCCAGCCGCAGCTGTATTAATCACATATTCATCCGGCGACTCTTCAAAGCTGAACACCATCACTCGCTCCTGCCGCAGTACGCTGCTGGACGCTATCATAGCGCCCAGTATCGTTTTGCCGGAGCCGGGGCCGCCACTGATAAGTACCGTACTGTTGCGGCGCAGGCCTTTGCCACCAAGGATCGCATCCAGTTTTTCACTGCCGGTCGTGTAGTACGACTGGACAACCGAATTATTCAGTTGAATGCTGGTTACTGGCGCCATCACTATGCCACGCTCATCAATAATGAACGGGTATTCGTTGTAGCCATGAGACATGCCGCGCGCTTTTACTATGCGTAAGCGTCGGGTGGTGACATCATTCGACACGCGATGATCCAGTCGAATTACTACATCCGCTACATAAGCGGCGATGTCGAGCTGCGCAGGCTGTCGCTCATGAATCTCGCCAGTGACAATCGTGGTGATACCGTGCGCCCGCAGCCAATTGAACACTCTGTTTAAGGCGCTGCGTACGCTGGTCGCATTGCTGAATTGACCGTAAAGGCTATCGAGGGTGTCGAGCACCAGCAGCGTGGCACCATGGGTTTCGACGGCTGCCGTGATTCGCATTACCAGGGCATCAAAAGTATAGTTTTCAAGCACCACAGTTTCGTCGCTAGTCACAGTCGAATCGATCACAAGCTGCCCGCTCGCAATCAGGGTTTCAAGGTCCAGCCCTATCGCTTTGCCGTTGCAAAGCACCCCCTCTACCAGTTCTTCGAAGTGTACTACTGAGGCTTTGTTTCCGGCCGCGGCGGCTGTCGCTGCCCAACGCAAACCGAACAATGTTTTACCTGTGCCTGGACCACCCTCCAACAACACCAGCTGGCCCGGCAGCACGCCACCGCAAATCAGTTCATCGAATCCCTCAACGCCACTCGGCACACGGGCCATTAATTTTTACCCATATACGATTCTTTGAATGAGCTATTCTCGTGAAAGTGTGCAATATCGAAATCACATTCTTCGGCAAGTCTGGCGCGATCGATAATGCTGATAATGCGCCCCTTTACATCGATCATGCCATCTTTGACCAATTGGCTCAGGGAACGACTGACATATACATTTGTTAGTCCGAGCGTGTCAGCAATAATCGTTTGCGACAGCGGCATAACAAATACCTCTTCGGTTGCCTGATCGACATTCAGTAGCCGCCGGTGAAGTTCCAGCAGAAGATGGGCTATCCGGGCTCGCGCGGAACGGCGACCGAGACGAACGATGTGCTCGCGCAATATTGCGTCTTCGAGCTCCGCCGCCCACCAAAGACCCGGGGCAAGCGAGTTAGAACCCGCTATCAGCGCTGTCAGTGCCTCCGGATCGATTAACCGTACGGTAACATCCGACAAGGCTACTATATCGTGGTCTGAATAGCGTATAACAAACACATCCGGCGTGGCCAAATCGCCAGGCAGCAGGAAGTGGATAATTTGCCGACTGCCATCGGGAGAATAGCGGCAGCGGGCGGCCCATCCCTCAATCATCAGTATGAATTGCGTCTGGCGCTGATTGCGCTCGACGATAATGCTGTCGCGCTCGTACAGCCGATGAGAATGAGTCAAGCGCTCAAGCTCCAGCAGTTCATCCTGGTCAACTTTATATAGCCGACCGAGTCGCGTTGCCAGTGGTGACATAATGACGGACGTCGCGACGCGATTCATCAGATTCCCATTAGCATTAAAACGACCGGCCCAAACGAATGTTTTCGATTATGGCGATCGATGTTATCACGTTCAACGCGACTAAGTACTGGTGGTCAACAAACCGGGCTCATGCAGCAATCCATACCGGCGTTCGTTAATCATGAATAAAAGTTCCGTTGCCGCCTCGGCATCGCAGAGCGCACGATGATGATCTGGCAAAGCGATATCGTACGCCTGAGTAAGCGCTGCCAGGCTGTAAGAGGCATGACCCGGAAACAGCTTGCGCATTGATGCGCAGGTACACAGCTTTGTCATTGAGAAACCGATGCCGAGCTGTCTCAATTCCTGTTTGATAAATCCATAGTCAAAGTTTACGCTGTGAGCGACGAAGATGCTGTCTTGTAGAAAGGCCAGCACCTCGCCAGCGACGTCAGCGAAAACCGGTGCCTCCTTCACCATCGTATCCGAAATACCGGTTAGGCGGGTTATTCTGGTCGGTATCGGCCGCTGGGGATTAATCAATGTTTGAAAGCGGTCGATTATCGTCCCGTCGCGCACTTTTACAATCCCGATTTCAGTCATACGATGACGCTCACTGCGACCACCCGTAGTTTCGATGTCGACCACGGAGTAAAGCTGGGAGCGCGATACCTGCCACGTGACCCGTACCACGTCGGCCCGAAAACCAGCCGTTTGCAATAGCCGTATCCGGTGCAGTTGATTGCGACGCAACTGATCGCCCTCCGCTTTAATTTCGATAAAACGTAAACCCTCCTCGTCCTGAACCAGCAGATCAGGGTAGCCGTCACGTAATGATGTGAAGTCGCGACATAGTGTGCGTAGCATAGACATAAGCGGCGGCGTATCAGCAAGCAAAAGTAGCGCAAGCACGGGCGCCAGCATGTCATCGCGCCAGCGGAATATACCGTTGTGAGTGCCGTAGTAGCGGGCGCTGGTCTGCAGCAAATCCCGGGCTAACTGTCTTGTATTTGCCAGGGTCGCTAGTCTGCCTTCGATTGCGTTCTCGTTGTCGCGATAAAATGTACCACTAGCGAGCGCCACCGGCATTGAATCAAACGGCGAGTGCACCGCCGCGCTATCCCGATCGAATAACAGCTCCCAAAAGAGCAGACCGAATAACGTTTGCCAAAGATGGTTTTCGGTGAACCACGCTTTTTGTCCACGCGATTGATAATAGCTAACGGCTGCCAGCTCGGGGGCTCCCCTATTAGCGAAGTCCAGCGTTATGGTGGCGGAAGATCGCAGCGTTTGGGTCGTCGCCGACAACGTGGATCGACAAAACTTACGCTCGTAGAGATCGAGGAGATACGACGATTGAATGTCACACGGTGCGCTATCAAGTCGGGATAGCAGGAATTCCTCGGCCTGATCACGTCGACCATCTTTTATAAGTAGTCGCACGACGCTCTCCGCGCACTCCAATGAATTTCCCTGGGCGTAAATTTCGCGTGCGCTTTCCACATCAGTATTCACATCAGCAGTGGTTTCAATTGCTTTTCCCAAACGCGTCGCATATTTGTCTCGCAGTGTGCGCGCAGCTTGTGTAGTTGGTGCAGGCCAGCCCTCATGCGGATTCGCAAGCCTTTCAGGCGTCGACGGCCGATCTTTCAGGCAACGAATGCGCCACGCGAAGAAGAACTGCGTTGCGGCATCATTTGCGTCAATGAAGCGAGGAGCGATCTTGTCAATGACCGGCGTTGTTTTGACAATACCCAGATCCCGCAACGATAGCCGGGAGGTACCGGTATCGATACGCCCGTGGTATAAAAACTGCAGGTAGCTAACCGTCTTGCTGTAACACTGAATAACATACCCGGCTGCTGCAAAATACTGAGTGAGCCTGTCGGGCTCGTTAAGTTGTGCCATCAGCTCGTGACACGCTTTTTTGGTCAATTTATTATTGACCGCTTGATCGCGATACTGCAGGTAAGCAAACAGGCTTGACCGATCCAGGCGGTGGAGCAGCACAGCAGCGTCCTCTGCTACCGGCGCTCTTACAAAACACTTTTGGCGTAGTTCGGCCAGCGCAGTCACCGCATCGCTAATTTCCGCGTACACCATAGGCTGCATAAACACCGTGCCTTTACGGTTGGCCATACGAACGTAGAGACAGCGCGCGGCTTCCGACAAGCCAGCAAAGGAATCAATGAACTGACGGTAATCATCAGCGATGATGTGATGATAATGCGCTACAACGAAGGCCAACTGCTCTTCAAAGTTGTGCAGATAGTAAAACGGCGGTAAGTCTTTATGAATGTGGTGCATAGCGAGCAAGGAGAGTTGGTACGCCGTCAGGTTAACTTCCGGTTGGTCAAATTAGTAAAAGCGTGAGACAAAGGCATTATACTGTATATACATCCAATATAAAGCCCGTAACCGGTCCGATGTCGCGTAGCCAATCTACTGCAGGTGACTATTAAAGTGCTGCCGGCGCTAATTGCAACAGGCGCTAACACAACAAGCACTCGCTACAGCTCGACTCAACGGCCAGCAAACTTGCCATTAGCCAACTATAGTTAATAGCAATAAAACAGGAGTTTCACGGCGATGGGCGATAACCGGCACAGCGTATATTTCGAAGGCAGTATCGCCGACGGCTTTAGCATTGGTCAGGTGAAAAAAAATCTGGCCAAATTATTCAAAGCCGACGCGGAGCGTATTAGTCGGTTATTTAGCGGCGAGCGCGTTGCTCTGAAGAAAGATATCGACCTTGCGACGGCGAAAAAGTATCACGCTGTTTTGGCCAATGCGGGAGCGTTAGTGACGATCGTTGCAGCCAGTGATGCAGCAACAATCGAAGTTGAAATGCCACCGGCAGCGCAACAAAAAGAAAAAGAGGAGCCGAAATACAGTTGGACATTGGCGCCGGTGGGTAGCCTGCTGCTGAAAGCCACCGAAAAGGTTAAGCAAGCTGTGGTTAACATCGATATTAGCCACTTGTCGCTTGCCTCGGTGTTTACCACAGAGAAGAAAAAAGCAGCAGAGGCAGCGCCGGCTCCCGATGTGAGTCATTTATCAGTCGCGCCCGTTGGCGAACAATTAGTGCAATCAAGCAACAGTGAGACGGTCGAACTGACGTTGGACTTGAGCGCTTTAACGGTCGACCCTGTCGGCGCTGAACTTGGCAGCGGTAGCAGGGCCGAAATAGAAGAACTGCAGCTCGATCTTAGCGGCTATGAGCTACTGGAACTGGGCGAAGAAAGCAGCGTTACTCGCACGTTGCAGACTCCTGCACCCGAGCCGCCTGATGTGAGCCATCTTACGCTGCTGCCCGAACCAGAGCCGGAAATCGAAAACGCGGCGGGCTAGCCAGTTTACCGAATTTCATTGCTTATCTCAGCAATCCAGCAGCCGATATTCGCGCGGCTGCAGGTTAAATACCTGACCGGCGCGGGTCACTTTGTGCGTCAGTAAATCCATTTCCAAATCAGCCACCGTCAGGCGGGTTTCTGCATTGCTGGCTTCGCCGCGGCGAAGCAGCACTTCAATTCTGGCCTGCAATTCTTCCATCGCAAAAGGGTTGGCCAGATAGTCGTCAGCACCCACTTTCAGCTCTTTCACCCGGTCATCTACCTCTCCCAGCGCGCTTAGAACCAGTACCGGCGTTTGATTGTCGGCCGCGCGCAGCGCCTGCACAATGCTCAGGCGATCGCGGCGTGGCAGCATGCGATCAATAATCAGCACGTCAAACTGGCCCTGTTTGTGGCGCAGGGTTAGCACAGCGGCGGCGGGACAATTTTCCAGACCGAAGCAGAATCACGATGGTGTGGCGCAATAAACAGTGCGCAACTTAACAGTGCATATTCCAACCGCGTCAACTGCTTAAAAAACAATCGATCAAGTGATAGCTATACGACCAATTTCTGACACACTGATAAATAGACTACCTGGAGATCGGCTATTCGATGCCACGTAACTGCACCACGACTAAGCTTTTTAAAACGCGCACCAGCTGTTTGCCTGCGACCACCAGCGGCGCGTTCGCCCCTGTGCTCATGTGCCTGCTACTGTCGCCAGTCCCTGCGCATGCCGACCCTGAACTGTTGCTATCAATCGCCAGTCTTGAACTGGACCGCTATATCACCCGCACGCCCAGCCAGGCCAACTCACAGCTACCGGCGCGCACACGACGCAGCGGCCGCCAGCCAACCGTTCGCGATTTTATCTACCGCGACCTGAACCCACATCGCGATTTTAATTACCTGTGGTTACGCAACCTCGCCGGCAAAAAGCAGACGTTGGCGCAGCGCCGTCTGTTCGGTGGCGCGCTGCGCGCGGGCGTGCGGCTATTTGGCGGCAAACGCATCGCGGCTGAGATTTACTACATAACCTATGACCCGGACTCCCCCCACTGGGGCGAGCTAAAACAGTGGCTGGGAATGTCGTCCGATCAAGTTAGATTTCGCGTGCGTTATCACTTCTGACTCCTAAATTTTGCTAAACTCCGGCGTTTACTTTTGAGGCACGGCAAACAGTGGAACACTTCACAGTGACAGCAAGCGGCCCCGCCGGTCTGGGCAGGCGACTCGGCGCCATGCTGTATGACAGCCTGCTGATTCTTGCACTCATCATGAGCGCCACCGGCGCGGCAATCGGTCTGCGCACTGTGTTTACTGACCCGGCGCTGGTGGCAAACGATCCGCAAGGTGCCGTCCACGGCATCTTCTATCAGACCCTTATTGCGCTGTTAATCATCGGCTTTTTTACTTGTTTTTGGCGCTTGTCCGGGCAAACCCTGGGCATGCAGGCGTGGCGCATTCGCGTGCAAAATGCCGACGGCAGCCGCCTGCGGCTGTCGCAATGTTTGCTGCGCTGCTGCGCTGGAGTACTGTCGTGGCTGTGTCTGGGGCTGGGTTACTGGATAGCGCTGTTTAATGCTGAAAAGCGTAGTTGGAGCGATATGTTATCCGGTTCGATGGCGGTGCAACTGCCGAAACAGAACAAGTAAGTTCTGGAACTCAACCCGTACGGCGTAATAAAATCAGTCCGATAGCGGCACATACCAGAATTGGCATGAGAATAGCATACATCGGCTGGAAGCCGAACACGACACTGGAAGGGCCTAACATATCCTGACTGGTGCGAAATACAATGCCCACCAGCACGCCTATAAATACTCGATATCCCATGGTTACTTCGCGCAGCGGACCGAATACGAACGATATCGCAATCAATACCAGGCTGGCGGTTCCCAGCGGCTGCAGCAGTTTGCTCCAGAATGCCAACAAATAGTCTGCGGCGCTTTGCCCCTGCTCTTGCAGATGATTAGCGTAAGACCACAAACCGGAAACCGACAGATCGTCAGGCTCGAGTACAACCAGCGACAACAGGCTGGGCGAAAGTGTGGTCTGCCACTGCAGCGTTGCGAAGTCAGAACGGCTAATAGCTCGCTCCTGCAAAATCGTTTGCACACCGTTTTCGAGTAGCCATTTGTCATCCACATAGCGGGCTGTTTCGGCAAACACGCTGGACTGCAGCTGGTGCTTGTCATTGAAGCGCAACAGCGTCACCCCATGCACCACACCAAGCGACTGCACCACATTAAAGTGCATGAATTCGTTTTCTTCGCGATTCCACAGGCCGCTTTTAGCGGAAAAGGCCTGGGCGTCGTTTTGCGCCAGCGCGCGGCGCGTACCGGCCAACTGTTCGGCCGGTGGCGCTACGAATTCGCTGATCACTAAACCGAGCAACATTAACAGCAGCGCGGGCTGCATTACCATCCAGATGATACGGCCGGTGGCAACGCCGGAGGCGCGCATCACAATCAACTCACTTTGGTTTGCCAGCGTGCCCAGCCCGATCAACGCGCCGACCAGTGCGGCAAACGGAATGTACTCCTCAATACGGCTTGGCACCGATAGCAACACATAGATGAGAGACTCACTAAAATCATAATCTCCTCTGAGATTATCGGCTTGATCGATAATCGCAGAAATCACATCAATACCGACCAGCACCAGCAGCACGAAGCAGGTGGCCGCCAGCACGCTGACGCCTACATGGCGGGTGAGCAGCTTCACTGTTTTTTCACGACAGCTGATCTCACTTTGCTAACGATGACGTCCATATAAAACAGCACCATTGCCCCCGCGAAGAACACAACATGGACCCACCAAATGCCGATGCCGGCTGGAATCTGCTGTTTTTCAACCATGCTACGCGCGGCGCTGAGGCTAAGTAAATACACCAGATAAATCACAATGGCCGGTAACATTTTGATGAAGCGGCCGCGACGATGATCGGTACGACTGAGCGCCAGCGCAATGATAGCCACAATAGGCACCAGCAGCGGCAGCGAAAAACGCCACTGCATGGCGGCGCGATCTTTGGGGTCTTCAGAATTGAGCAGTTCACTGGTAGATTTGGCCTCGACCTTCAAGCGGCGACGCACCGCGTCCTGTGGCTCGCGCAGCAACTGGCCGTATTTGGCAAACTGCATCACCCGATAATCCAGCTCTCCCGGCAAGCCCTCGTAGCGATAACCGTTATACAGCTCAAGATAACGCTCAGCCCCCTTGCGCACAATCTTGCCGTTTTTGGCGACCAGCACGACCAGTTTTGACTGCCCTTGCCGTTCGGTACGTTGCGACATAAACACGTTGCGCATTTCAGCGCGGCCCTTGCTCAGCGTTTCCGCGTAACTGACCCGCGAACCATCGTCTTGCGACTGGAACCGCCCCGGCACCAGTGTATTAATTTGGCTGTAGGTTTTCGGGTCGTTGAACACATCCTGCACCCGCGCGGCTCCCGTGGGGCTTAACCAGAGGCTGATCAAACCCACCAGCAAGGCGACCGCAGCACAGATCAGTAGCGTAAACAGCAACAGACGATTTGGACTAAAGCCACACGCCGACAGCACCACCATCTCGCTTTCCACATACAGGCGTCCGTAGGCCAGCAATATGCCCAAAAAAAGGGCCAGCGGCAGGATGAGCTCAAGAAAGCCGGGAATGCGATACAGCATAATCGTTAGCAGCACATCTGACGCCAAATCACCCGACGCCGCCTGCGCCAGATATTTCACAAACCGGCTGCTCATGATAATAAGCAATAGCGCGGCACTGACGGCGATCATCACCAGCAACACTTCCTTGGCCAGATAACGAAATATAATCATTATTTGACGGCGAAGCGGTTGCTTTGCGGCTGCATTCTTTTAATCCGATGGCTGCGGCTATACACTACGCGCCGCGCCTGAAAGCAAAAACATAGAGTAATACAACGATGAAATTCAAGTCTCAAGTTCTGCCCGAAGATTTATCAACACTGACCAGCGATTGTCTTATCTTACCAGCCTATAAAGACAAGCGCTTCAGCAAAAATGTACGCGCGCTGGACAAAAGCCTGGGGGGTATTTTGGCAGCAGAGCAAAAACGCGGTGATTTTGCGGGCAAATTTAAGCAACTGCAAATATTGCCGCTGCACGGGGCAGGAAAACTGCAGCGCATATTGTTGCTTGGCTGCGGGCCGGCCGATGAGTTCGATGCCCACAAATTTCGCAGGTTGCTGGCTTTGCTGGCTAAAAACCTGTATTCAAAGCCGTTTAAGAGTGTGCATATTTTGTTCTCTGACTTTACGGTGAAAGATGCGGTGAACGATTGCCCGGCCGATCTGCAGGCACAGCAGATTAGTCAGGCCTTCGTCGACAAATCCTACCGCTATACGCACACCCGCTCAGAAAAAACCAGCCCACGTAAATTAGCTTCAGTCAGTTTACTGGTCAACAACAGTCGCGGTGTTAGTGCGGCGCTGCAGCGCGGCCAGGCCATAGGCCACGGCATGAATGTCAGCAAGGAATTGGGCAATCTGCCCGGCAATATCTGCACCCCTTCCTATCTCGCTAAACAGGCGACTCAACTGGCGCGGCAGAAAACCAACGTAACCACCAAGGTGCTAAGCGAAAAACAAATGCGCGAACTGGGCATGGGCTCGCTGTTGTCGGTTAGCGCTGGCAGCGCTGAGCCGGCTAAATTTATTATTATGGATTATAAAGGCGGACCGAAAGCGCAGCAGCCAGTCGTGCTGGTGGGCAAAGGCATCACTTTCGATAGTGGCGGCATCAGCATTAAAGCCGGCCCGGCAATGGACGAGATGAAATTCGATATGTGCGGCGCGGCTACCGTGTTCGGCGTGATGGAAGCGGTATTACAATTGCAGCTACCCCTCAATTTGATTGGCGTTGTCGCCAGCGCCGAAAACATGCCCAGCAGCACGGCTACCAAGCCCGGCGATATTGTCACCAGCATGGCCGGTAAAACTATCGAGGTGTTGAATACCGATGCCGAAGGTCGATTGGTGCTGTGCGATGCGTTGACCTATGTGGAGCGTTTTAAGCCCGGCGTAGTCATCGATATTGCCACCCTGACCGGTGCCTGCGTGGTCGCACTCGGTAAGCACGCCAGCGGCTTATTCAGCAACAATGACAAGCTGGCCGACGCCTTGCTGGAAGCCGGCAACACCAGTGGCGACCGCGCCTGGCGGTTGCCTATCTGGGAGGAATATCAGGAACAGCTAAAGAGTAATTTTGCCGATCTGGCGAATATCGGCAGCCCCGGTGCCGGCAGCATCACTGCCGCCTGTTTTCTAGCGCGCTTTACTGAGGCCTACCCGTGGGCGCATCTGGATATCGCCGGTACGGCCTGGCTTAACGGTGCCGACAAAGGCTCAACCGGGCGGCCGGTGGCCTTGCTGATGCAGTATCTATTTGCCCATTCCGACCAGTAATTCACTGCACACGGCATGACGAAAGTAGACTTTTATGTACTGCAGGGCGTCGCCAGCGTTGCAGAGCGCGAGCAGTTCGCCTGCCGACTGGTTAACAAGGCCTTCAGGCAAGGTCACTCGGTGTATATCAATACCGATGACCAGGCGAACTGCGAACGTCTTGACGAACTGCTGTGGTGCGAACCGGTAACGGGATTCATCCCGCATAGCGTTGTCGACGCGGCAGCGGTAAACATTGGCTGCGGTACCGACCCTGGCGCGCATTCGCAGGTGTTATTGAACCTGGCAGAGAAGGTACCGGATTTTTTTAGCCGCTTTCAACGCGTGGTTGAAATCGTCGTGTTTGAACCGCGCATTCGCGAGCTAACGCGCGCCAATTACAAGTTTTATAAAGACCGCGGCGTGCCGCTAAACTCTCATACCATCGCCTGACGACTCCCGCTATGCCCGCACACGAAGAAGAAGACAAGCAGTCCATGCAAAAAAACTTGCTGCAAGAGCTGCGTGATTTGCAATCCGTTCTCGACGCCGATAACGATGACGACGACGATATTCCGGTTCTCAGCGACGTGATAGACGATTCTCCTGCGAACGACACCTCTGCCGCCACAGGTGATACAGACGTTAGCGCTGCTGCGCCTGACGACGAGCAGAATCATGACGATGACGGCGTTCCCCTGTTAGACGACAGCGTTCCAGTGTTAGACAACGTTGCCGAGTCCACCACAACCGAATCATCTGCCGAATCGCCGCCTGTCGTTGCGAAGGTAACAAGGCCATCGCCGTTTGCTCTGGTTGAGGGCGCCTCTAATGACTACGACAGCAGCGCCGCTGAAAGCCTCATCGAAGAGGGCCTGACTGAGGCGCTACAACCATTGACCGCGCAGATGGACGACGCAGCACTGCGCCTGGTTGACGAACTGGTGGCCGAACACGTCGAACTGATTCGCCAGCAATTGAAACTAAAACTGGCCGCAAAGAGCCAGCAACTGTTCACAGATGGTGGCGATGCAACGCCTTAGTGGTGCTTCTGCGTCAACGGCAGCCGCTGTATACTGGTTGCACAGACATTACCCGCTGCCCTCTCCTTACACCACATCATTGAGCTATTCATGCAGAAAACTTACCAACCTGCCGCGATAGAAAGCCGCTGGTACCAGCACTGGGAAAACAACAATTACTTCGCACCAAGCGGCAGCGGCGAACCTTATAGCATCGCCATTCCACCGCCGAACGTGACCGGCAGCCTGCACATGGGGCACGGCTTTCAAGACACGATAATGGACGCGTTGATACGTTACCAGCGCATGCGCGGCCGCAATACGCTGTGGCAGGTAGGCACCGACCACGCCGGCATTGCGACTCAAATGGTGGTTGAACGCCAGCTGGAAGCCGCCGGCAGCAACCGCCACGAACTGGGTCGCGACGCGTTTCTGGAGAAAGTGTGGGACTGGAAACACCAAAGCGGCGGCGTTATAACGCAGCAACTCAGGCGCATGGGCGCATCGGTAGACTGGTCGCGTGAACGCTTCACTATGGACGAGGGTATGTCGAAAGCGACCCGCGAGGTGTTTGTGAAGCTGTACGAAGAAGGGCTGATTTACCGCGGCAAACGCCTGGTCAACTGGGACCCGGCCTTTCACACGGCGATCTCCGACCTTGAAGTAGTGGCCGAAGAAGAACAGGGTTCGCTGTGGCATTTCCGTTATCCTTTGAGCGATGGCAGCGGTCACCTGGTAGTTGCGACCACACGACCTGAAACCATGCTGGGCGACACTGCCGTGGCCGTACACCCGGAAGACTCCCGCTACAGCAAGTTGATTGGCAAAACGATTACCCTGCCGCTGAGCGGCAGGGAGATTCCCATCATCGCCGATGACTACGTTGACCCGGACTTTGGCAGCGGCTGCGTGAAAATAACACCAGCGCACGATTTCAACGACTATGCTATGGGCCAGCGCCATAATCTGGCGGTTATCAATATCCTCGACGTTAACGCCGCCTTGAATGACAATGTGCCTGAGCCTTATCGTGGCCTCGATCGCTTTGTTGCGCGCGAGCAAGTGGTCAAGGATCTGGATGCATTACAACTGCTGGAAAAGGTCGAACCGCACGCGTTAAAAGTGCCGCGCGGCGATCGCTCCGGTGTAGTAATCGAACCATATCTTACTAGCCAGTGGTACATGGCCACCGAAAAGCTGGCCGGGCCCGCCATTGCTGCGGTAGAGAATGGCACGGTCGAATTTGTACCTAAAAGCTGGGAAAACACCTACTTCGCCTGGATGCGCGATATTCAGGACTGGTGCATCAGCCGTCAGCTGTGGTGGGGGCATCGAATCCCGGCCTGGTACGACGATGAAGGCAATGTCTTCGTTGGTCATAACGAACAGGAAGTGCGCGCTAAATACGAATTACACGATACCCCACTCAGCCAGGACGACGACGTGCTGGACACCTGGTTTTCGTCGGCATTATGGACCTTCGGCACACTGGGCTGGCCCGATGAAACCGCCGAACTGAAGTTGTTTCACCCCACCAGCGTACTGGTCACCGGCTTCGATATTATCTTCTTCTGGGTGGCGCGCATGATTATGCTCACCCTGCATTTCAGGGGCGAAGTGCCCTTTCATCAGGTGTATATGACCGGCCTGGTGCGCGATGCTGACGGCCAGAAAATGTCGAAGTCAAAAGGTAATGTGCTGGATCCCATCGACCTGATCGACGGCATAGACCTGGATTCGCTGATTGCCAAGCGCACCAGCGGCTTGATGCAACCGCAGTTAGAAAAGCAAGTCGCGAAAGCAACGCGCAAGCAATACCCCGACGGCATACAAGCCTACGGCACCGATGCGCTGCGCTTTACCTATTGTTCACTGGCATCCACTGGCCGCGACATCAATTTTGATTTAGGCCGCATCGAAGGCTACCGCAACTTCTGTAACAAGATCTGGAACGCGGCGCGCTATGTGTTGATGAATACCGAAGAACAGGACTGCGCGACCAGCGACGACGACACTGATTTTGAGCTGGGCTTGCCAGAACGCTGGATTATTTCACGCCTGCAGCAGACCGAAGCAGAGGTGATCAAGCAGTTCGCGGCGTATCGTTTTGATTTGGCTTCGCAGTCCATCTACGAATTTATCTGGAACGAATATTGTGACTGGTATCTTGAGTTGTCGAAACCCACGCTGTGGTCGGAAGATACCTCGGTTAGCCGGCAAAAAGGTACGCGCCGTACATTGGTGAGAGTGTTAGAGACCGCACTGCGACTGGCGCATCCATTACTGCCGTTCATTACCGAGGAAATCTGGCAGCGAATCGCACCACTGGCGAATAAAAGCGGCGACAGCATTATGTTGCAGGCGTTTCCGGAGCCGCAGCTTGGCCTTATAGACGTGCAGGCCAATACCGATATTGAATGGCTAAAACAAATGATTATTGCGGTGCGCACCATTCGTGCGGAGATGAATATAGCACCAGGTAAAAAGCTGACCGTGTATTTGAAAAATGCCGACGCGACGATACACGCACGCATGCAGCAGTGCGAAGTGCTGCTGCTTAAGCTCGCCAGGCTGGACGCTGTTCACTTCCTGCAGGCTGGTGAGGAGGCACCGGTTAGCGCCACCCAGCTGGTGCAGGATATGGAGCTACTGGTGCCAATTGGCGAACTGGTCGATAAAGACGTTGAAATAGCTCGCTTGAATAAAGAGATAGGCAAACTGGGCGCGGAGCAACAGCGCTTACAAAATAAGCTGTCCAACGCGAAATTCGTTGACAACGCCCCTTCTGACGTAGTAGAAAAAGAACGAGAAAAACTGGCGACGTATTGCGATGCGTTGAGCAAGCTCAAAAATCAGCTGGAAACTATAAAATCCATCTGAAGTATGCCGCCCGCGTGCCAGCAGGCACTGGGTGTATTATGTAATGGAAGGTCGTAAAATAATAATGCTACGGCCGCTAGAGGTGCAACATGGCAGAACGCGCGACCGGTACGGTCAAGTGGTTTAACGACTCCAAAGGTTTTGGTTTTATCACCCGCGAAAGCGGCGACGATGTATTCGTGCATTTTCGCTCTATCGCCGGTGAGGGTTATCGCTCGCTGCGCGAGGGTGAGCAGGTCGAATTCGACGTAGTCGAAGGGCCAAAGGGGTTTCAAGCCGAAAACGTTTCAAAGATTGAGTAAACGCCAACGGCAACCACCTTGCTGTTTGTAAAACGTGAAGGCATTCGCACGATGTGAGCGACTACAGCTGAGTCGGGCGAAAGTTAAGCTCAAATAGGGCACCTCCCAGGGTTGAGGCGCGAATGTCCATGTCTGCGTCATAGTCAGCCAGAATATCTTCGACCACGGCCAGACCGATGCCTTGCCCGCTACTGCGCGTATCAAGGCGCTGACCGCGCTGCAATACCAGCGCCCGGTCGGCATCTTTGATGCCCGGGCCGTCGTCTTCGATAACAATGGCAACCGCCCGCTCTGCCCTACTTTGGACTGCGATACGCACCTGTGACGCGCAGTACTTGAAAGCGTTCTCGATAATATTACCCAACACCTCAAACGCATCACGCTCGTCACCATAGAACAGCGCGTGGCGGTCCAGCTTGCTGTCAATCTGCACCGCCTTGTCGGCATACACCTTGGCCATCGCCTGTAGCAACTTTTCTACTACCGGCGTGAGCGCAACCCCCTCCCGCCCCAGCTGCGGCATCAATACCACTGCGCGCTGCAATTGATATTGCACAATGTCGTCCATGCGCTGTAGCTGTTCCTCGATTGTGGTGGCGTCGCTGCTGTTGGGCTCAAGCGCGCCACGGGCCACCGCCAACGGTGTTTTCAAACTGTGCGCGAGATCGCTGAGTTTGTTTTTGTAGCGCTCCCTTTGCAGCCTCTCATGTCTAAGCAACTGGTTTAGATTTTGGGTTAAACCGGCCAGCTCCGCAGGATAATCCCCCGCCAGCGTACTCACCTCGCCGCGCTCAATGCGGCCCACATCACGCGCCAGGCTATGCAAGGGCCGCAGGCCCCAGCGTAGCACCAGCACCAGTGCAACCAACAGCAGCACACCGGCCAGCGCCAGCCAGACCCACAGCGTGGTAAGAAATTCCTGTAACTCCTGTTGATAAGGTACCGCGGACTCCATCACCACAAAACTGTACTCGGCCAACTTGCCGTCGTCGTCTTCCCAGGCTACCCCTCTGGCAGCATAGAAGAACGGTTCCGACTCTGTGCTTCTAACCCGTCCGTATTGACGGGTGCCCACCGGCAGCTTGTTAAACTCGGCCGCACCGGGAATTTGCTCCACCATCACGGCCGATGGCGAGCGCCACAATTCAACGCCACGCGCGGTAAAGATGAAGCCGTACAGCCCGGATGCAATCCGGTTAAAGCGTGCTTCCTGAAAGTTTTCGGGCAGGCGTAAACCGAGTGCGTCCGGCTCGGCAGCAGCAATGAGCAGTAAAATATTGCTGTGCAGTTTTTCCTCTTGCGCGCGGGTCAAACTTTTCACAAAGGCACGTTCCAGCGCCAAACCGGTGAGAAACAGGAAAATAGCAAGAATACCGGCGGCCGCCAACAGCAGTCGCTTGTTGAGAGAACGGCGCTTCATTCTTTTATGTTATTCGGTAATGGAAAATCGATAACCCTGGCCGCGAATTGTCTCTATTGGCTTATAGCTGGCATCGGGGTCAAGCTTTTTGCGCAACCTGCCGACGAACACTTCAATCACGTTGCTGTCGCGGTCAAAATCCTGGTCGTAAATATGGTCGGTCAGCTCCGTCTTTGACACCACTTTGCCGGGGTTCACCAGCAGATATTCAAGCACTCTGTATTCATAGGCCGTTAGCGTGACTGGCGCGTCGTTGACCTTGACCGTTTTAGCCAGCGTGTCAACCTCAATAGGGCCACGCACCAGCACGGGAGTAGCAGCACCACCGCGGCGGCGCAACAGTGCGTTAAGTCGCGCCAGCAGTTCCGGCACATGGAACGGTTTAACCAGGTAGTCGTCGGCGCCAGAGTCCAGACCATTGACCTTGTCTTGCCAATGACCACGCGCGGTAAGAATCAGCACCGGAAAATCGCGCTCCAGCTTGCGCAGAGTTTTCACTACTTCAATGCCGTCCACCTTCGGTAAGCCAAGATCGATAACTGCGAGGTCGTAGGGATACTCTCGCCCCATAAAAATTGCTTCTTCGCCGTCTGCCGCTGCATCTACCGCGTAGCCGGCTTCGGTTAGCGCACGGGCGAGTTGCTCGCGTAATTTTTGCTCATCTTCTACCAATAAAACACGCATTAGCGTCTCATCCTTCCCGTTTTAGCATCGACCTTGACCGTAATAATCACACTGTTGCGGCGCAGCAGTTTGACGCGGTAGTAGCCGCGCCTGAAGCTAACAGCCAGCACTTTTGCGCCGGTGGCTGCCTGGGCAATGTTGGCCGCCTCCCCAGCGCTGATGCGTGGCGGCTGCTCGGCCTGCGGCTGGCGTTTGAGCGCCGCTGGATAGTCGCGCGCCGCGACACTTGTGCCACTACCAAACAGTAGCACGGCGGCGATCAGCGCGCCGAAAAGCTGTGTTTTCGTAGCTAAGGTCTTCAACATATTAAGTAACTGATCAACATACCGGGCTGGCTTGCAAACACTGGTTGGCACGAACAGCAATGATAGCTTTAATTGGCCCGGTAGCGCAGCAACTGCAAGTGTGTCGCCTGTCAGCGTAGCGACACAGCAATGAACTTAATCTGAACAAACGTGACCTGTCTGCATCGTTTTCCCAAGAACTTTCATGTTACACTTGCGAACTTCTGAACAGTCGTTCAATTTTACTTACTTTTCATACAGTTAGAGTGTCTTATGGAGTTTCTACGAAGATTAATAATTAGCACAGTCTGTGCGACAGTCGGCGCCGCAATCTATGGCTTGTCAACAAATCAGAACACCCACGTCAGTGGTTTCGCAATATTCGGTCTATTATTAGCGGTTGCCCTTAGCGCGCTGGTTATAGACTCCATTATTCGCGGCTCGGTCAATGCCGCTGCTGCGCAGCCTTCCAGCCCGAAAATAGGTGCTAAAGCGAAGCCTAAATCCAGCGCTGAAACGGGCCCTGTCAGCTCAGGCGACCGGGAACAAGGTGACGTAAAATGGTTTAACACTAACAAGGGTTACGGTTTTATTGCGCGTGACTTAGGCGGTGAAATATTCGTTCATTATCGCTCCATTCAGGGTAGCGGCCGCCGCTTTCTGCGCGACGGGCAGCGCGTGGAATTTACGGTTGGCGAGGGCGATAAGGGGCCGCAGGCTGAAGAGGTGAGCGTGCTGTAGTGTTGTTTCGCGACTAAAGTCGCTCCCACAGGGTAGTTAGGGGACAGAGGGTGGCAGCGACTTAGGAATGGGAACCAAATAACTTGAACGTTATTGCGCCGCTTTTTTTTCTCTTAAAGGGTCGTTCGTCTTCGAGGCGCGGTAACAGGCGCATAGTCGAACTATGTAACTGTTACCGCACCAAAAGTAGGCCCTCGAGGGGACGAAGAAGGCGGGCGAAAAGACAAGCAAGAAC
>JBBKXJ010000324.1:0-2762 GCA_037969395.1 Pseudomonadales bacterium
GAATTTTATTTTCTACAAATTTCGAATAATGACCACCGAGCGTCACACTGGTATTTCTTGACATGAAAAACACTCCCTACTTAGGTGTATTACATATTAATACACTATTTTGGTGCAGTAAGGCAAGAAAAAGTAGGAAAAACGGGATGGTCGGTAAAAGCCAGCCCTATTTAACTCTATGGGGCGGGAAAGGCCAGACGACCATCGATAAGTTGATCGTCAGCTTACCCATAGCTGCGGACGTTCGATGCCGCCGCAGAACGTTCTGCTTTCAGACAAGTCACGGCCACAACCGGTCATACGAAAAATTTGGCGCAATATTCGATTGATTCAAACTCGATAGACAACAAACGCCTAGGAGCGGACAGTGATTGGCTTAGCAAATCAGTGCTGCATCAAGCGCCAGTCGGCCGGAAAAGGAGGGACGTATCGTTAAGCCCCTGGCTTCTTTCCGATGACGCAGAAACCATTACCAAAGGGATCACTGCAGAATGCGACAGGCGGATGATCTCCGCCTTCAAACTTTTGCTCGCACTTCGCCCCTGCCGTCAATGCACGCTGCAGAGCGTCCTCAAATTGCTCAACTGAGAAGTCAATATGAACTGGAGTCCAATGTCGCTCATAACGGCGTACGTCGTCAGATCCCTCGGCCGGATTCGTGCCCGCTGCTTTTTCCAGCAACCCTATTTCTAAGTCACCGCACGCGAGGATGGCATAGCTCGCGACCGGCCTCGCAGCCTCAACGAACCCAAAAGCGTCACTGTAGCAACGAATTCCTTCGTCTAGATTTGCAACATCAATTGAAACGGAATACTTCATATCATTTTCAAGCTCTGCTAGCTACTTACGCTTTCGTCTTGATAAGTAGCAATCCACCAAACGTTGCCGTATGAGTCACGAACACCTGCCTGTCGTTCTTGGTAAGGCTTGTCCGACGGTTCCTGTATAGACGTCGCCCCTGATTCGAGTGCGGCTTGGTAGGCAACATCAACGTCCGGCACGTATACATAGACCGAGCCGGGAAACCCATCTGGATGCGGCGGATCGCCGGTCTCTAGTACGATGACCGAGTCACCGATGCGCGCCTCAATGTGAAATGATTTCGGTCCAAATTCATGTCGTTCAACTTCTTGCGCTCCGAATGCATCACGGACAAGATCCCATGTTCGCAGGGGCCCGTGAATATACGGTCGAACCGCACCAACACCATGGCGAATGTGACTTCGGGTTTTTGACATAGTTCGCGCCCCTCTTGTGTGCTACCTACTAGTACTCTTTCAATCTAATACTACCTAATGTTAAAGTGTTCTCTTATGATTAGTCAACATCTCATTGAGGGTGCTCATGAAAAAGAAATACATCGTCCGGTTATCAGAGGAAGAACGGCAGAATTTAACAAACCTGGTTCGCAAAGGAAAAGCAGCGGCCTATAGACGAACCCACGCTCTAATACTCCTGTTCACTGACGAGGGAGAACAGGGGCCAGGATTACAAGATAAGGAAGTTGCGGAACGCGTTGGCGTCAATCATCGGACCGTGTCGCGGTTGCGCGAGCGGTGTGTTGAACGGGGGCTTGATGCAGCGTTGGAAAGAGAGCCGCGCCAGCGGGAAAGGGCGCGCGCACTGGATGGCGATGCCGAAGCGCAGGTGATTGCGCTGATGTGCGGTGAGCCACCGGCCGGTCAGTCGCGCTGGACGCTTAACTTGTTAGGTGATCGGCTGGTAGAACTGGGGATGGTGAAATCGGTCTCTCACGAAACGATCAGGCAAGTGTTAAAAAAAACACCTTTAAACCGTGGTTGAAGGAAATGTGGTGCATACCACCGAAGGAGGATGCGGCCTTTGTGTGCGCCATGGAGAATGTTTTAGCCGTTTATAAACGGCCCATTGATGCGGATTTTCCGGTCGTTTGTATGGATGAGGTAGTAAGCAGTGTGTTAAGGAAGTGCGGCAACCGTTGCCAATGAGGGCGGGCAGCCCGTAGCGTTATGATTTCACAGGCTGTAAAGATGCCGCAATGAAAGGCGTTCGAGTCTTGCTGCCAAACAGCACAGACAATATTCTCCGAATGCACGTGTGCCAGACCTCGAGCCATTTGTAGTATAATCACTGTCGATTTTTCCCGCTTCTTACCACGTACATTTAACTTGATCAGATTACGAAACCACAACCCTTACGGCGCTTCCATGGTCAAAAAAAATGATATCGTCGTCTGGATAGAAACCGAATACAGTCACGATATTTGGGATAGGCCAGAGACTGCGATTTACTTGCCTCTCGCTGCGGCGCGATGAAGGCCTTGGGGTGCCGCTTAAAATCTTCACTCAAAATTTTGATGGAAAAACAAGTTTCGCGATCGTCAGTTTCTTCCCGGTGCCGGTCCAGAGCGCGGTAGATAACATCCAAACCACCACGACCGATGGTCGCTGTCAAAACCATACAGCAGCGGCTATAGTTAGACCATTATTAGTTTTTTTGCATACCAGCATATACCTGCTTGACCTATCAGAGACGAACTCTGGCGATCGGCCGGTCGGTGGACGAATGTTAAATCGTTTTTTTATTGCCATCTTAATTCTGGCTGCGATCCACATAAGCTCGTGCAGTGGCGGTGGCAGCTCTGGTGAGCGCGGCAGCAATCCAAATACGCCATTACGCGACGTGGTTGTTGACGTTTTTCCATACACAGCGCAAAGCTCCTACGCGTCAGCATTGAAGCCCTGCACCTACCAGGGCGCTAACACCGAACAATGCAATTTACA
>JBBKXJ010000325.1:0-6144 GCA_037969395.1 Pseudomonadales bacterium
GCCGTAAATCCGTCCCTGGAGGCTCTATCCCTAGCGTCCCTGCTAGGGAAGGTCCCGAAAATTCTCCCTCTATTCAGGCCTCTGCAGCTTCGATTGACCTTAACTAAGTGCCATTCGCCTTAAGCCCTATTTACCGCCGGCCAGCTATGCGTTTGCTTCAGGCTTGTACTGTTTTCCTCGCCGCCCGTTTCGTTTTTGCTTTTGTTTTTGCCTTCGGTTTCGGTTTACGCAAACCGGCCGCGTCCTCCAACTCCACCAGTGATTGCTCCATATAGTCAATCAAGCGTTGCGCCTGCGGTATAGAGCGGCGACAGGCAATAACGCCAAAATCAATATGCTGATCGTAACTGACCACGGTGATATTGAGCGCCACGCCCTCGGTGACGATTGACATCGGGTAACTACCATCCAGGCGTGCACCATTCCAGAACATGGGTTGAGCTATTCCCGGTACGTTGGAAATGACCGTGTTGTATGGCGGCAATCGGCTGGCGAGCCCCAGCGGCATCAATAACGTGCCAGGCGTTTGCAGTAATGTGCTGATCACCTGCGCCTCAGCCGGCGACATTTCGTGGAGAAAAGCTTTGCCGGCGCTGGCTGAAGCCTTGATCACGGTAAATCGTTTGACCGGATCCTTGATGTTGGTGGCCAGGTCGACGTTGATTGCCCCCACTGCATTCGACGAGTCGACATCGCCCGCTCGACGTAACGAGACCGGCACCATGGCCTTAAGAGATTTATCCGGCAGTTCGGCATGGTTTAGCAGGTAGTAACGCAACGCGCCGGCGCACATAGCCAGCACCACATCGTTAACGGAACCATCGAAAGCCTTGCCGACCGCGCGAATGCGAGCAAAAAGCCAGGACTGGGCAACGAAACGACGTGCGCCATCGACCGAGGTATTAATCGAGCTGCGCGGTACATCGCGAAACGGTAGGCTCAATGCGCCACCCCTGCCCATCCAGGTTGCGGTGAAACGCTTCAAAGCTCCGTATATGTTTACACCACTGTTGAAGCGCGCTTTCAGGATATCGGCAACATTGCGCAATTCTTCGTCACTGATAGCGACTGGATTTTCGCGCGCCAACACGGCGCGGTAACGATCTCCGGCCGCGCGTGACAGGGGGGAATCATGCAGACGTTCCCGGGGACTGGCGGAGAGCATGCTGCGTGCCAGGTGAATTGAGCGCCCCCCGTCGACTGCCGCGTGATGGTACTTCGAATAAACCGCAAACTGGCGCTTCTGCAAGCCCTCTATCAGGTGCATCTCCCATAGCGGCCGATTGCGGTCCAGCAAGGTACTGTGCAAGCGGGAGACCAGATTAAAAAGTTCACGGTAACGACCAGGTTTGGGCAGCGCCGAGTGGCGTATATGGTAATCGATGTCCATGGCTGTATCGGATTCCCAATATACCGGCCCAACCAAACCGAGTGGCCCCGTCTTCAAGCGATCACCGAAGGGTGGCTGAAACTCGTCCACATTGCGCAGCACCTCGGCGAGCTGCTGCAGGAAAGTCTGTTCATTGATCCCGTCAGGTAAGGTATACAGGCTCACCCCGCCAATATGCATGGGCGTCTCACGACTTTCCATCAGTAGAAAACCGAGGTCTAAAAGATTGAGTTTTTTCATAATATGGACCGCGCACTCCAAATGCCTCGATAAACCTTGAGTAACCGCCAGGGTTATCCGTAATCAATCACAGAGAATTGATATATTGCGCACTATGCCGCGCGAATACATGCTAAAAATGTATCCCCTTCATAATCGCCGCCATCGCGACCTGCTCGTTGGACGGCTCCACCTTCTTCTTCGACTCTACGCCTTTCGAGATCGCCGAATCGGGGAACATGCGGTACGTAGTATTCCACAATACCTCCATGACTCTGGGCGCTATGGCGTTGGCTACGGCAAGGAAAATGCCCATGGTAGTCGCTACCCGGTGAGGTTTATGCACCACCGCGTCTACCACCAAATCCATCGACTCGTCCACCGTAAGCGTAGGCGCATAATCGTAAATTTTGGTGGGCGCAATCATAGGTGTTTTGACCAGGGGCATATTGATAGTCGTGAATTTTACGTTGCGGTCGGAGTACTCGGAAGCAGCGCAGCGCGAGAATGCATCCATCGCCGATTTTGATGCCACATAGGCGGAAAAACGCGGCGAACTGCCCAACACACCGATCGATGAAATATTAATGATCTGGCCCTGTTTACGCTTGCTCATCATAGGCAAGAAGCCCAATATCAAACGCAAGGCGCCAAAATAATTCAATTGCATGGTGCGTTCGAAATCGTGGAAGCGGTCATAGGAAAGGTGAATGGAACGGCGAATGGAACGACCGGCATTGTTAATCAAAATATCAACGTGGCTAAAGTCCTCCAACACGGCGGCGATAAACGTGTCGCAGGACTCCATATCGGAAATATCACAACTGTAAGCATGCGCTTCGCCACCCTTGGCCGCTATCCCCTCTTGCACTTCTTTCAGTTTGTCCGCCGAACGGGCGGTCAATATGATCTTCGCGCCGGCAGCGGCCAAACGGTAGGCGATCGCCTCGCCAATACCCGACGAGGAACCGGTAACCACCACCACTTTACCGCGTACACTGCCTTCCAGACTGCGGTCGATGAATAGTTCAGGATCAAGATGGCGCTCCCAGTAGTCCCATATCTGCGCTGCGTAACTGCTCAGGCGCGGCACCTCAATACCGCTGCCTTTCAATATCTTCTCCGTTTCGCGATTATCGTAACGGGTTTCGTGTTGCATAAAAATCAGCGCTGATTCCGGCATGCCGATCATATCCAGTAAGGTTTGCTTGATGCGTTTTACCGGCGGCAATTTGCCGATGGTATTGCTCACTCCGGAAGGTATAAAGTTGAAAATTTTAGCATCGAAGCGCATCGCCATTTTCGGCGTATTGCCAGCGTCGGCAAACAAGTTGATCATCTCGCCGATCGCGTAATGGTCCGGGTCGGTCAGGTGGAAGCATTCGCCGTCGTGCCCGGATTTATGGGCAATAAAGTCCATGGCGTCGACCACATAGTCCACCGGCACGACGTTCATTAAGCCGGCTTCCAGCCCTACCAGTGGCATCCAGGGCGGCAGCAAGCCGCGCAATTTCTTCAATGCACCGAAAACGTAATAGGGGCCGTCGATCTTGTCGATTTCGCCCGTTTTCGAATGCCCGAGCACGGCGCCGGGGCGATACACGCGCCAAGGCACTTTGCATTCGTTGCGGACGATACCTTCCGAGTCGTGCTTGGTGCGGAAATACGGATGGTCGAGCTTTTCAGCCTCGCTAAACATATCCTCGCGAAAAGTGCCACGGTACAAACCACTGGCGGCGATGGAGCTGACGTGCTCGAAACACCCCGCCTGCATTTTCTCGGCGGCTTGCACCGCATTGCGGGTACCCTCGACATTGGCGGCCTGCTGGCTTTCGGCATCGGCTTTCATATCGTAGATCGCCGCCAAATGGAAGAAGTGGTCAATTTTGCCGGTCAGCGACTTCAGGTCCTTCGCGCTCAGGCCCAGCCTGGACCTGGTAAGATCACCGGTAATGGCAACCAGTCGATCATCGTTACCGGGGAAGCGCTGCTGCAAAGCCTCGAATTTCTGCTTCGACCCCTTGCGGGCCAACACATAAATCGTACCTTCCCGTTGCAGTAATTTTTCAATCAGAAATTTGCCGATAAAACCGGTACCACCGGTAACGAAGTAGGTCATGCTGTGTCTCCTGTTATGGTTGGTTATTGCTTGGTGTTTACGGCAAGGTAACATGGAATCAATCATTGTTGGCGCCACTAATACCCCTTCAAGGTTGAGCAGCTCGAAGATAACGTCGCTGCCGCCGGGGTTGAATTGCCAGCCGATTTGCTGGCATTTATCGATGCGACTTTTCTAATCGAGAGTTAGTCTCGCCTACAGCGGCCGTAAATAACCGTTTTCTTCCAGGTCTAGCAGTAACAAGTGTTGCGCTATGGTTTCCTTCGATGTGTGCGGGTGCTCCAGCCCGATGCGTTCAAGGTAATGTTTCGCTTCCCCCGTGTCCACCTGATGGATGAACGAGCGCACCAGCGCTTTTAGCATTGACTTGGGATTGTTGGCCAGCGCTCTCATTTTACGCAAACTCTTACCCAGCGCGATTTCTTCGTCAGTAAAGTCCGTACCCAACGGAAACGGCGGGAAGTAACCTTTCGCTTGCCAGTCTTCCACCAACTGACCGACGCGCTGTGGCGTGTTGTTGCGATACTGCCGCGGAATTTGATAATCAACACTTATTTTGCCGGCATCGACCGCGGCATTAAGCAACTGTTGCTGAAAGCGTGAATCGGCAATATTCAGCAAGGCCTGAATGATTTCAGCGTCGCTTTTAGCGCGCAATTCGGCCACGCCGTACTCAGTGGCCACCATGTCGCGTAAGTGGCGGGGAATGGTGATATGACCGTAATGTGGCACGATATTGGAGGATGCGTCTTTACCGCTGCCGCGGGTGCTGCGAATACATAAGATAGAACGCGCTTCCGGTAAGTCCTGCGCCTGGGCAACGAAATTGTATTGCCCCCCCACCCCGCTTATCACCTGGCCGTTTTGCAGCCCATCGGAAACCACCGCGCCCGACAACGTAGCCATCATGCCGGTGTTGATAAATCTGGCGTGACGGCGCTGCAAGGTGTGTAGCGCTTCATCACCGATGCGGTTAATCTGGCGTACGCTGTTCATGCAGATTTTTTCATTTTCGGCACGCGACATGGCGCGTAACGCGTCGTAAAAATCCCGCGGCCCCAAAAAGAATGCACCGTGCATGATAATGCCGTTCATTAGATGGTCGCCCAACGCGAACTCGCAAACACGTTGGTAGTTTTCTTCGACATTCAGGTCGGCTGGCATGGATGCGTCGCCAATATGCAGCTGACCATAGCGATAGGTAACGCCACTTTTCAAAATACCCCAATGCGTCAAGTAGTCTACGTTTTCCGCTGTCAGCGTGGCCGCAACAACACCTTCCTCTATCATTGTACGCAGCGTGTTCGAGTCTATAAGTTGAGCAATGGCGCCGCTGTTTAACAAACGCTGAATCGCTACGTCGTCGTACACGGCGCGACGCAAAATACCGGCTTGCATCAGATGCAGAAAGCCATTGACAAACATTTCACTGCAACCGTACAGGCCATGCTCAAAAGTGCCCAGGCCACCGACTTCTTCGACCAATCGATTGTCAACAGGCGCAAGTGTGGCAATCTCACGATAAGCGGCATTATCTTTTTCGCGGAGTTTACAAGCGTAGGTAATTGCGTCGCCCAGCGAACCAATACCGATCTGCAATGTGCCACCATCTTTTATCAAGCTGCTGGCGTGGAAGCCGAGCATAAAATCGACCGCGTTGATCGATGCGTTCGGCACCGCAAATAAGGTCGTGTTATACGCTGGGTTGCGTACTACCATGTCAAATATATCGTGCCTGATCAGCGCCTTGTTATACATAAACGGCAGATCGCCATGGACTTGCGCGATGGAGACGATGGCGCGGCCCTTTTCTCTCTCCGCAGCGAGGGCGGGCATCAAATCGAGACTCACATCGGCATTGCTGGATAAACTCAGCATAGGCTCGCCGTCGACCTCTCCCTCGGCGACCAACTGCAAGACGACGTTTACGCCGAGCAAGACCAAATCACGCACAATAGACGTGTAGTTGGAGCTGATGTAATTGCACTGCGCCGAGCGCACGTTCTTCATCGACCCGGCCTTGAAGTAGAACTCCGATACCTTAATATTTGCTGGCAATTCGTCTTTGTGTTGCGGACCTACAAAGGTTAGCGATTCATAATTGCCAAACTGCCGCTCGACAAAAGGCTGCAGAAACTTCGCCTCTAACGCGCTGCCCGCTTTCGGCTTCTCCAGCGACAGCGCAGTGAGTATATGCAAGTTTATTGACGGGTCTTCCACGGCGCGCTGGTAGAAGGCGTTAACCAGCTGATTAGGTTTACCGAGACCTAATGGCAATCCCAACACAATGTTTTTGCCAACGATGTTAATGGTCTCGTCTACACAGGCTTCCACGGTTGATAAATCTAGTGACATGTATATTTTCCGTTCTTTTACTTTTGATTGCAGTTCGCAGCGTTTGTGCGGAATTTGGAAG
>JBBKXJ010000326.1:0-31311 GCA_037969395.1 Pseudomonadales bacterium
TTTCAGACTAGCAAGTGCATCACGCAAAGAACCCCAGCCACACGAGCACGGTGGTTTTACAAAGGCAGTATTTAGTAAGTGTAGTTAGCGCCGGCAGGAAGGCTAATAGGTTATTATTCCAGCGCAACTGCTAGTTAACAGGGTCGCTGGCAGCACACTCAACAGGCAAAACTTACGAGCCGGCATTCTCACCTGTCGTAAAATTATCTGCAATTGCTTTTTTCGTTAATCTTTTGCCTTGTCAATCGACATTCGCACGCTTGAAGCCGGCCGGGTGCAGGTGCTAAATGCCTTATTAACAACGCTGCAACTAGTGCAGCAAGCGCCAGGATTGAGTAACATGGTGGGCCTTCTATAGTGATCTAGGGCCCGCTGCCGTGAACATTCTGGACAAGGAGCAACAACGAGCCGTGCGCTGGCTTTCTTCTACAGCCGGCGCCGGGTTTTTAGCAGCCGAACAGCAGTTGCTTGACCAACGACTGCGACATTGTTTTGGCATACATCTGCTGCAATGCAGCATCGTCGATGGCTTGAACCTGTACGACAACAGCCCCGTTAATCACTGTTTCAAATTCGCACCGCGCGCCACCGAATTAATCGAGCAGGCGGCGGTGGCTGAGTTTAATGAGTTACCGCTGGAAGATAACAGCATCGATGTGGTGTTACTGCATCACGTGGTGGAGTTCAGTGCCGACCCGCATGGCTTGCTACGCGAGATCTCACGAGTAGTGCGCCCCGAAGGACGCATACTGGTGATGGTATTCAATCCCTGGAGCGTGCTGCACCTGCGTCAGGTGTTGGCACATCGGTTCGACAACAATGCCTGGCGCTGCAAAAAAATTGGCGGCCATCGGGTCGCAGATTGGCTGCGGTTATTGAACTTTAATATTAATCAAACTGATTTTTGCTTGTATGGCCCGCGCCTGCGCGGCAGCCGCCTGGCGAAAGCGGGGCGGCCGCTGCACTTTTTTCTGCGTCCGTTTGGCGGTGCATCTTTAGTGACCGCTACCAAACGTAGTGCAACATTGATTCCGCTGCGTAAACGCTGGCGTGAAATGTCGCCGGGACTGGCCGTGCCGCTGGTTAAGTCTAGCCCGCGAGCAGCAATGGAGAAACACAAAAAACCGTGACTACAAAATTACCACAAGTTGAAATTTTTACTGATGGCGCCTGTAAGGGCAACCCTGGTCCTGGCGGCTGGGGTGCGCTGTTGCGCTGCGGCGACACCGAGAAGGAACACTGCGGGGGTGAAGCCAATACGACTAACAATCGTATGGAGCTGCAGGCCGCTATCGAGGGGCTGGCTGCTCTAAAACGAGCCAGTAAGGTCACGCTGACAACCGATTCGCAATACGTACGGCGCGGTATCACCGAATGGCTGGGTAAATGGAAGCAAAACGGCTGGCGTACCGCTAACAAGAAAGCGGTCAAAAATGTCGACTTATGGCAAGCGCTCGACGCCGCCGTACAGCAACATGACGTTGATTGGCAGTGGGTGAAAGGACATAGCGGCCACCGCGAAAACGAGATCGCCGATCAGTTGGCCAATCGTGGTATTGAAATGCTAAAGCAACGCAATATAAGCTGAACGGATACTACACTGGATGCGACAAATTGTATTAGACACGGAGACCACTGGCCTTGACCCCAAAAGCGGCCACCGGATTATTGAAATCGGCTGCGTCGAGCTGGTTAATCGACGTCTGACCGGCAAGCACTACCATCAGTACATCAATCCTGAGCGTGAGGTGGAAGCCGGTGCTTTCGAAGTACACGGCATTAGCGACAGCTTTTTGGCTGACAAGCCAAAATTTGCTGATATAGCGCAAGATTTTGTCGAGTTTGTCGCCGGTGCTGAACTCATCATTCATAACGCGCCCTTTGACGTTGGTTTTCTTGATCATGAATTGAGCCTCGATGGCCAGCGTTTCGAGGCTATTGCGACCAGCTGTTCGGTTATCGATACGCTGGTTATGGCGCGTTCAAAACATCCAGGCCAGAAGAATAGTCTGGACGCCTTGTGCAAACGCTATTCCGTTGACAATTCGCAGCGCGATTTGCACGGAGCCCTGCTGGATGCGGAGATTTTAGCCGACGTCTATCTGTTCATGACCGGTGGCCAGACCAGTTTGATATTGGGCGAAGAGGATAGTAAAAGCAGTGCGAAAGCAGGCGCCACATTCACTCCGCTCAGCGATGACCGCGAGCCAGCACGGGTAGTGCGGGCTAATGCGGAAGAGCTACAGGCGCATGAGAACTATTTGCAAGCACTCGATAAGGCCAGCGAAGGTGCCTGCGTTTGGTTAAAAGACGCGAAACAACTTGTCAACTAGCCGCGGTTAGCAATCTGACGCCTATGTAGCCAACGCTGCCCAGTACAATCGTGTAAGGCAGCGCCATCCATACCATCTGGCCGTAAGACAAGCGCACTAGCGGCGCCAGCGCCGATGTCAGCAGAAACAGGAAGGCGGCTTGCCCATTTGGCGTGGCTACACTGGGTAAATTGGTGCCGGTATTGATGGCGATAGCTAGCAGTTCGAATTGCTCACGGTCTATTTCACCAGCCACCAGTGCGGCTTTGACCTCGTTGATATAAACAGTGGCGACGAAAACATTGTCGCTGACCATGGACAACACACCGTTAGCGATAAAAAACATGCTCGGCTGCACGTCGCGTTCCAGTGTCAACACGTAATCAATCACCGGCGTGAATAAATGTTGCTCGTGAATCACGGCAACAACTGCAAAAAATACCACCAGCAGCGCGGTGAATGGTAAGGCCTCCTCAAAAGCGTGGCCAATTTGATGCTCTTCAATAATGCCATTAAACGCGGTCAGCAAAACAATAACCATCAGCCCAACCAACCCGACAGCGGCCAGGTGAAATGCCAGACAGATCACCAGAAAAAAGGCAACAACAGCTTGCACAATAAGCGCTGCGTCATCACGACGCGTACGTGCCTTGGTTTGTTCGGTATCGTAGTCGGTTAGAATAGCGCGCACTTCATCCGGTAGTTCCGTGCCATAGCCAAACCAGCCGGTAACCTCCAGCAGCACGCAGGTTGCCAGGCCAGCTACCAAAACGGGCATGGTGACAGGCGCCATTTTCAGAAAAAATTCAATAAACTCCCAGCCAGCTTTTTCGGCGATCAACAGGTTTTGCGGTTCGCCCACCAGCGTGCACACGCCCCCCAGTGCGGTGCCTACCGCGCCGTGCATCAGCAAGCTGCGCAAAAATGAACGGAATGCATCCAGATCTTCGCGATGGTAGTGGTGCACCGACGAATCGTCCTCATGCTTGTGATCGCCACCGCCGCTGGAAGCGACCCGATGGTAGACCTGATAAAACCCGATTGCGACGGTGATCAGTACAGCAGTTACCGTCAACGCATCCAGAAACGCAGACAGCACTGCTGACACAAGACAGAAGAGTAGTGACAGCATCTTTTTCGACCGCACTTTCAACAATATCTTAGTAAACACAAAAAGCAGCAGGCCCTGCATAAAGTAAATGCCCGCTACCATAAAAATCAGCAGCAATATCACCTCGAAATTGCTGTGCGCCTCGTGATAAACCGACTCCGGGCTGGCCATGCCCAGCACAATGGCTTCCAGTGCAATCAGCCCGCCCGGTTGTAGTGGGTAACATTTAAGCGCAAGTGCCAGCGTGAAAATGAACTCAGCTATCAGCAGCCAGCCGGTAAAAAACTCTCCGAACAACCACAGGCTAATCGGATTAAGAATCAAAAAACCAATAATGGCGGCTTTGTACCAGTTAGGGGCCTGGCCAAGAAAATTACGGCTGAGTGCCTGATGATATGTTTGCGCCATTGCTGGTCCTTACTTGATTGGGATTAGTATTGTTGAGATAAGGTAGTTCGAGGCGTGCGTTTTTTCCATTGGTGTTATTTTCTCGCAAAAAACGCGGAGTAGTATGCCTTAAAATACTAGTCGAAATACGGGACCAAGCGAAAAATTTTCGAAACTGTGATGCTGTGAGGCGTTTGAGCAATAAAACTACAGATCTCAGTTATACTGAAACGTAACGGGAAGTTAGCAATAGCGACGGGGTGGCTGTGACAAATAAAAACGCGATCAATTTATCTTCACTGGCAGTGATTGGCGAGGAGCTGAAGCAAACGCTGCAAAAGGCGCAGGAAGCATGGCTGGCGTTTGACGTTGACATGAGCAACGGCACGCAGCTAAAGGCAATGCTGCAGGCGTTGGGCCAGATTAACGGCGCGTTTAAAATGACCGAAATGCACGGTGCCAGCGCGCTGGTTGAAGACCTGATGGCATTGGGGAAATTGCTGCTGGAGAATGAAAACAAGCGCAGCAGCAACGCAAAGGCCACTGTTTTCAATGCGCTCGCGCTGCTGCCGAAATATCTGCAATTGGTGCTGGCAACCGGCACCGCCGCCCCCGTTTTACTTATTCCCATTCGCAATGAAGTGCGCAGCAGCGCGGGCTTGCCACGGGTGGCCGAGCAGCACTACTCGAATATTGCTATCGACCCGCAATTTACCCGTGCAGATTACGACATTAATGTCGAGCTCGACCAGCCGGCCGTGGTTGCGACCGGAAAAAGGCTGCGGCAGATGTATCAAACTGGCTTGATCGGCGTGCTACGCGAGACTAACCCGGCGCCGCATTTAATGTTGATGCAGCGCGCCTGTGTGCGTCTGCATGGTCAAATAAAAGCGGGTGTTGCCGGCGACTATTGGTGGCTGACTGCCGCCGTGCTGGAAGCCTTAAGCGCGGATCAGCTCGAGCTCACCTATTCGCGTCGTCGCTGGTTGTCGACTATTGATAAAGCATTCAGGGTATTCCTGCAGGATCCGGCTGTCGCCTATAACAGCCGGGCAAGTGACACCGATCTAACAGAAATGCTCTATCTTGTTAGTCTGGTGGAGCAACCCGGGCCGCTAAGTGCGGCGGTAGGGGCGTTAGTGATGCTGCAAAATGCTGATGAAAACGAATATGAGCTGACTCAGTCGCGGCGCTTTTTATATAGCGCCGAGCAGGCGTTGGACGCTGACAGCGTAGCCCGCATCGCCGAAGAAATGGCGCAAGCGAAGGAAATACTTGAGCTGGCAAGTTCCGCCCACGGCTGCGATATTACCGGGCTGCAGAGCCTGAAAGACAGACTCAATACGATTGCGGAAATTATGAAGGACGCCGGTGGCAACACCATTAAAGAGCGTCTGCAGGCTCAGCAGGTAGAGTTAAGCGCATGGATTGACGCGGGAGAAACAGTTGATCACGAAGCGCTGCTGGCAACTGCTGATCTACTGCTGCTAGTAGAATCTATTCTAGCCAGCGACGATAAGAATGCACTCAACAGCGTGCAGATGGACTCCATGCTGTCGCACAGCCAGCTGGCGGCTGCGGAGCTGGCAGTAATCAAAGAAGCGCAAGCGGGTATTAACCTGGCCAAGCGTGCGATTACATCCTACGTCGAATCTGAATTTGACCCGGTGCATATGGGCAATGTCACAGTCACACTCAACTCGGTGCGCGGTGGTTTAACGGTTCTCAATCTACTGCGCGCTTCCAGCGTAGCGAATCGTTGCATACAGTTTATCGAGTCGAGTTTAAAGAAAGACCGCTCCAGCGATGGTTCGTTACTGGACACATTGGCCGACGCATTGATTAGCCTCGAATATTATCTGTCCCAGGTAGAAGTACGCAAAGATACTGACGAAGGCGTGCTGGACGTAGCCGATGACAGTTTGGCGGCGATAGGTTTTCCTGCGTAGAATCGTGTCGCATGCGTGAATTATTACCCGGTGACTTTATACCAGGCACACTGGAACCGGCGGCCAGCGACGATGCGCTGCACATACTGGTGCACGAGCGCAGTGTAGCTTACAGCAGTGAGCGAGGCTTGTTTCGCGGTCGCGAACAATTGCGCGGCCTCGACGTCACCCAATCTATTTATCTTGGTCAGCTGGGTGCGAAGCCCCTCTATGTCAGTCAATTGCATGCCGAGTCTGCGGCCGAGGAGCTGCAGAATCTTTATGCTTTGCTGGGGCAGCTTGCTGAACCGCAATTCGCCCTGGCCGGACGCGCGGTGCAGATTAATGATTGGTATCTGCACCATCAATTCTGTGGCCGCTGTGGTAGCGCCAACCGACTGGACAAGCGCGAGCGCGTGATGCACTGCGAGTCATGCAATTTGCAACAATACCCCCGTGTAGCGCCGTGTATCATAGTTCTGATAACCAATGGCGAGCGGCTGCTGCTAGCGCGTAACGCCAACTTCCCGCAAGACCTGTATTCAACCCTCGCCGGGTTTATCGAGCCAGGCGAAAGCGCCGAAAACGCGCTTAGCCGTGAAGTGTACGAAGAAGTAGGGCTGCACGTGAATAATTGCCGCTACTTTGGTAGCCAGCCCTGGCCGTTTCCGCATCAGCTGATGTTGGGTTATTTCGCAGCATACGAGGGCGGCACCATCAACGTCGACGGCGTCGAGATTACCGACGCGCAGTGGTGGCACTACCAGAATCTGCCGCGCACGCCGCGCGAAAGTTCCATTTCCGGCCAGCTAATTCGCGCCTATGTAAACCAACTGGAAGGTTTAGAGTAATGGCGTCGACTGTGACCGCGCAGCTGGTGATCTGGCTGGCAGCAATCGCCGGTCTGCTCGGTGCTGTGCGGCTGCTCACAAAACGACGTTGGATTGGTGGTTGGTTGCGCGGCAGCAGCGCTATGTTATTGCTCGCTGCAACCTTTATGTGTGCGGCGTTGGCAATCGATTTACGTTCGTATCAGGCCTGGCCGGCAGCGCAGCAAGGCATAGCCCGCATTAGTTTCGAGCAATTGGATGAACAAAAGTATATCGCTCGCGTCAACCGACCGAGTGGCACTGAGCAAGTGTTTGAAGTGTACGGTGACCAATGGCAGGTCGATGCGCGCATACTGAACTGGACGCGCGCGCTGCGAAACCTTGGCCTTAAGCCAGTTTACAGACTCGAGAGCTTGAGCGGCCGCTTCCTGGTGCTGGAGCAAGAGCAGCAATCGCGACCGCGTAGTCACGCTCTTACCGTCGACACCAACCTCGACCGCGCAGTCCCTGAGGGGGCAAGTGTGGTGCGCGCCGTGCAGGATGCGTTGCCGTGGTTCAATCCGGAAGCAAGCTCAGCGGCGTTTATGCCAATGGCCGCAGATGCGCAATATAGTTTACAACTGACTGCTTTGGGCCTCACAGCGCAAGCTCAGAATGCCGCCGCCAGGCAAGCGCTTGCTGATTGGTAAGCCTGCCCCATCCTCATTCAGCCCCATTTATCAGCGTTAAAAACCAGCAATACACCCACATTACTATGCCTTATAATGTGCGCCCTTTTATCGGCCCCGGAGCGCAGTAGTGCTGGAATTCCTTTTAGAGTACGGTCTGTTTTTAGCAAAGTCAGTGACGGTGCTGGTTGTCATAATAGTTGTGATCGGCAGCATTGCCGCGCTGGCACAGAAAAGCAGGCCGCATGATGATGGCCACATCGAGGTCAAACACCTGAATCAGCGCTTTGAGAATATGCGTGACGCACTGCGGGAAGTGGTTTGGAGCGCTGCAGAACTAAAAAAACAGCACAAGCTCGACAAGAAACAGGATAAACAAGACAAAAAGAAAGAAAAGAAAAGCAGCGATGCCGAGCAGAAAAGCAGGAAGCACATTTATGTGTTGAAGTTCGACGGTGATATTAAGGCCTCCGCAGTAGAAAATTTACGCGAAGAGGTCACGACCGTGCTCACGCTGGCGTCAGAAAACGACGAAGTTGTG
Source organism: Pseudomonadales bacterium (assembly GCA_037969395.1). Classification (GTDB taxonomy): domain Bacteria; phylum Pseudomonadota; class Gammaproteobacteria; order Pseudomonadales; family JAUIET01; genus JBBKXJ01. The sequence goes on from JBBKXJ010000326.1 coordinate 7,778, forward strand.
GTCGACCTCGAAAGCAGCGGTGGCATGGTTCACACTTATGGCTTTGCGGCCTCACAGCTGGACCGATTCAAAAGCCACAAGATTCCTCTGACGGTATGCGTCGACAAAGTTGCCGCCAGCGGCGGTTATATGATGGCCTGTATTGCCAACAAAATTCTGGCAGCGCCATTCGCAGTGATGGGATCAATCGGAGTGGTAGCACAAATTCCGAACTTTCATCGGCTGTTGAAGAAAAACGAAGTCGACGTGGAAATGTTAACCGCTGGTGAATACAAGCGCACACTGACCGTGTTTGGCGAAAACACCGAGCGTGATCGTGAAAAATTCCGCGAGGATCTCGAAGATACGCATGTGCTGTTCAAGGAATTTGTTAAAGAGCACCGTCCCGCAGTCGATATCGATCAGGTTGCCACCGGAGAAACGTGGTATGGCAGCCGCGCTTTGGCGAAAAACCTGGTAGATGAGTTAATGACAAGTGATGAGTATCTGCTGCAGCAGTCCGACCACGCAGAAATTTATGCGGTCACCTATCGGGAGAAAAAATCGATTCAGGAGAAGTTTGGTTTGGCCGCCTCAGGCGCCGTCGATAGCGCGTTTACTCAATTGTGGGAGAGCATAAACAAGCGCTGGTGGTAAGCAGCTGGCGCGACTAAGCCGGTAGGGTGCGCTGTGGGCACCGCAGTAAGAGTTGATAAGACAACGCGCCCCATGAGTAAATAGTGTCCGTTCTAGCAGCTTACTTCGTCGCACCGCTATCGTGACTAAAGTCGCTCCAACCAATACGGCATTGCCTACGGGAGTGTCTTTCGTGGCGACTAGCCCGCTGGTGCAAGTCGCGAGATACGCACCAACTGGCTAACGGTTTTTCTCTGGCTCATTAATCAAACCCTCGTCCCCGTCAGGCACAATTGGCGCCGTGCCACCGGGCTCGAAGGTTTCAAATTCGGGCAGCAGCGGTTTAACCTGATACTGGCTTTTGTCCCAATCATTGCGTGAAATTTCTTTCTGTTTACCGCGCATAAAATTGTAACGTTTGCGGGTGAGTTCGGCGACATGCTGTCTATCTTTTAGAATCACCGGATGGATGAATACCATCAGGTTGCTTTTGGATTTGGTAATACCCTTGCTGCTAAACAGCCTGCCGATCAGGGGTATATCGCCCAGAAATGGTACTTTCTGTTTGACTTCTGTTTCATCTTCCCGAATCAGACCCCCTATCACCAACACTTCATCATCCTTAATCAGCGCGCGCGTTTTAAGCGAGCGTTTGTTGGTAATGATGTCAGAGGCACCAACGGAACTCGGCACTACCGGCGCAATGTTCTCGGTTGTCTGTTCGATTTGCAACGCAATCGAATCGCCCTGATTGATGCGGGGCGTAATTTTTAATGTAGTACCAATGTCGTGGCGTTCGATGGTGGTGAAAGGATTATCGGTTTGTGACGCAATGCCGGTGGATTGCCCGGTAATAAACGGTACGCTTTGACCAACCAGTAAATCCGCCTCTTCGTTGTCCATCGCGACGATGGTCGGTGTCGACAAAATGTTAGCTTTGGTATTTGACGCCAACGCACGCAGTGCGGCGCGCAGCGAACCATTTTTAAAGAAACCGAAGGTTAATCCCGCGCCAGGAACAAAATTGATGATATCGCCAGTAGTGGTGTCTGTGCTGGTTCCGTCTGCCGCCAGCGATAAGTTGCCCAGCGTATTAACGGTGCCAAAGGTGCCACCATCGGCGGCATTGTTTGTTGAAACCCAGCTAACGCCGATTTCATTGGCAATATCGTTATTAACTTCAACTATTAGCGCTTCGACCAACACCTGCGCGCGACGAATATCTACCTGCGATACCACGCGTTTCATATTGGCGAGCAGAGCAGGAGGCGCGTTAATAATCAGAGCGTTGGCGCTTTCGCTCGAAGACACCGTTGCGTTCAGCTTGTCGTCGCTCTCACCTTTATCTTTCGCATGCGCTTCGGCCATGCCAGCAAGAATAGGCACCAGCTCTTCGGCGTCAACGTAGTTTAAATACACTACCTGCGTGCTGCCCTCGCCGGTCACCGGCTGGTCCATGCGACTGATCAGGCTGCGCAGATTTTTGCGTTTGGCCGGGTCGCCGAACATCAGAATACTGTTAGAGCGCTCGTCATAGGAAAAATTTACGCTCAGCATGGGGTTTTGACCGCCACCGCCACCGCCACCGTTTTGTTGCTGTTGCGGCATAAGCTGAGACAGGCTTTCCATTATATCGGAGGCATTGGCATGTTTAAGTTTAACCAAATCGAACTCGCCACTGCCGGGCTTATCCATGCGTACGATAATATTTTGAATGCGTTCAATATTCGACGCCCGACCAACAACCACCAGCGAGTTGGAGGTTGCGTCCGCCGAAATTTTGGCGCTTTCCGGCAGCAGCGGGCGCAGCAATATTACCATCTGATTTGCCGGCAAATTACTTATCGGAATAATGCGGGTGACAACCTGGTTGCCGCCACCGGAATCCAGCGGCGTTGCGCTTTGGGCGGCCATGTTTTCAGGCACAATTTTAATCACGTTGCTGGATTCGATGGCTGCATAGCCATTCAGTTGCAGCGCCGACAGAAATAGTTCGTAGGCTTCGTCTTTGGTGACCGGGCCACCGGAAATTACGGTAACGGCTCCTTGTACATCGTTATGCACCAGAATATTTTTGCCGGTAAGATCAGACACCCATTGAATAACGCCGCGAATGTCCGCGTCGCGCATATTCATGGTTATTTTGTCGTCGTCCTGTGCATGCAGCATGGTTACTGGCAGCAGTAGGCTCGCAATCAGGAGCAGCTTCGCGAACACGGTCGTGCGGTGGCGTACATTCATAAATTCTTCCAGTCCCTATTTCTTTTTACTGCTGCTTTGTTGTCTTAATTGTTCAAGCCGCTTGCGCACCACCTTCAATTTTTGTTCCGGCGGCAGCGCCTGCAAGAGGCTGCGCATGTCGCCTCCGCCCTGCAATTTCGCCATCGCGTTCTTTCTATCTTTGCTGGAAAGGGAAGACAGCAGCTGCGAGTAGTCCTGAGTGCTTAGCTCATTGTTCTGATTTTGCGCAGCACCAGCGCTTCTGGATCCCGGCTGCGGAAAACGCAGCGTTTCAAGTTTGCCGTCGCGCTTCAATATCACCTGATCTGCATCGATACGCTCAACGGTTGCGTTGTCGGCCAGCACAGCGCCGACACGATAATTTTTTGCATTGCCATCAGGTCCGGCAATAATTGCATTGCTGTTACTGCCGTTGGGTGCGCTAAATATCGCTTGCAGGGTGAGGGCAAGACTGGTCACTGGTGTTTGACTGGGCTGACTTGCACCCGGGTTGCTGGCCGCGCCAGCACCGAAAAGTTGCCGGTCCAGAATAACACCAGCGTCATAGTCGGTAAGCTCCGCGCTACGCTGTGCGTTGCCCGGTTGCGAAATTTGACTGCCACCGGTTTGCAGGAGCTGTATAATTTGCACGAGCAACACGGCCAGGAATATAACAATCAATATCCCGACGATAGTGCGCGGTTGGTTCCGCAAGTTTATAATTTGATCAAGCAACTGATTGGTTCTGCGTTATCTTGTTAATGTATGCAGTCTAGCACAGCGAGGCGCTTTGCCGAGTAGCATTTCTGAGTCGCAATAGTGAACGCCCGTCACGTTGACGATAGAACGTTTGGCACGTGCATATGCAATAATGAACGATGAATGTCTCATGCTTTAGCTATGCCTATTTCAAGCGCTGCTGCTATATTTTAGTATATACATCGGTGATGCTATAGATCGAGCCACTTCCTATAATGTGAACAAAGTCCATGCAGCATATAAAATGAACAATATAGTCGATGTAAAAAAATTACCTTTTTCGTATGCGAAACGCTATGGCGTTTTTTGTCGCGACGAGGGCGATGTCTTGCAACTGATTTACCGCAAGGGTATCTCACCCTCCATCTTCGCGGAGGTGCGGCGCTTTATTGGCCACAATGCCAAGTTTCAGCTCATCGATGTTGATGCGGAAACGTTCGACAGCGCGTTAAACGATGCCTACGAGCAGGACTCCAGTTCCACCATGCAAATGGTGAAGGGGTTGGGCGACGAGATGGATCTTGAGCGTCTGGCCAACGCGGTGCCAGAAACCGAAGATCTGCTCGAACAGGAAGACGACGCGCCCATCATTCGACTCATCAACGCGCTGTTAACCGAGGCGGTGAAGGAAAATGCCTCAGACATTCATATCGAAACATACGAACGCACACTGTCGGTGCGCTTTCGCGTTGACGGCGTGCTGCGCGAGGCAGTGCAACCCAAACGAGCGCTGGCGCCATTGCTTGTGTCACGTATCAAAGTGATGGCGAAACTGGACATCGCGGAAAAACGCGTGCCACAAGACGGTCGTATGTCGCTATTGGTGGGCGGTCGTGAAATCGACGTACGGGTTTCCACCATGCCCTCCAGCCACGGTGAGCGCGTGGTATTGCGGCTGCTCGATAAACAAGCGGGTCGCATCGAGCTTTCATCGTTAGGCCTTGAGGCGCACGAAACGGCCGTCTTAACCGATATTATTAATCGCCCGCACGGCATACTGCTGGTCACCGGGCCAACTGGTTCAGGTAAAAGTACCACCTTGTACGCCGCCTTGTCAGAATTGAACGACCATAGTCGTAACATTCTTACTATTGAAGATCCCATCGAGTATAACCTTGAGGGTGTTGGTCAAACGCAGGTTAACGTAAAGGCAGAGATGACCTTTGCGCGCGGCCTGCGCGCCATGTTGCGGCAAGATCCCGATGTGGTCATGGTCGGTGAAATTCGCGATGCTGAAACAGCAGAGATAGCCGTGCAGGCCAGCCTGACCGGCCACATGGTGATGTCGACCCTACATACTAACAGTGCGGTCGGCGCGGTAACCCGCTTACGCGACATGGGCATTGAGCCGTTTCTACTGTCTTCCAGCCTGCTCGGTGTTCTCGCCCAACGGCTGGTGCGCGTGCTGTGCGCGGATTGTAAACAGCCGCATGTGGCCGATGAGTTTGAGCGCGACTTTCTTAATATCAGCGAGCGCTCCGAGCACGCACTGTTCCGGCCAGTGGGCTGCCCGGTGTGTAGCAATAGCGGTTATCGCGGTCGAATCGGCATCTATGAGTTATTGCAAATCGACAGTGACGTGCGCCGTATGATTCATCAAAACAGCGGCGACGAAGCCATACTCGCGCATGCCCGCAAAGACTCGTCCAGCATGCGCGATGATGGCAAGCGCAAGGTGCGCGCCGGTCTGACCACCGTTGAAGAAGTATTGCGCGTTACTCAGGAGAGTTAGGTGTCGGCATTTTCCTATGCGGCGTTAGACGCCAAGGGTAAACAACTGCGCGGCGTGCTGGAGGCAGACAGCTCGCGCCAGGTTCGGCAAATGCTGCGCGACAAAGGCTGGGCGCCGCTATCGGTTGAGGCGGCCGCCGACGGCGCAGTGCAGTCCAGTGGCAGCGGTGGCGGCTGGTCAGTAAGGCGTGGTATCGGTACCGCCGACCTGGCGTTGATTACGCGCCAAATGGCGACCCTGGTACAGTCGTCGATGCCATTGGAAGAGTCGCTTACCGCAGTAGCGGCGCAAGCAGAAAACAACCGTATCCGCAGTATTATGCTGGGCGTCAGGGGCAGGGTGCTTGAAGGTCACTCGCTGGCGCATGCGATGCAGGACTATCCGCAGGCGTTTCCGCAGATGTACCGCGCCATGATCTCAGCCGGCGAGCAGTCCGGCCATTTGGATGCGGTGCTGGAGCGCTTGGCCGAATACACCGAAACCGCGCAGGATTCCGGCCAACAGGTAAAACTGGCCTTACTCTACCCATGCATCTTACTGCTAGTGGCGATGCTGATCGTCGTGGGCCTGATGACCTTCGTTGTGCCGCAAGTGGTCGGCGTATTTGTTGATCAGGGACAGGAGCTGCCGTGGTTGACGCAGCTGTTGATTAGTATGAGCGCCTTCCTCAAAAGCTACGCCTGGCTGGTCATCGCCGTCGCCGTGCTGCTGGCCTGGCTCGCGCGAGTGGCATTGCGAAAACCGCATGTGCGGTTAGCCTTCGATCGCCGCCTGTCGCAGCTGCCGCTGACGCGCAAATTTAGCCGCACCAACAATACTGTGCAGTTCAGCAGTACGCTGAGTATTTTGGTGCGCAGCGGCGTGCCGCTGGTAGACTCAATGAACATCGCGCGTGAGGTTGTGCCTAACCACTGGCTGCGCGAACGGCTGATTGGGGCGACGCAGAGCGTGTCGGAGGGCAGTAGCTTGAAAGACTCGCTGGAGGCGTGCCATTTCTTTTCACCGTTGCTGATTCATATGGTTGGCAGCGGTGAGGCCAGTGGCGCACTCGGCAAAATGCTGACTCGCGCCGCTGACAACGAGCAGCGCAGCCTCGACAATATTATCAACACCGGGCTCAAACTATTCGAACCCATGGTGCTGCTCACAATGGGCGGTCTCGTGTTTCTGATCGTGCTGGCGATATTGCAGCCGATTTTTGAGCTTAATCAATTAATTTAGGAGTAAGACGTGCGCAGAATGAAAAAACAATCCGGATTCACGCTGATCGAAATCATGGTGGTGGTCGTCATCATGGGTGTTTTGATCAGCCTGATAGCGCCCAACATTCTTGGCCGCGTCGATGATGCACGCGCAACTGCCGCGCAGGCAGACGTCAACGTATTGTCGCAGGCGCTGGATATGTATCGGCTGGACAATCAGAATTTCCCCTCGACCGACCAGGGTTTGTACGCGCTGGTCGAGATGCCCACCGGCTCGCCGAAACCGCGTCGCTGGAATCCGGAAGGTTATCTAAAAAAATCGGCGCTGCCCAAAGACCCCTGGGGCAACGAGTATCAGTATGTCAGCCCGGGTTCACGTAATGCTTACGACCTGTATTCATTAGGCGCGGACGGCAAAGAGGGTGGCGAAGGGTTTGACGCCGATGTGGGCAACTGGGACGAAGAAGAAAATCAACAATCTCGATAGCGGCTGCGGCCACCGATTATAAAACGGTATTTCCGGGTGTCCCGGCAACGCGGCTTCACCCTGCTGGAGCTGTTGGTCGTCATCACTTTGTTTGGCTTTGTGCTCGGCATTGCCATGCTCAATGTCGGCGGTAACGACGCCCGTGAGTTGCGCCTGTTTGCACGCCAGGTGCACGCGGTAATGGAATACGCTGCTGAAGAAGCCGAACTGCAGGGCACGCAAATAGGCCTGCAGGTTAGCGATAGCACGCTGCAATTCGTTTATTTTGACGATGTTGAAGAGAGCTGGGAAGCGATGCAAACCAAACCGTTTCTGCCGATGACCATCCCCGAGAAGGCGAGGGTAGAAATTGAAGTCGAAGATTTCGCGGGGCAGGAAGACGTGTTGGTGGGTGCAGGCGAAATAGAAAAACCACAGATTCTGTTCTTATCAAATGGTGACACAACGCCTTACACGCTGTTGCTGGAGTTGCCCGAAGGTAATACCTACCGACTACTGTCCGACGGGCTTAACGTAAAGTTGGATGAGAGCACACCGTGAACACAAGCCGCGGTTTTACCCTGTTAGAAATATTGATCGCGCTGGCAATATTAGCGATCACCTCTATCGCTTTGCTAAGCCAATCGCAGCATAGTGTTGCAACACGCAGCGCTTTGCAGGAAAAAACACTGGGTTTATGGATCGCCGAAAACAGCATGGACACATTGCGCGCCGAGCAAAGGTGGCCAGCGACTGGTGCCGATAGCGAAGAGGTTGAAGTGAGTGAGCGCGAGTGGCAGGTAACAACCGAGGTTATAGAAACAGCGCGGCCGGATATGCGCCGCGTCACGGTCGCCATTAATACTCGCAGTCAAAGCGGAGAGTTCGACAAACCGGTGGTAGAGTTGACCAGCTTCATCGGCAGATATTGACTATGTTGTTATCAGTTGGAAAAGCTGGCAGTGTGATCAGGCAGCGTGGCTTTACGTTGATAGAAATGCTGGTTTCCCTGGCTATCTTCGCATTAATAGGCATCAGTGCTTATCAAGTGCTTGCCAGTGCATCGCTGGTTACCGAGCGCGAGCAAATACGTAGCGAAAGCATGCATCAGCTGGACCGGGCCTTTCGCTTTATCGAGCGCGATCTGCGCCAGGTGGTCGACCGGCCAGTGCGTGATGAACTTGGTCAAAAGTACGCTCTGGCTGGCTCGGCTGAAGGGGCTGTGGAGTTTACCCGTGGCGGCAATGATAACCCTCTGGGCCTGGCGCGTAGCGACTTGTTGCGCGTTGCCTACTCACTGCGTGAGCCCGAAGCTGATGCAGACACGGAGCAAGATGAAAACAGCGACCAGCAGCAAGCAGGCAGTGAAGACACGCTGGACCTAATACGTACGCTGTCGCGTATGCCCGACAGCAGCCTGCAGACGCCTTTTAACGACCAACTCCTGCTGAGCGGCGTTATTAGTTTCAATGTGCGTTTTAAGGACGATAAATCAAACTGGAATGACAGCTGGCCGGTGACCCAGGGCCAGCAAGAGGGGGATGGACAAGAGCAGGATATGGAGCTTGAAGATGGCAGCGACACTAGCAACTCTGCAACCACCGCTAAAACCGGGACTTTACCGACTGCAGTCGAAGTGAATTTGGTCACCATTAGTACGGGAGAGCTAAGCCGTGTTATCAGTTTACGCTAGCAGGCACAAGGGGATTGCGCTGATCTCAGTGCTGCTGGTGTTCGCTGTCGCCAGTCTGCTGATTGGTCACCTGGTGACCGCTGCCGCTCGCGATTTGCAACGCTCAGCCAATTACCAGGGAGCGCGGCAAGCGTTCTGGTATGCCATGGGCGGTGAAACACTGGGCCGGCAGATACTGCATGAAGATTACCAGCAGGATTATGAAGCTGACGAAGAGCCCAGCGATGGATTAATCGACAACTGGGCACAGCCGTTAGATGAGTTTGAGATTGACCAGGGTGCAATGCAGCTACAGATCAACGATTTGCAGGCACGGTTCAATTTGAATAACTTGATTGATCAGCAAGGTACAGTCGACCCGCAACAGCAGCAGCAACTGGTTTGGTTATTGCAAACGCTGGATGTACCAATCAATTTGGCGGCAGTCATCATCGATTGGCTCGACAAAGACGAGGTGACCAGCAGCGGCAGTAAGGAAGATGATCTGTATCTTGAGAAAACACCGGCGTTCCTTAGCGCGAATACGGCTATGGCTGATGTCAGTGAACTGCGTCAACTCGACGGCATGACCACCGAATATTACGAACGCCTGGCGCCTTATGTGACGGCAATACCAAAACCTGTGGCGGCACAGTCAGAATCAAAACCGACAAGCATCAATGTCAACACTGTAAGTGAACAAGTTTTCAGCAGTTTTAATGGCAGCATTAGCCTGTCGCAGGCGCAGAGCGAGCTAAGCGGGCAATTAAGCCAAAAATATACCGAGCAAAACCCGTTCTCAACATCGTTATTCGACGACGCTTCGTCTAAAATAAGTTACACAAGCGAGTATTTTGAGATTTTGGTTGCCGCCAACTTCGACAAGCGCTGGAGCTACCTGCGTTCCGTTGTTCACCGCGATAATAAGGGTAAACTTACGGTGTTATCGCGCAGTATGAATAAAGCGGCAGTGGCGCGCCTACTACTAACAGACGAATCATAATGAATTATTTTTGCCTGCGTTTTGTGCCTGAACTCGACCCCAAAACCACTCCCTGCAGCTGGGCGCTACTCGACCCTTACGGTGCCTTGCTGGAGGAGGGCGAACACCTGCTGTTCCAGCTGCGCGAGCGCATTGAGATTGACGAAGAAGTGCGCGTCATTATCCTGGTTTCCGGTGAGCGAGTGCTGACCACAGAAATTGAGGTTGCAGCGCATCATGCCAAGCACATCAAAAAGGCGCTGCCTTTCATGGTGGAAGAACAGCTGGCCGAAGATATAGACGACGTTCACCTGGCACTGCCTCCCAACGCCGGGGTCGGCAAGAATCACATCGCGGTAGTCAGCCATCAGGAATTGATCCATTGGCTTGAATTGCTATACAGCGTTGATCTTGAGCCTTATATGATTGCGCCGGAATTTCTGTTCTTGCCCAACCCTGAGGCAGACCTGCGTATTCTGTTCGACGAGGACAGGGCGCTGATTCAATACAGCCAGTATGCCGGCACCGTAGTTGAGCGCGACAATCTTGATATTTACCTGCAGCTATACAGCCAGTCAATCGACAATAAGCAAGGGCTGCAATTCTCGCTAATGGCCAGCGACGTGGACGAACGCGGCAAGGACGCGCTGGCGGAATTCAGTGAAAGCCTTAGAGAAAACGAGCCCGATGCAGAGGTGACCACGCAAATTTACCGTGAATCGGTTTTTTCCGTGCTGGCAGTCATGACCATCAAGTCAATCGACCAGGCGTTAAATCTGCTGCAGGGTGGTTATCGCGTACGCACCGAGTCGCAACAAGCATTCATGAAATGGCGACCAGTGGCGGCGATCGTTGCGGTATTTGTAGTGTGTGAACTCGCTCTATTTCTCGGCAGCGGCCTATGGTTTCAATCAAAAGCCGACGAGGTTAAGGCCGACTCGATCAGTCTTTACCGTGATCTTTTCCCCTCTGAGCGACGTGTCGTCAATCCGAAACTGCAATTTCAGAGTCACCTGAACGAGAGTCAAAGTACCGGATACAGCAAGCAGTTTTTAGGTTTGCTGGAAATTGTCGCCGGCGACTGGCCGGGAAAAGACATGCGTCTGCAGAACCTGCGCTTCGATGGTTACAATGGCGGTCTGTTGCTGGAAGTTGACGCCAAGACGATTGATCAATTGGAAAGCTACAAATCAGCGCTAGATAAAAATGGCTTGCAGGTAGAACTGCTGTCGGCGGTGGAAGAAGCGAGCGGCGTTACCGGCCGTTTAAAAGTGGAGGCGATCTGATGCTGGAAAATCTGCGCGACCAACTTGCGGCCTTGTTCAGTGGTCTTTACAGTTCCACGGCCACGCAGCGGATGGTGACAAAATATCGCGGCCTGTCGGAGCGCGATCAAAAAGCACTGCAATTGCTTTGTGTGTTCGTTCTTTGTGTCGTAATTTTCTTTGGATTCATAAAGCCCGCCAAGAATTTTATGGACGAGGCACGCAGTGACTACGTCAATGAAAGCGAAACCCTCAACTGGATGGACACGCGTAAAACACAATTTCTGGCGGGCGATTCCGACGCGCTCGCTCAACGCGGCGATCAGTCGTTGCTCAGTTTGGCTTCCAATACTGCCAAGGCATTTGGCATGAGCTTCAGACGTTTCGAGCCGGTCGATGACGACGCGTTACGGCTGTGGATAGACAACGTCAATTTCAACGACATAGTGCAGTGGGTTGAGGTGCTGGATCAAAGTTACAATATCACTCTTCGTGAACTCACGGTGGACCAAAGTTCACAAACTGGCCTGGTGGTAACCAAGCTGGTATTGCAGGAATAATTCTGAAAACCATAGCTTCCCTCCGTGTATAAAAATTATTTCGGTTTTACCGATATACCGTTTTCGATTGCGCCTGATCCGCGTTATCTCTATCTAAGCGATCAACACAAAGACGCGCTGGCGCATTTGCTCTATGGCGTTGGCGAGCACGGTGGTTTCGTGCTGTTGACTGGCGAAGTGGGCACCGGTAAAACGACGATTTGTCGCTGCCTGTTGCAGCAAATACCAGGCGACTGCGAGGTCGCGTATATCGTTAACCCGCGCCAGACTGTGGTCGAATTGTTGCAGTCCATCTGCGATGAACTTGGCATTTATTATTTCTACGAAGACCAGGGCACTAGCTATTTAGTGGACCTGATTAACGAATATCTGCTGGAAAGTCACAGTAAGGGCCGCAACACCATTCTCATTATTGATGAGGCGCAGAACCTTGAGGCCGAAGTGCTGGAGCAGCTGCGCCTGCTGACAAATCTTGAAACCAACGAGAAAAAATTACTGCAGCTCATTTTGCTGGGGCAACCCGAGCTCAACGATTTGCTGGACCGGCAAGACCTGCGGCAGTTAGCGCAGCGGATCACGGCCCGTTACCATTTGCAATCGCTGACGTTTGAGGAAACCGAAAGTTACATCACGCATCGCTTGACGGTAGCGGGATACAGCGGTGAGTTATTTCCGAAAGCTACTTTAAAACTTGTCCACCGGGTCAGTGGTGGTATTCCAAGACTGATTAATGTCATCTGCGACCGTTGCCTGCTCGGTGTTTATAGTGCCAACGCGCGTGCCGTCGACATGAAAATCGCAAAGCAGGCGATTGCCGAAATTACGGGTAAGAGTAAGAATAAGGGCAACGGCCGCGACCGCAACAACTCTTCAGCACGGCGTTGGCTGTGGCCGTTATTGGGTGGCATGACAGTCGTGGCGGCGTTGTTAGCCGGCTACTTCCTGCTACCTCAGGTTGCGCCCCCGTCGGCCAGCGTCACCGCCATTGCTGCCAAGCCTGAAATCGAACCTCAGCAAGTCGAACAACAGCAAGCTGAACAACAGCGAGTCGAGCAAGCGTCAGCACAGCCGAATGTCTTGCTGGCGCAACTAGCGGCGCTGCAGGGCGGCCCCTCCGACAATGACGCAAACATTGAACCTTGCAAAGCGTTGCGTGATACGTCGCTTGCTTGTGTTAAAAGCAAGGGTACGCTGCAACAGTTCGTACAACTGGGAGAAGCTGCGGTTGTGGAATTGCAGCAAGGCGAAGATGAAACTGAATGGGTGTTGCTGGAGCCAGCAGGTGAAGAAGAGTTCAAGCTAACGCGGGCCGACAGCTTGCCGGTGAGGTCGACGACAGCTGCTCTGCAAGCAGACTGGAAGGGCAGCTACCGGTGGATATGGGAGCCGCCGCAAGGCTTCAGAAAGAGTATTTCCATTGGCGAAGACGACCGCTTTGTGCAGTGGCTAAACGACGCCGTGCCGCCTGAGTCCGTCGAGGCGTCAATCGAGCCCTACGCGATAGATCGCTACGGCTATTTTCTTGCAAAGGCTGACGCTGAACAACTTCCGGCGATAGTCGATATCGCTCTGCTGCGCCGCTTGAATTCGAAGAAGCAAGAGTTGCAAATAGAAGCTCGCGGCATCACACCATCCTTTGTTAAGTTGCTGGCGAAAGAGGGTTAAAAGAAGATTAGATGTCATACATACTCGATGCCTTGCGCAAAGCTGAACAGGAACGACAAAGCCAGCACACACCCGACTTGCACTCGATGCAGGGCGGTCGTCGGGCGCCGCAACGAAATGCAGCGAAGTGGCTTTGGATAGCAGCGGCTGTCGTTGTGGTTATCATTGCCGTGAATGCGGCCTTTTGGCTGGGGCAGGCTCGCTCTCCGGCTGACACAGATCGTATTGCCAGCACGGAAGTGCAGACACCCCCTAGCCAGCAGTCACCGGCAAAGGCCGCGCCCGCAGCACAACCCAATCCCGTCGTTGCGGTGCAGCCGGCAGAAACAGCGGTTGCACCCGTTGAACAACGTCCTGTGCAAGAGCTGTGGCAGGTAGCGTCGCATATCAAGGCCGCCGTGCAAGACCTGAAGTTTTCATTTCACGTCTATTCGTCGAAGCCGCAGCGACGCACCATTATCATCAATGATCATCGCATGCGCGAAGGTGACCAGATAACCGCTGATTTAACGCTGCTGGAAATTACCGAAGATGGTGTGATATTAGCGCACCCTGATACGCTGGTGCATGTGTCAATACTAGAGCAGTGGTAACCGTAGCGTGCGCCGCACGCAGCGGTCGCGCCGGGTTATTCTTCCTGTAACTCGTTTTCCTCTAATTCCTTTTCTTCTAACTCTGGCAACTGCGGCCGCTCGCGTTTGTCGCGCTTAAAGTCCAGAAGGCTTTCCCGTTCATTATATTTTTGCTGCTGGCCGCGTATTGAGTCGTAGCGTTGGCGCGTAACGTCTCTGGCCTTATCGACTTTATTTAGAATTACCGGCCGAATAAAAACCATCAAATTGTTACGCAATTCTGTGGTGTTTTTGCGTTGGAACAATTTACCGAGCACCGGAATAGAACCTAACAGCGGCACCCGCGAAATTGATTCGGTGCTGGTTTTTTCGGTTAAGCCGCCCAGTACCAGCGTTTCCTTGTCATCGACCAGCACGCGGGTTTTGATACTGCGCTTGTTAGTGATCAGGTCTTCCGCCTGCACCGAGTCGGTCAGGTTTTCTACTTCCTGCAAAATATCGAGCGTGATCGACTGATCGTCGTTTATCTGTGGGGTTATCTTAAGACTGACGCCAATGTCCTTGCGTTCAATGGTTCGAAACGGGTTTGCGGTCTCGGCAAAGTTGCCGGTGGCTTCGCCAGTAACAAACGGCACGCTGGAGCCAACCAAAATTTCTGCCTCTTGATTGTCAAGAGTCACAATTGATGGTGTCGATAGCAAATTCGCTTTGCTGTTGCTTTCAAAAGCGTTTAATAAAGCACGAATGTTGCCGTTGCGAAAGTAACCGAGGGTAAACCCCTGGCCCAAGGTCAGATTCTCCTCAATCAAGTTGCCGGCGCTGTCGGTTGACTGCTGAATATTAGCCAGGCCGAAATCGGTGGCGGCCTGGACACCGTCGCCGTCCAACTCGGTATTCCACTGCACGCCGATATCATCGGCCAGATCGTCGTTAACTTCGACTATCAGCGCTTCTATCAGCACTTGCGAACGGCGCACGTCGATGCGCTTGATCACATCTTCCATGTCTTTCAGCAGCGGCGGCGGTGCCGTCATGACCAATGCGTTACTCGACTCACTGGCCTGAATGCTAATGTTGGCCTTGCTAATTGTGACTTCTTTATCGTCTTTCTGCAGCGAGCCGCTCATGCCCTCGAGAATAGGCACCATTTCCTCGGCCTGCAAATAGTTTAAGTAAACCACCTTGGTGTTGGCGGTTTTTTCCAGCGGCTTATCAATGCGGCTTAACAGGTCACGAATTTGCGCGCGCTTGGAGGCAATGCCGCTAATAAGAATGCTGTTAGTCCGCGCATCGCTCGCAACGTTGAGTAGCGGCGCGGCACCGCTATCGGGCCCATAACGTCCGGAGCTGGCAGCACCGCTCATTAATTGACCCAGTGACTGCAAGGCGTCGTCGGCGGAGGCATACTTTAATCTGACGACATCAACATTGATTGAACCTTGCTGGTCAATGCGCCGCACCAGTTCCTTAATACGCTGAATATTGTCGACCTGGTCGGCAATGATCAGATTGTTGCTGTCGGCCAGGGCGGTTAAATAGCCTGAGTCTGAAACCAATGGCCTCAGCTGGGCAGCCAAATCAGTTGCGGTTACGTTCTTCAGCCCGATCACATGCACGGCGCGTTCGGATGAGCCGCGGCCGCTGAAAGAGTCCAGTACGGCCGTACTCGATTTGCTGGCCTTGGTATTCGGCACTACCGTAATCGTTTTACCTTTTTCAATCGCGCTGAAACCAGAGATTTCCAGCGCCTTCAAAAATACCTGAAACGCTTCATCGGTACTTAACGTGTCGCTGGCGATAACGCTGATTTTACCCTGCACCTGCGGGTCAATGATGAAGTGCTTACCGGTGGTTTCGGCCATCCACTGTATTACAGTGCGCACGTCAGCGTTGCGCATATTCATTGTGATGCGTTCGTCGTCTGCGTCGTCCTGCGCGAAAAGCGAGCAGGAAGCAAGCAGCAGCAAAGCGGCCAGCAGGCTATACATGACGGCGCTGGCCCGCGTTGAGTGAAGGCGTTGTATCATTAAGAAATGGGTAAGCAGTAAATATTGTTAGTTTGTGCCCATAATTTTAGCACTTATATTGCAATTGCAGTGCGTCTGATTGCTGGCAGTCGCACCTGAGTCGCATTATTCCGAATCTACGCTGTCGCGTTGATCAATATTGCTACGTGCAATCGCTTTCCGGGCGGGTATTTTCTGAATTTGCGAAGAGTCGTCGTGGGTGGTGCCCAGTTCGCGCGCTGGCTCGGCAAGTTCGTCTTCGGATTTTTGGATGCCGATGCGAAACGCCGCGAAACCGGGCATTACCACTTGATTCAACGCCATGCCTAATACGCGACCGTTATGTGGCGAGGTGATTTCGGCGCGTACATTGGTGATGGGGTCGGTAACCGTGCCCAACAAGTCACCTTTTCTGACGCGCTTGCCCAAATGCACACGGGTAAACAGAATGCCGCCCTGGTCGGCACGAACCCACGTAGACTGATAATACACCGGCTCTGGTTCGCCCCACATACCCGGTTTTTTATACATTTTCAGATGATGCAGTAGCGTTTGAATGCCCCTCACACCATGTTCAACCTCTTTCTCCTGCACCCGCATAGGTTCGCCGGCTTCCAGCGTGACGGCGGGAATGCCGGCGTCAACCGCCGCGCGGCGCAAGGTGCCGGCAGCGGCATCGCTATGCAATACCACGGTGGCGCCGAAGCCATGCGTTAGTTTAACCACGTCAGAGTTTTTCAAATTGGCGCGCAACTGCGGTAGATTGGTGCGATGGAACGAGCCAGTATGCAGGTCAACCAACGCGCTGCAACGCAAGATTACTTCATTAAAAAACGAGTGAGCAATCCGCGACGCTGAACTGCCGTCCGGGTTGCCAGGAAAAAATCGATTCAGGTCGCGGCGATCCGCAAGATAGCGAGAGGTGCGGCGAAAGCCCTGTAAGTTAACGATTGGCACACCGATAACCGCGCCTGACAACTTGCCAGCATCAATGTTGTAGAGCATACGTCGCACAATCTCTATACCGTTAAGTTCGTCGCCGTGCACGGCCGCCGTTAAGCACAACACTGGGCCGGGTTTTTTGCCGTTGATAACTAACACCGGGGTAGGGTTAGCAATGCCTTCAAACGTTTCGCTTGGCGACCAGGACAAGCGAGTTGATGTACCGGCCGGCACCTCAGCGCCCAGGAGAATGAAAGGAATGCCTGCGTCTTCTTTTTCTTTTTTCGCTTTGCGTTGTTGCTTTTTGTTGTTAGCAATTTTCGCCCGGTCAATTGCTGTTTTTTCTGCAAGGGTTCGTTTGTCACTTTTTACAGGGCGTTTTTCAACCGCTAGTTCAGGCTCGGTAGCGGCCTGCTTGTCACCCTTATTTTTTTTACGAACAATTGGCTTTTGCAGGTCTATGCTTTCGGCTTTAGGAATTTTCTCTTTAGTAACCGTGGCGGCCGCGTCTTGCTCGGAATTTGGTTGTTTTTTGTTCTGCGGGTTTATACTCGGTGCGTTCTCATCCAAAGTTCCCTTTGCTTCCGCTGCGTTAAGCTTCAAATCTTGCCCGGCCTCTGCAGCAATGGCAGAATTACTTACGAGCAGAACAAACACGTTGATCAAAAGAAAAGCAGCGGCCAGGGGGCATTCAGTGCCAAGTCTGTGCCTGATGCGCGCTAAACGTACAATTTTCATTCAACCCTTCCGTTTTGCTGTAAGACTCAAACAGCGCTTTCCTTGCGGCTGTTCGTAACATTTTTACGTATTACGCAACTAATTTGGCCACTAAATGAATTTACGTTCCTTTCACGATACTGAACCTACCCATTAAAATCCAGTGACTTAGCGTTGAGCGCGATGTGATAGATTAACAGGCGGTGACGAGGTTCACTTGCTTACTTATAACTATAGTCAATAATCACCGAACGTGATGCTATAAGCGCGCGGTTAGTTATTGCATTAAAGCAGTACTATCCCCTCCCAAATTCAGAACCAAATGGCAACCGTATATGAACAGAATGACGACCATTGAAATCAGGAAGCAGTACCTGCATTTTTCAGCCGGGCATTTTACGATCTTCTCCGCTACCGACCGTGAGCGCTTGCATGGTCACAATTTCAGGGTGGCGGCGAAAATAACCGGGCCGGTGGGCGATGATGGTCTGTGTTTTGATTACGCTATTTTCAAGAATATTTTGCGAGACATATGCGAACGTTTTAACGAATACACTCTCATTGCTGAGCAGTCACCACATTTGCAGATTAAATCTGATGAGCAATTTCATTACGTGACGCATAACAAAATCACTATGCCGCTGCTGCGTACCGATACGATACTACTGCCATTGCGTAACATCACGATTGAAGAGCTGGCCTCTTACTTATTGGTTTGCGTGTTGGAACACAAAAACATATTAGAACAGTACTCAATCCAGGCTTTGGATGTGCAAGTCTCATCCGGCCCAGATCAGTGGGCAAGCTGCGAGTGGCTTGCCAGTGACAGCCAACAAGAACCGTCAATAACAGAGTGTTAGCTGTGACTGAAACAATAGCAACCAGCGGTTGCGAGTTACAGGAGCGTCGCGAAAGAGTATTTTTGTTGCTGGCCGGATTCTTTCTCAGTGCGATGACTCTGCTCAATGTAATAGGCATCACACGGTTTATGCAGATCGGCCCGATGTCGCTGGCGATTGGCGTGTTGCCGTATCCTTTGACCTTCCTTTGTACCGATTTGATTAGCGAACTGTACGGCAAGCGCCGTGCTAACTTTTTAGTGACTGTGGGTTTGCTGCTGAACGGTTTCATCTTACTGCTTTTGTACCTTGGCAACCTGATACCCGCCGTGCCGGTGGACCAGCAGCCGCCGTGGCAAGTACTTGAGCTGGCGCAGGACATCTCACTACCAAATGGCGACGTTGTTAGTGGCTCGGTCGAATTGTTCGAACTGATATATGCCTGTACGGCCGGAGCCGTGTTTGCGTCGATGCTTGCCTACATGACAGCGCAGTACCTTGATGTGCATCTGTTTCATTTTTTTAAGCGCCTTACCAGAGGCAAACATCTATGGGTGCGCAACAACTTCAGTACGCTCATCAGTCAGGCTGTGGATTCGATTATGGTCATTGGCATCACCTTCGGCGCGGTCTTTTTACGCGGCGAAATGGCGCTGGATACTATTTTATTTCTGGTGGGCAGTAGTTACCTATTCAAATTGACCGTTGCTCTGTTAGACACCGGCCCATTTTACCTGCTGACCCATTATTTGAAAAAATATCTCGTCCTTTCGAACCAGCACCATGAGAAGCAACAATGAAGAAATACCTGCTAATTACCGGTGCCAGCAAAGGCATTGGCTACGCCACCGCACAGCGTTTTGTAGAGGGGGGTTATACGGTGGTGAATATTTCGCGCTCGCCATGTGACATTATTGATGTGTTGAACCTGCAAATTGATCTGACATTACCCGGCTGGGAAGAGGCCAGGAAAGCAGAGATCATTGCCGCGTTAGTAGATGCCGAGCAGCTGTGCGTAGTGCACAACTCAGCTTTGCTTGAGAAAGACAGCATCAAAGATGTAGCGGCGGACCGCTTGCGTCATGTGTTAGAGCTGAACGTGGTGGCTACGGTGCTACTCAACCAAATCGTACTGGAAAGAATGAGTGCAGGTTCTTCCATCATTTACGTAGGTTCGACTCTGGCCACCAAAGCCGTCGCTAATACCTGTTCGTATGCGACCTCGAAGCACGCGTTGGTAGGCCTTATGCGTGCCACCTGTCAGGATCTTGCCGGCAGCATGATTCATACCGCCTGCGTTTGCCCGGGATTTACTAAAACAGAAATGTTGCAAGCGCACCTGGGCCATGACGAGAAAATCTATGCTGCCATCGCCGCCGGCGTAACCCATCAACGCTTGATTGAACCTGCCGAGATTGCCGATACGATTTATTTTTGCGCACAAACGCCGGTGATCAATGGTGCGGTGCTGGATGCGAATTTGGGCCAGATTCAAAGCTAAAGTCTACTTATAGACATAAATAGTATTTAACGCCTATAATAGACATAGTGAGGAGGCCAATATGTCTATTCCGAATACCAGAAATGCTACTGCTGAGGTAGCAGCGAGCGCTGCCCCGACTGCGGAGCAGAGCAAGACAGCACTAAAAGTTGCGTTGGATATTCTAGGCAAATGGAACTGCAGCGAGCAGGAAAAAACCGCCATGCTGGGGATCGGCCGGTCCACATTGCACAAGTATCAGTCGCGACCGCAATCCGCGCGCCTGTCGCCAGATCTGCTTGAACGGGTCAGCTATATACTTAATATTCACCAGTCGTTGCGCACCTTGTTTGACAATCCTGAAAATATCTACGGCTTTGTGCGCAAGCAAAACCAGCACCCGTTTTTCAATGGCGCCACTCCGATGGATATCATGCGCGGCGGCAAAGTTGCGGGGCTTTACGATGTTTTTCGCCACATCGACGCGTTGCGCGGCGGTCAATGGTAGTCGATCTGACAGCGTTGCCGCGCGCTGAGTTTAACGCGCAAACGGCGTACAGGCTCATTAACAGCAAGTACCCGCCCATTGGTTTGTTCGACGACGTGGCGAGCGACGCAGAGTTTGACGCGCTGTACGCGGTGCAGGCGCTTACCAATCCGCGTTTGCGCCACGAAGTGGGCGACCTTAACAGAGTACCGCGCGGGCGGCGTCCGTTTAATATCCCAGGCTGCAGCTATGCATTGGGTCCGTTTGTACACGTTAATGAAAGTGGTTCACGGTTTTCCGCGGGCCAGTTTGGCGTTTTTTACGCAGCGCGGGCAATGGCAACAGGTATCGCTGAAACGCGTTATCATCAGCAACGCTATTTCGAGGGCGTTGCCGATCTTAAATACGATCGTATTCAAATGCGCGGTTTAAGCGTGCTATTCACTGCCTCACTGGTGAACATTTATGCGCCGCGGCGCGATGACTGCGGCTGGCACGATGCAGACGACTACTCGGCTGCACAGCAGTTGGGCGATACCGTAAAAATAGCCGACGAACACGGTATTGCGTATGCATCGGTGCGGGATGGGGGTAAGCGCTGTTATGCGTTATTTTCGCCGCATGTGATAACTTCGGTAGTGCAAACAGGACACTATGAATATCAGTGGGATGGTAAGCGGATCGCCAACGTGCTGAAAATTGTACATCGGTAAATCGATGTGCGAACACGGTCATTTGCGCTGTGTTCATCTGTGGCATACTCGGCGACCGCGAGTCGGCGTAGCGGCGACCGGTCGCGGCACGCGAACAGCAACGAGAACTAACTTTGGAAAAACTCGAAACCGGAGGAGCGGATATGCAAGCTAAACATCACATCACTGCGTCGCCGTTTTGGCGCTGGATGTTAGCGCTAGCGGTCGCCTTGTGCATGCTGGCGAGTCAAGGCTGTCAGCAGGGCGACTCCGTCAGCGTGTACACAAAAGCAGAAGACCTGGAAATTGTCGACCCGGTGCTCAAGGCCTGCGTTATAAAGCAGGCAGAGGCGGCGCCAAAGCCTGACGCTGGGCTCATTACCAAGTTGAGTTGCTCAAATAGCGAAGGGGATAAAGTGAAGAATCTCGCCGGGCTGCAAAGCCTGGTTAATCTTGAGGAGCTGCTGCTTGCTCACAACGAAATCACCGATATGGCAGTAGTCGGAGAGTTGAGAAAGCTGACCGTAGTCGACCTGGGGTATAACAACATCACCAGGGTGGATTTCCCGCAGGAAAAAAACACTATCGTGCGGCTGAATCTGGATCAAAATAACGTAGCCGATCTTTCCTGGCTAAAGCCATTTACTCAATTAAAACAGTTGTCATTGAGTCACAACAAGTTGCGTATCATCGAAGGATTGAAACGCGCACCGCAGCTCGAGCAGATCGATGCCAGTCACAACAAAATCGCATCTGTTCTTGTTTTAGCAAAGTTGACAGCGCTAAAGCAGCTGGACCTGGCCCACAATTCAGTCAAAGACCTCTCGGGTATTGCCGATCATAGTGACCTGCATCAACTGGATCTGGCGAATAATGCGATTGAAAGTATTAAAGAGTTGAGTGGTCTTACCAGCCTGCAAGAACTCAACCTGGCGTCGAACAGTATTAAAAACGTAAAACCATTGCAAAAATTGATGGAGCTAAGACGACTTCAGTTGCAACACAATGAGATAAACGCGCTGCAGCCACTGCTCGATCTGTCTCAGCTTGAGTCGCTGAACATTAAGCACAATGTGTCTTTGAGCTGCGACTCAGTAGAGGAGCTGGTGGCCGTGTTTGGCACCGACGTGGTTCAGTTCGAAGACTGTGACGGCGAGTCCTAACCTCTGTAAATCCTTTTTATAGCAAACCAGGAGCCGATTATGATCGTTGAACAAGTCTGGACCGGCAACGCCTACCGTAATTTCAACTATCTTATCGCCTGCGAGGAAACTGGCGATGCGCTGGCCATCGATCCACTGGACCACCGTAAGTGTCTTGCCGCCGCCAAAAAAAATGGGTGGACGATTACGCAAATTCTTAACACCCACGAGCATCATGATCACACCGGCGGCAACCAGCCTATGATTGCCGCAACTGGCGCCAAACTGCTTGCCCACCACAATGCAAAGAACACCATTGCCGGAATTGATATTGGTCTGGATGCAGGCGACGTGATAAGCGTGGGGCGCAGCGTAGAACTGCTCGCACTGGACACCCCGGGCCACACCATGACGCATATTTGTCTGCTGTCAAAAACCGATGAGCCGGCCCTGTTTTGCGGTGATACGTTGTTTAATGCCGGTGCCGGTAACTGCCACAACGGTGGCCATCCGAAGGATATGTACAACACATTTGCAACGCAGCTTGCAGGTCTCGACGACAACACGCGCATCTACCCGGGTCATGATTATATCGGCAACAACCTTGAGTTCACGTTGAACCGCGAACCCGATAACACAGCTGCAAAGGCGATGCTTACCGCTGTGAAGCAGCAAAATGCAGCAGCAGCGTTGGTAACAACAATGGCGCAAGAGAAAGAAATCAACACCTTTTTTCGGCTGCACAGTCCTTCGGTGATTGCCACGCTGCGCCAGGAGTTTCCGGACATCGGCGACCAGCCTGACGCTGAAACGGTTTTTTTAAAACTTCGCGAGCTAAGAAATAGCTGGTGATTTATTGAAAAATGCCGCCTGCAGTTTTATTAGGTTTGCGCTTCGGCAAAGGCGCGTATCGATTTGACCATCGCCTGTAAGCCGTTGCCGCGGGTTGGGCTCAAGTGCTGCAGCAAATCAAGTTCCGAAAAGTAGTCTTCGATATCGAAGTTAAGGACTTGCTGCGCGGTTTTGCCGTTGTATGCGCTTAGCACCACTCCAAGTAAGCCACGCACAATGTGAGCATCGCTGTCCACGGCAAAATGCAGCTGCCCCTGCTGATTCTCGGCATGCATCCATACCTGGCTTTGGCAACCTTTGATCAGGTGCTCTTCGGTTTTATACTCTTCGGCCAGGGTGGGCAGTGATTTGCCGAGGTCGATGATGTAGCGGTAACGATCTTCCCAGTCGTCAAAAAAACTTAAGGTGTCGACTATGTCTGCGGCCGTTATCTCATTGCCAAAGGGGTTACTGCTTTGCATATCCATGGCAGGTTCTAGTAAAACATGCCGGTTGCCAGCTGCGCTTCTTCCGACATGCGCTCTCGCGACCAGGGTGGATCAAACACCAGATCAACGTTGACCTGCTGCACGTTTGGTACCAGGCCAACGCGGTATTCTACGTCGCCAGCCAGCACGGGTCCCATGCCACAGCCGGGAGCGGTTAACGTCATTGTTATCTTCACCAC
>JBBKXJ010000327.1:0-2614 GCA_037969395.1 Pseudomonadales bacterium
AGCCAGGACGGTCCATCGCCAGTAGGTAGTTTATGCTTGTTGTTACGCAGAATTCTACCCACGGCAAAGCGACTGATTTCAATACCAAAGCACTCGACTATCTGCATGGCAATACGGCCGTAGCCAAAGCTGGGATTGCGTTTTTTCATTTCAATGACGAGGTCGATGAGTGCTGGGTCCCGCCCTTTCCTACCAGGGTTTGTATTGGGTTTATTGGAATAGAGCTGGTGATATTTGCGTTTTACCAGCACTTTATGGAAATTAAGGAAGGTGGCCGGTTTTAGAATGACGGCAATTTTCTGGAGTCTCGATTTGCTGACAAGACAAGCCATTAATCCAAAGCAAAAGCGATCAAGCGCGTTAAGTTTGGGTGCTCTTTTTCGAGCGCGACTGAGCGTAATAAGTTGTTGTCGCATGACGATGTTCTCTGCCATCAGCGCCTTGACCCCGCCCGGCTTACTGAGCTTAGCGAGAGTGAATAGGAGGTGGATGATCAAGTTGAGATGTACACGCATTGAGTTATTCTACGAGGCCATAGCCAAAACACAACCATCGCCCATTTGTTGATTTACTATCAAGATTAAGAAAACGCACAGCACTGGTGTTTCCATGCACCAGCAGTCGGCGCCATATCATCGGGGTGACACCCCGAAGGGCGACTTTGATGGAATAGGTGTCCACTGGATAATCGACTCAAATTGAAGAATATGATCATCGACTAACCACTGTTGGTTGAAAAGAAGATATTTACAGTGCCCCAGACATTTCGGCGCTCTCCTAAGATATACAAGGCAATGAACCGGACAATTTTTAGAATGCCGAAAGCCGACCTACGCTGTACGTCCGCTATCAGGTGTACAGACGTTGTGCAGTTTGAAGACTGCGGTGGCGATTCTTAACGCGCTATAGATCTTTTTCATAGATACGATAACGCTTGTAGGCCACGCCACCGATTGTTTCAATAATATTGCGCATGCCGGCGTTGTCTTCCAGTATCCACGACAGCTCGACTGCGGTGACGCCGCGCCGTATCAGCGCCTTGCGCACGGCGTCGATAACTAGAAAGGCTAGCGTAGGTCCAAGCCGCAGATGCTGATACTCCTTACGTACGCCCATCAGAGGAATGCGGGCGCTGTGAGGGTAGCGTACTTTCAAACGCCACAATAACTTTGCCCAACCAAACGGCAGCAGGCGGCCGTTTAAATCGCGAATGGCTTCGTTGATATTGGGCATGGCAAAAATCATGGCGACCGGTCGGCCATCGATTTCGGCAATTTGCATAAAATCATCGTCTGCGAGTTTGGTCAGCATATCTCCTGCATCTGCAAACTCGGCTTCGGTAAATGGTACAAAGCCCCAGTTGTTTGACCAGGCGTCATTAAAGATGTCGCGCAGAATCTCAAGGTCTTCTTTAATATGTTGTCGGCGCAGACAGCGCACATGGACTTGTTTACCCACGCTTTCGGCGAGTCGAAGCATGACCCTTGGCGCGTCGAAATCAGGCCGAATAGTATATGCCAGTAAGTCTCTGGCTTTTCGATAGCCCGCCTCTTCAATGCGCGCTGCATAGTAGGGACGAGCGTGACCCATCATAATAACGGGCGGTGTTTGAAAGCCGTCGACCAGTAGCCCGCATTCTTCGTTGCTAGACAAGTTGTATGGTCCACGCACTTTCTTAATGCCACTGTCGCGTAGCCAGTTTTCTGCAGTTGCAAATAATTTGGCAAATGTCGCGGCGTTGTCTTCTGCCTCGATCAGACCGAAGTATCCGGTGTTATCCTGGTATTGGTCGAGGTGCAGTTGGTCAATCTGAGCGCTGATTCGGCCGACGATTTGGTTGCCGCGCCAGGCCACCCAGGCCTGACCGTGTGCGTGCTCGAAGAACGGGTTTTTAGCAGGCGAGAAGCGCTGTTTCTGTTCAAAAATCAGCGGCGCCACCCAATTTGGATCGTCTCGATACAGTGGCCATGCCGCGCCAATAAACTGCTGCAGCTGCTTTGGATTGGAAACGGGCTCTATGCGAATCGGGTCAGGGTCGCGCGCGCTGGTGGCAGTAACTTTTTTCGTTGTGTTCAAAATCGGATATTCCGTAAACTAAGGGAGTGAGCAGGCACCATGGTAGCGCTATTTTAGCGCAGCGCGAACAGCCGTGGTCGGCACTAAAATTGGATTCAAGTACAATAACCCCTCCGCAGTGCAATTGAAAGTAACTGACCAGAAGCTGAAAATGATCGTCGAACACATCTGGACCGGCAATGCCTACTGTAATTTTAACTAACTTATCGCCTGCGAAGAAACTGGCGAGGCACTGGCCATAGACATGCTAGACCACCGCAAGTGTCTTGCAGCCGCCAAAAAAATGGCTGGACGATTACCCAAATTCTCAATACTCACGAGCACGGAGTATAAGCGGAATTAACGCCTCTTTTGCGCCCAATCTATTATAAACAACGGGCCGCTGGCAATCGCTTATCGCAGTTGAGGCGGCTGCCGGCCAACTAGTGTGGTGTAACGAATAAAGCGTACATATAGAAGCTCACAATTTGTGCTCTGCAAGACGCAGTTCGCCGGGAATGTAGGCCACCTTTCCAAGAACTGCAACGCCGCAGCGCGC
>JBBKXJ010000328.1:0-6446 GCA_037969395.1 Pseudomonadales bacterium
CGCAGCATAATATACAGCTTATCGGTGATAATTTCGTTTTCGCTCAAGAAGGTTAACGTCTCAATTTGCTGTGCATCAAGCGCGTTGCGGGCTGCAATATCATTAAAACGTTCCAGTAGCTCGTAGTTGCTGGCAAGCATCGTATCCAGTTTTTGCTTGGTATTTGCAGCCAACTCGGTGTACAGCTGCAGGGTTTGTTGCAGCGCCTCATCGTCGTCGAAAACCTCAATCAAGCTGGTATGTTTTAAACTCTCAAGCCGCTCTACGACTGTTTCCAGTAGCTGATGCTGGGTGCGGTGGTAGATAAAAAGCTCTTGTGGTTGCAGGCCGTGAGCCGGCAGAAAAAATAGTCGGCGCATTTTATTAATGAATTTTTCAAACCCGTCAATAGGAAATTTTTCATTCACTGCACTTAATTGTGAGCGGCCCTGCTCCACGCGATCCATCTGAATATCGAGCATGTTGAGAATTTTCTTATAGATTTTTTCATCAATCTCGCCGCGACTGAAGCTGGCTTTCAATTCGCCTTTTTCTGTTCCAAGAATGAAAAGGCGCAGCAGGCTTTCGGTTAGCTCAGACGCATTGG
The DNA here is from genome assembly GCA_037969395.1 of Pseudomonadales bacterium. GTDB lineage: Bacteria > Pseudomonadota > Gammaproteobacteria > Pseudomonadales > JAUIET01 > JBBKXJ01. The sequence goes on from JBBKXJ010000328.1 coordinate 587, forward strand.
AAAATTTTTCCTTGTTGTCGGCGCTGATAAACGCCATGTGTCGCTTGTGGTAATCAACGCGCAAAGCCTTATATTGCTGGTCGTTAATTTTCTTCTCTGCGCGCAGTTTATTCAACGTATGCAGTGTTTCATCAAAAATCAGTGCCTTGCTTTTGTAATAACCAATCTCTTCATAATCCGTGAGCGCGTCGATGCCGAGTTTGTTCATCACCTTGCCAATCGTCGTCGCTTTAAGCAACAAGGTAAAATAGATACAGCCTATAGTGATTGCGCTAACAAAATCTTTAACTGAGAAATCGTAGTCCCAACCTGGCAGAGCCACGTCGTCCGGTATAAGCAGCACCATCACCACGGCCAGAGCACCGCGCAAGCTGCCCCAGGAGAGTAAGTGCATCCATTGCAAGGGAATAGGCTCTTCCTTCTTCGTCAGGTTCAGTAAGCCAAGTACAGGATAAATCGACAATGCGCGGCCAATTGCAACGACCACAATCGACAGCATGATGGGCAGTATCGCTACGTGCAAATCGATAGAGAGAGTGACGAACAGCAGTCCCATTAAGATGAAAACCAGCGAGTTGGTAACGAAGCCGAAATAACCCCAGAATTTTTCCATGTACGCTTCGACGTCGGTCGACATCTTGAAGCGACCATAGTTGCCAATCACCATGGAAGCGACCATGGTGGCAATGATGGATGACAAGCCCAGCTTCTGGCCCCACAGCGACATATCCTCTGACACAAACTCGGTCAGAATGAAGGTAAAATGGGCAACCAGCAGCGTCATGGTAATTTCCAGATGCTCGTTACCTTTGACCCATTCGATCAGCTTGGAGAACAGAAAACCCATCGCGAGGCCGAAGGCGATGCCGCCGAACACCATCACGATTAAATTCAGCAGCGCGCCCAATACGGTGCTATATCCCGCATAGCCGTGCATTAAAATTTCGAGGAATACCAGAAAAATAGCAAAAGCGGTACCGTCGTTAAACAGGCTTTCGCCTTCAAAAATAAGCGTTAAACGATGCGGGGCCCCGTATTCTTTGAAGATAGATAGTACGGCCACCGGGTCTGTGGCCGAGATAATCGCGCCAAACAATAGCGTGACGATAATCGGTATTTCCAGTCCAATCAATCTGAACAGATAAAAACAGCTCACGCCGATAAAACATGTGGAAATTAATAATCCGACAACCGCCAGTAAGCTGATCGCGCGGATATTATCGAGAATATTGTCGACTTTTATGTTGTAGGCGGATTCGAAAATCAAAATAGGTAAAAACACGAAAAACAATAATTCCGGGGTTAGATCGAAACTGGTGATAAAGGAGAACCCTTCAATGTGCGCCAGCGGTGCCAGTGCCGAACCAGCGATCACCAATAAAACGGTGTAGGGGATACGCATTTTTTGTGCAAGCATGAATACCGCAAGGCTAATCAGCATCAGACTAAATAACGATAAAAAAACGTCGAGATCCATTTAGAGCTACCTTGGTGAGTGTGAATAATTTGTTCAAGTGCGCGGTAAAAAAGCGCTCATAAACTGATCGTCATATGGTTTCGGCACGGCTCGCCGCCATTTTAACGTGCGATAGTCGCCTGTGCTGCGCTATGTTCAGCGGGCGAAAGTATACGCCAATGACCGGTTAAACGCAGGCGTGTGCACTCCGCGGGCATTCTTAATGCGCTTTGCATTTTGCTGTCTCTGCTTAAAGATAAAGGTGTTAATGAGATGGCAAATGCTGTTCGGCAAATACTGCAGCACGACACAATCAGTGGCTTACTTGTTGTTGCAGCAATAGCATGAGCGATGGTATTTGCCGACAACGCAGCGAGTTCAATTCAAAAAGATATCCTCGGACTGAGACATACTTCAACTTGTAAATACCGATGTGTTGACTGAGCGTGGTGCATCGTTATAGTGCTCTGCCAAACATTTGATTGCGCAGGAGATTACTATGCATTCCGAGAACGTCGAGTATTCGCACAAGGGTGCTACTCTGGAGGGGTTTTTCGCGCATGACGACAGCAGCGACGGCGAGCGTCCGGGCGTGTTAATTTGTCATGCCTGGGGTGGCCGTGATGATTTTGTGATTGAAAAAGCGCACAAGCTGGCGGCGCGTGGCTACGCTGCTTTCGCGCTCGACATGTATGGCAAGGGCATTTTGGGTGCCGGGCCGGAAGAAAACCAAAAACTTATGCAACCCTTCATGACCGACCGTGCGCTATTGCGGGATAGAGTGTTGGCAGGACTGATGGCGCTATCCAATCAAAGCGTGGTTGATACAGACAATCTCTCCGTTATCGGGTTTTGCTTTGGTGGTTTATGTGCGCTTGATCTCGCGCGCAGTGGTGCCGATGTTCGTGGTGTCGTTTCTTTTCACGGCTTGCTAATGCCATCCGATTTGCCGTCGCAGCCAATAAAAAGCAAGGTGTTAGCGTTACACGGCTACTCAGACCCTATGGCGCCACCCGACCAGCTGGCAGATCTCTGTAGTGAAATGACAGAGGCGGGCGCAGACTGGCAGGTGCATGCGTATGGAAATACCATGCACGCCTTTACTAATCCGCAGGCTGATAATGCGGACATGGGCACGGTGTATAACAGCAATGCCGACCGCCGCTCGTGGCAGGCTGCCTACAACTTCCTTGATGAGATCTTCGATTGAGAATGCGTTGCAGTGATGACGCCTGGAAATGGGAACGAAGAGTTTTTCGTGACCGTTGCTTAAGGGGCAAGCCGCTCAATTGACCAGCCTTCGGCAGCGCAGCGGCTGTAAACAAAGCGATCGTGCAGGCGATTAACCCGTCCCTGCCAAAATTCCAGGCTACTCGGCGCTACCCGAAAACCGCCCCAAAACGGCGGCAACGGCACTGCGTCATTTGCATACTGTTTTTTCAGTTCGGCAAACTTATCTTCCAGCACAGAGCGCGCGGAGATAGCCCGGCTTTGATGAGATGCCCATGCAGCGAGTTGGCTGTCTTTAGGTCGGCGGCTGAAATACTGAATGTTTTCTTCGGCGGTTGTGCGCTCGGCCGTACCAATGACTTTAACCTGCCGGTTCAATTCGTGCCAATAAAGTAGCAGAGCGAGCTGCGGGTTAGCTGCGATCTCGCCGGCTTTGTGACTGCCGAAATTGGTGTAAAAAACGAAGCCCGATGTATCGAAAGATTTGAGCAGTACCGTGCGTAGCGATGGCTGTCCCTGCGTCGATACGGTTGCCACGCTCATTGCATTCGGGTCCAAGACCTCGGCGCCAAGTGCCTCTTCAAACCAGCGTTCAAATTGTTGCAACGGGTCGGCGGCGAGATCTGCTCTGCGCAATGATGTCGTACTATACTCACGCCGCAATTCGGCGAGATCTTTGTTTACCGTTTTCATTGCAGTAAGCCCAAAGTCTGGTGAAGCGTATGCTCAGCATATGTTGCGTTGCAGGCCTTGTCACTTAAAATTGAGAGCGGTGTGGCAGCGTGCTCACATTGAAGTTTGTTCGTGGTCTGAAATAACAGCTCGAGTGCTAATCCCGAATTACTTACGAGACAATAAGTGAATACATTGTAAGCGCCAATTGTTCACCGTATCGACCCCTCAGCGGTTTCACTGAATTTTTTTGATATTCCAGGGAAGGAGTGCTTCAAGGTCCTCAACCGTTTCCGCATAGGGTAGCCGGCTGAACACCTCGCGTAGATACTGGTAGGGCTCAAGACCATTGGCCTTTGCCGTCTCCACCAAACTGTAATGCACCGCACTGGCATGCGCGCCTTTGGGTGTGTCGGCAAAGAGCCAGCCTTTGCGACCAATCACAAACGGCCGAATCGCATTTTCAGCGAGCACATTGCTGATGTTAAGCCGGCCATCGTCACAGTAGCGGATCAGCTTTGGCCATTGATTTAGCGAGTACTGCATGGCCTCATAGGTTTTGCTGCCCTTGGGCACTTTGCCGATATTCTTGTCCAGCCATTGCTTGAGGTCATCCAGCGCGGGTTGACTGCGTTGTTGCCGTTGAATGGTTTTCTCAGCAGGCGTGAGCGGCGCGATCTCACGTTCAATCGCGTACAGCGCGTTGATCTTGCCTAACGCCACAGCATATTTGGCGACCGTGCCCGCTGCGCTTTTTCCAGCATCTGCAGCCGCCTTTTTAGCATCGGTAAACTTGCGGCGTGCGTGGTCCCAGCAGCCTAACTGTATGATCTGCGCTGACTTGCACACGGCATCGTAGCCGGAATAGCCATCACTGTGCAGGTAGCCTTCATAGCCATCCAGCAAGCGCAGCGGCACCTCCTTCCCTCGGGATGGATCATAATCAAACAGAATCACCGGCCTGTCCGGCGGGCCACCTCGGGTCACCCACATCCATTTGTCCGATGTGGGCGAGCGGCCCGGCTCTTTCAGTACCTTGATGCGCGTTTCGTCGATTTGTACATAATCATACGACAGCTGATGCTCTCGCAGCAGATTGATCAAAGGCTGTAGCTGTAACGACAGCTTGATCACCCAGTTGGCCATGCTGGTGCGGGAGATGTCGCCACCGTAGCGCTTCAGTATCGTTTCCAGCCGATGCAATGGTAGCCCATCGGCATATTTAGAGACGATCACATAAGCCAGCAGACCCACGCTGGCGATGACTTTCGGTAACGGATGCTTCGGCAGCGCAGCAGCTTTGATATGTCGCCCTTCCGCGTCGGCAAAGACAGCTTTTTCTTGCAGGTATTCAACTACCCGGGCTTTGGCGGGTTCAATATCCAGCTCTTCTTTCACGACGCTGTAAAACGTATCAATGGCACCGGCTTTTTCGGCGTCGCTCAGGTTGAGATGCACCTGATGACGCGGCAAGCTTTTAGACAGGCCTTTGCGACCGGCGTTCTTGCGCGGTTGGGGGACAGTGGCAGGCAGCGCCGGACCTTCGTCCAGCTCATCAGCACACAACTCGGCCTCATCGAACAGCGCGCCTTGTGTCTCACTCCGCTCGCTACTGCGGCCATACAAGCGAGCGCGCTCTAACCGCAAGTATTCTTCCAGCACCGCAATCCGCTTCTTCTGCTCGGCGATAACGTCGGTTTTTTTGGTGATTGTCACCGCTTGTTCCGCGATCAGCTGATCCTTCTCGGCCAGCAGGAGGGCGGCGTTTTTATCAGTGAAAGAGGGTGCGGAAAACAGTCTGTGCATAGCGCACTATTATACCGGAAGACCCCCTCCGACACATCAAAATAGCGACTCATATTGCAATTTTTTATGCGGCGTCATGCGCGCGATATCGTAGCCATCCAGCAGCCAGTTCATTTGCTGGCCGGTCAGCGTGTGCACTTCATCACCCCGCTTCGGCCATTTGAATTTCTCCTCCGCCAGGCTTTTGTAATACAGCACAAAACCGTTATCCTCCCAGAACAGACACTTGATTTTATTGCGTTGGCGATTGGTGAACACATACAGGCCACCGTTGAAAATATTGTGTGCGATCTCCAGTTCAACTATCGCACCCAGTCCGCGATAGCTTTTTCGAAAGTCCACCGGGTCGCGATACAGAAAAACCTGCGGCAGCGAATCGGGCGGACGCATCAGGCGCGTCATGATAAGCCGCCGATGAGTTGCTGAACGACAGGCAGCTTTTGCTCGTCGATGCCATGAAGCTGGATTCCGCTGGGCAAGGTGATCCGCAGGTAGCTCATCGACGGTGCCGCGACCACCTTGACGGGAACGAAACCGCGTTGTGAAAACTTAGGCTGACTTGTTGACGGCGCTTCTGCCGTGCTCGCCAACTGATGCTTCCAGTATGAGAACTGATGGGCTTTGAGCCCGTGTTGCGTGCAGTAGGCTTGTTGGCTCAAGCCCGATGCGCGCTGCGATTGAATGTGATTAGCCCAG
>JBBKXJ010000329.1:0-14847 GCA_037969395.1 Pseudomonadales bacterium
TTCCATGCAAACGAACAAGAACACGTCAGGTCGTTTGGCCTCAGGGCTAGTCGCTCTGGCCCTCACAGCAAGCGCCGGAAGCGCGCTGGCTGTTCCAGAGCAGCCGCAAAACTGGGAGAAGTGTGCGGGCATCGCCAAGGCAGGGCAAAACGACTGCGGCGCCACGGACGGTTCGCATGCGTGTGCCGGTCAGGCCACTAAAAAAGCAAGTCCGGTCGAATGGGTTTACGTGCCGGAAGGTACCTGCGAGAAAATAGTGGGTGGCAAGGTCGCCGCTACCAAACCGGCCAAAAGCTGAGCGCGCGTTGTGCTATTTCGAACCGGCGATTATCGAGCGCTGCGGGGTACGGGGGTCGGATTGCGTGGCCCCCATGTACCGCAGATCTTACGCGAGCGCCCACCGGTCCCGTGGTTCGAGCTATTGACCGACAACCATCTCGCGCCCGGCGGTGCGCTGCGCTTTCAAGCTGAGGCCATCGCGGCGCACTATCCCGTTACACTACATGGCGTGGGTATGTCGCTGGGCGGTGTTGATCCATTAGACTGGGACTACATTGAGCGAGTCCGGGATCTCGCGCAGCGAACTGAAGCGCGATATATTTCTGAACACCTGGCCTTTACGGCCCATGCGGCTGTCCACAGTCATGATTTGCTGCCGCTTCCATGGACCGAGGAAGCCCTGCAGCACGTTGCCGATCGCATCGATCGGGTGCAAGCGTATCTCGGTGAGCGAATACTTATTGAGAACATATCAGCGTATATCGAGTATCGCGATGCGGAGTTCAACGAGGGAGAGTTTCTGACCGAGCTATGTGCGGCCACCGATTGTGGCTTGCTGCTGGATATCAACAATGTTTATGTCAATGCCGTGAATAACGCCCACGATCCGCTGCACTTACTGGATTCAATTCCATGGCAGCGGGTGCAGGAAATCCACCTGGCGGGGCACGATGCCCGAGGTGGTATATTAATTGATACGCATGGTGGGTGCGTAAGCGACGCGGTGATCGAGTTATTCGAGTGCGTTATTGATCGTGCTCCGTCGGTCCCCGTGCTGCTTGAGTGGGACGTGCAGTTACCAACCTGGAGTATATTATGGACAGAGGCGCAACGTCTCGAGACCTCTCGCCTTCACGCGCTGGGTCGCAAGGCCGCTTGAACCTCGCTGGTTTGCAAGCATCACTTGTCGCGGCGGTAACGGCGCGCGACGCAGCAAGTGATCCTCTGTTGAATTCGATTCAGGCAAGAGGCAGTATTTGTGCGAACGACCGCATCGCGGCATATTGTGCCAACGTAAGTGGTGCGCACCTCAATGCGTTAGACCAGGTCTATCCGGTCATACGAGAGGTATTGGGCGCTCGCTACTGGCGGCAGCTGCTGCATGAGGAGATCGAAGCGTTTGCTTCAACTACTGCGGATCTACACGCCTACGGCGAGTTCATTCCCGAGATGTTACAGGCTGCACAGCAGCGCCGGCCCGAGCTGCAAGCGTTTCCTTATCTTGGCGAACTCGCGACGCTGGAGTGGCACGTCCACTGCATCCGTTTCACGTCCGACGCTTCACATTTTGACTGGAAAGCGTTTGCGGCGCTGCGTTCAGATCTTCAATCGCTGGCCACGTTGACGCTAAGCAGCGCGCTGAGAGTCTTTCGGCCCGGCTATCCGGTGGATGTTATTTGGCATGCCCATCAGGCAGCGGGAGAGACTGCGCCCGAGTCCGGGCCGGCAGCGGCCTGCTGTATCCACCGCGTCAATCGTTTTGATATAACGGTCACACGATTAAGCCATGCAAATGCAAGTCTTCTAATGGCGATCGATAGCGGGAGTAACCTTGGAACGCTTGCACAAGATGCAGGGCTCACGCAATCAGAGGCGATTATCCGGCAACTTTACGAATGGATCCAGCGGCGCTGGATCGTCGATTTCGAGGCGCGTTAGTGTTTGACCAGGATACACTGAACAAGCTATATCGCTATTGCCGTTCGTTATGCGACCAGGACAACGACGCCTTTGACCTGCTGCAAAGTAGCGTAGAGCGCTGTCTTGGATCACCGCCTGACAATCCAGGCGCCAGTTATGCCTATGCCATGCGTGTTATTCGAAATAAATTTATCGACCAATATCGCCGCAAGCAGGTGGTTGCCTTCGAGCCGTTCGATGAAGCCGCCCACGCTGTCGACTATGACATAGCAAGCCTTGAGGACGTAGTGCTCGACCGGCTGGAGCTCGAACAAATCTGGCCGTCGCTTACTGTCATCGAACGCGAAATTCTATTCCTGTGGGCGGTGGAGGGTTACAGCACGGACGAGGTTGCCAGCCAATTAGGCAAGCCGCGTAACTCGGTTTTATCGATCATTCATCGCATGCGCAAACGCCTTAAAGAGCGTGTTGGCAAATCGCGAGTCACCGGGTGATTAGTATGAAGCAAAGTTTGAAACAGTCTGTGGTCGAGAGGTTTGAAGCGGTTGAACTCGACGCCGACCAACTGGCGCGACTGGAAGCGCAGACCGCTGCATCTTCCGTACAACGGTCGGCCCGCCAGACGAGGTTTGCATGGCTTGGTTGGCCCGCAGCCACAGCGGCTGCAGTGATCTTATCGATCGGATTATACCTCGGCAATCACTTCTATCAGGAACACAGTGCGAACGTCCTTCTCCAGGCCATCGCCGTCGAAGTCGCGAGCAATCACCTCAAGTTAAAGCCGCTTGAGGTCAAAAGCGAAAATCTGCGTGACGTGTTGAGATATTTCGATCGCCTCGATTTTCAACTGCTGGAATCAACCAGCATCGCGAGCAACGCTGGCGATCAACTGCTTGGCGGCCGTTATTGTTCCATCCAGGGTATCGACGCTGCCCAGCTGCGGGTTGCGTCGGCCGACGGTCAATTGAGCACCTGGTATGAAGCGACTTTGCCGACGGAGAAGCTGGCACGGATTCCAAGCCTGGATGATGACGACCAGCCAGCAGTATTTACCGTGAAGGGACTACGTGTGCGCATCTGGCGAGAACACGGGGTGGTCTTTGCGGAAGCGCGGCAACCGAAGACCGCCACAGGTTCCTGATCGGGTTGTGTATGGCGCTCATGGTGAATTAGCTAGACGGAAACTGGGACAGAAATATCAAATGATATATGCGCGGTGTTCCATTCATCCTGCAGCATTGCGTAAGTGGTTTCATCACCCCACTCGCCTTTGAAAAAAACATTTTTACGGAAGGCGGCCTCCTGACGGAATCCAAGCCTGGCCAGCAATTCCTGTGCACCAATGTTGCGCGCATCACAAACCGCTACTACCCGGTGTTTGTGCAGCGTTGTGAACAACAAATTGAGCACCGCAAACATCGCCTCAGTGGCGTAGCCTTGTTTCTGGAAATCAGAATCTAGTGTGAATCCTATCTCTGCTTGTCGCCCTTCATCAAAAAAATGCACTGCCACATCGCCAACGAGGCATTCGTCCTCAGCGCGCAGCATGGCAATTTGGTACCAGGTATTGTCGGTATTGAAGGTTAATTCGCGCTGCTGATCGTAAAATGCCTTAGCATCTTCTTCAGAATAGTCAGACCAACTTTGATACATTGCCACCTCTGGTTTGCGTCGATAGGCGACAAACCCCTGCAGATCACCAGACCTAAATGGACGTAAAATCAGTCGTTGTGTGGCTAATGGCAACATACAATCGATCTGGTGTGAGATATCAAGGCAACCGGCCAATTGATAGGTTGCCCGAAAACAGCAGGCGCTGTTTTCATTCTTCGATCCCTGCCGCCGTGTTTTCTTCTAAATACAGCTGCCGCAGTATTGCGCGCCATTGCTCATACTGTTCGTCAACCGAGCCCGTTAGGCCGTAAACCCGCGCATTTAACGCCAGAATTGCCGGCGCAACCTCACCGGTAAAACCGGATGCCAACTCTGCCCACTCTTGCTCGAACATTTTGTTAGCCTGGTATCGCTGATATCTGTCACTCATGAGATCAAAGCCGCCTGCTCTTCTTGAAACGCTTTTCTCACGCTGTTCTTCTGCTTGGGTTTCTATGACTTGCTCTCGAGAATAAAACCGCCAGAGGTCGTACAACGGCAGGGATTCCCTGTAGGTTGCCGCATAGTATTCGTCCACAGTATCAATGAAGAGATGGTGGCGATTTCGCATGCGCTCAATTCGATCAAGCATGGGATCGTTCTCGGCCAGTAGCCGCTTTACGCGACGTGTGCCGTCAGGATTGATAGCTAACAGCGACGCAAACGTCTCGGGAGATAAGTCGTTCGCGTAACGAATTTCCGCTACCCGTCGAATATTCAACAGCGCCGCATTAGACAGAGACAGTTTTACCTGAGCTAAGTCATTCGCAATTTTGTAATACAGGCTTTGAAATGGATCACCAGGCGATGCATCGGTAGACGAAGTGGGCGCTATCGCTTGCTTCTCCACTTTAGCGCTAACTCCGGAATACGTTTTATTCAGCCATTCTCTACCGGTGCCGTCCACCGCGCGAATGTTTAACTGTAACGACAAACCATCCGATTGGAGAATAGTACCCATGACCTGTAAATCCATGGAGGGGTCTTGCCGGGGCAGCACCCTGACCGAACCCCACTGCGCAGACTTAACCAGGCTGTTGCGCAACACCACGGGCAGGTACTGACTCTCAATATCCAGAATTTCAGCAAAGATCCAATCACCAATTCCCACGGCCTTGCTTTTATCTTCACTCACATCAAATATTTGCACGCCCACATCTAACAGTAGTTCTTCATCGGACTGAGCTGCGGACCGAATCAGTTCGACTGGAACAATTTCGTTAACTACCACAGCATCTTCTAAAACGGCAGGACTTTTCTCATGCGAAGGCAACTGGACACAACTCATCAGCAGCAGCGCGGCACAAGCCATGACAACTTTAAGTGATGTAACTTTCCAGGCGATACGAAAAACTGATTCAGGACGTAGTGTCATTCGCTACCTGTGATATTTTTCTTTTGGCTACACACTTTTCCACGGCTTAGGGTCTGGGTACAGTTAAACTGATCAATGTCTGATGGCCCGTAATAATTAAAAAATTGCACCAGATCAAACGACAGGCGTTTGCCGTAAGACACTTGGGTTTGTTGGTTGATAGATTCGTGCTCCGGTGAAACCTCAAAGCGGTGATGAATGTCTATCCGGCCTGGCAAACTGATTCTGAAGAAAAGCTTATGCCCTTGCCAGCTGCAAACCTCTGACCCAAACTCATTGGATGAGGTCTTAATTGGTTGACCGCTGCCGTTGCAAATAAGGTCAGCTTCACCTTCGCGTTTTATTCGAACTTCATTGTCAGTCTGAGTAATAATTAAATCATTACTGCGAGTAATGAGCTCAGCAAATCGGCCCAGATCGATGATTGTAGTACCACGGCCCGCGCCTTCATTAAGGCTGATGACGCCCGGCCCATAACGCGAATCTCTGCCCAGTCGGCTCTGCTTTTGCGCCGCGGAACGCATTCTATCTAACTGCAATTGCAGCTTTTGATCCCACTTATCACTGCGTGTATAGTCTTTCGCCCACGCGCCCGAAAAATCAGGGGGGCTGTGCTCCACCTCGGCGCTGCCTCCGATATCGATTTCTGTGATCTTGTCCATGCCGGTCTGCTGCGAACCGTTGCTGATGTTAGCCGCTGCCGATAGATCCGATTGAGCTGGCAGCGATATCAGCAGTGCCAACAGCAAGCATGCCATTCGAATGCAAGGCACTCGCACAAGCCTTGGATGAATAAGCCGGTAACAGTGCGCCGCATTCGGTGGTCTGGACTCGGGTATGGAATGTGTCGAACGCTGAATCAATATCATTTCTGGCGGCATTTTACCCGATTCAGCTTCACCACTGCGACACCTCGGCAACAGAGCAAGATCAGTCGGGTTTTTCGGCCTCGATAACTTTAGCCGCCTCATCAATATGCTTTTTCGCCCGCCGCAACGTGAGACCCACCGCAACCAGTATGACAGGCACCAGAATGGCCTTAATCAATTCGATATTCAGCGGAAAGGCGGTATGCGTACTTGCCGACAGCATGTAGGCGATCAGGTTAACGGTGTAATAACTGATCACAATGACGGACAGGCCTTCGACCGAGCGCTGCAGATACAGGCTCAACTTACTGCGCTCATTCATGGATTTGAGCAATTGCTGGTTCTGCACCTGAATCCCGAGTTCCACCCGGGTACGGAGTAAGGCGCTGGTTCGATTCACCCGTTCGGACAGATCCATCAACCGGTTCTGGCTCGACTCGCAGGCGTCTGCAGCAGGCCGCAGGCGCTGTTCCATAAAACTGGATACTGTCCGCAGGCTGCCAATCGCGGTCTCGTGCAACTCCTTGGTTCGTCCGAATACAATTTCGCTGTACGCTCTCGTCGCCGCAAACCGCGAGGACGTATCGGTTATGATGCGCTCCACCTGCGCAGACAACTCGGAAAGATCCTTTAACGCGGCTTGTTCATCGCCCAGGTCCCTTATCGCCGTGACCCGGTCGGTCAGTTCTGTGAGTCGCTCTTCCATAGCCTGAACATGGGGAATCACCTCACGGGCCAGGGGCACGCCAAGCAACGCCATATTGGCATAGGTTTCGAGTTCAAGCACCGTACGCAGCAAGCGCCCTACTTTGCGTTCGCTGGTACTGTTGGTATAAATCACGGCGCGACTAAAGCCATCCTGATGGGTACGCAACGCCGTCCAAAACTGGGCTTCCTCATTAATCACTAACGATGCAATCAGGTAGTGGCCGCCGAATAACTGGCGCAGGGTGCCTATATCCGGACGCGGATCGGGAAACGCCACAATCTCCAGATGCAAAGCACTCCACATCTCGCCTCTTAACGTGAGCACCCAGCTTCTGGGCAACAATTCCAGCGCCGTCTCAGCGAACAGCGTTCCGGGGCCTGGTGGCGCGATGACCGTAAAGGTCGAAAATTCCGTATGCCGTTCCCAGCGAAACGAGTAGTCCTCTATGTTGAGGTAGAAGCTACTGGCGCTCGCGTCAGGCCCCGGCACGCCAATGGTGCCGGTTAACTCGTCGATGCAGGCCAACTCCGCCGCAATATCTGCGCCGCCATGCGACAGGGCGATATGCGATACCCGAACAGGTGCTGACACCTTCGGAAAATGCCGGGCGTGCAACTCGTCAATGGGCAAAAGCCCGGTTTGACGGGCTTTTATGCCGCCTTCTCTGGTGTATACCAACGGCGAATCGCCATCTGCAACAGGAGGTTGTGTTGTTACTTCATTCACGAATCATTACCTAGGCGATATGCGAAGAGGCTGTGGAATCGCCTCCGAGTGTAGTTTAACAGTGTATGAAATTATTGGTTGTGGCGCAAAACTGACCGATTCAGAGTGCCTATCGATATTGCGCACAATAATACGCCGATCTGATCGCTGCCAAGTATGGTACTCACGGGCTAGTACGAAGTCATTTCTGACACCAGTGCGCGGCGTATGATTTTAACGAGGTTCGGAGATATACGAAAACTGGTTAACAACATGTTGGGCGCCACGATGCAAACCTGACTATTCGGCTGTTCACGCCTACATTCAGGCCTGTTCCACTGCAGACCCGCTCGAAGCTGGAACGCTATTGCGAGGGTAGTCGCCTTCTGGGGCTTGCTTCCGCAGCCAACTGCAGAGGTGCTCGGCCGAGCAATAGCTAACTACGAGTAACCCGGCAGCGTCTGTGCAAGCTGGTTCAATTTAGTAGTGGCCCTGGTGACGGCGGTGTTGCTTAAAAAAGAAAGTGACCAGCATTTGAGCACTCCTGTTTGATTGCTGCAGTGCGCCATGATGTCACGGCTCATCTATCACCCAAAATCTGGAAACCACGATGATGGTGGAGGCATAAACAGACAATAGAAGGCCCTTTTTGCAGGAACCCTCGAACAGGTTTATGCCAGCGTTATCTCACCTGAAGTGGTGGAAAGTGTAAATTAATGAGCTGCCTGGATAAAGTGGCAAATTTAGCGCAGACTGCAAATTTGACTATCGGGACCGGCGGGTCGCGTTAGTCGGCTGTTTAGCGAATACACCCGTCATTTGTATAGGGATTCATTTTCTGAAATTATGGAGCGCTTATGAAAGACCTAAGCACAAATATAGCACGCCTGCTGGGAAAGTTGAGAATTCGTTCATGAAGTCGAGTGTATTAAATTTTTTTGCCCAAAAGGAAATGGCATGAGTAAATTAACGCTGGGGGTCGTTGGGACTTCAAAAAAGGAGGATGAGCGACGTTTTCCAATCCATCCAGAGCATTTTTCTCGCATTCCTGAACAAATTCGTCGGCAGCTGATATTTGAGGAGGGCTACGGAGCACCCTTCGGTATCTCAGACTCGGAAATTGCTGCGCAGACGGGTGGCGTTGCCACACGACACGAAATTTTGGCTGACATCGGCACGGTTATTATTTTCAAGCCAGTAGCTGCTGATCTGATGGAACTTCGAGAAGGAGGAACGCTATGGGGCTATGTGCATTGTGTACAGCAACGGGATATCACTCAAGCTGCACTCGATCATAAGCTGACGCTCATTGCGTTTGAGGATATGTTTGTTTGGTCTCCTGACGGATATATTGGCCGCCACACATTCTATAAGAATAACGAAATGGCTGGCTATTGCGCAGTACTACATGCCTTACAACTTAAAGGTATCGATGGGCATTATGGTAACCAGCGTAAAACGATCATTTTCAGTTTTGGTGCCGTCAGTCGAGGGGCGATATATGCTCTCAAGGCGCATGGGTTTAGAGATATCACAATCTGCATTCAGCGCCCTGACCACGAGGTGCGTGAAGAGGTACTCGATTGTCACTACGTGAAGATACGGGAAGGCAGCAAGGGCGAAGCACGTATGGTGGTGGTTGAGCACGATGGAACTGTGCTGCCTCTAAGTGACCTCATTAGTGAGGCCGATATCATCGTAAACGGCACGTTTCAAGAAACGGACAATCCTATCCACTATGTGATCGAAGCGGAAAGTTCATGCCTCAAACCTAATAGCCTGATTATTGATGTCAGCTGCGACGAAGGAATGGGATTCTTTTTTGCCAGACCAACAACATTTAAAAATCCGATGTTTAAATTTGAAACCATTGATTACTACGCTGTGGATCATACGCCAAGTTATCTCTGGGAAAGTGCAACGCGTTCAATCTCCGCCGCTCTCATTGTTTATTTACCGACCGTGCTGGCGGGTCGTGATGGTTGGCAACAGGATGAGACCATTCGAAAGGCTATAAATATTGATGGTGGGGTGATTCAGAATCCCTCTATTCTGTCGTTTCAAAAGCGTGAGCCGGACTACCCCCATGCCCACTTTTAGCCGGTTGCAGATGCTGGCTGGAAGTAAATAGTAGCATCGAGAGGGCAATGAACTGTTGTTTCGACACCATTAATTTCCTCAATATATGTACCACATTGTTGCTTCGTAGGAGCCTGGTTGCTCTTCGTAGCCTCAACTCGCTTTCCTCGCTGGTCGTGATTACAGCCGAAGCAGTGACGCAAAGACTATACGCAGATAAAGTGGGTGATAGTTTGTGCATAATTTAAGCTCCTACTTTGTTTATCCTGGGAGGGTTTAAACAAAGACTCAGGAAAACTAATAGAAATAAAGAGGAAATTAATCCAGCCGCTTCCTGAAGCAGTTTTGGCGCTCAACTTCTTCAAAACCGAGGGCAAGATGGGCCTGCAAGCTAATTTCGTTGTCCAGCTCCGTATCACTGGCTATTTCGGTATAGCCATTCGTCACTGCCCAGGTTTCAGCCGCTGCGACTAAACTCCTCCCTAATCCGCTCCGCCGAGCGTCTGGATCAACGTACCATCCTTCCAGGAAGGCAACCGGGGTAGATTCGCATGCCTCTGCATAGTTTCTGGACCCTATTTCGATGAATCCAGCAAGACTGCCGTTGCCTGTATCTGCTACCAACACGGCAACACCTACCAGGTGCGTTCCACCCTCATCGGCAACTGCAAGCCATTCGTCGACCTCTCTCGGGTCTAAATAGGGATAAAGGCGGGCCCTCATCCGCTGCCATTCGTAACTATCGTCTCGACTAACAGGTCGAATCTGCATTACTAATACCGGTTAGTCTGAAGTGCGCTTATGGCCGAGGCCGTCAGCTCGGTTCGATCGCGTCGATTTTAGCCTTCGAGCGCCCACCGACAACAATGTCACCCTACACCGGCCGGTGGATATTTTAAAATCCAGACTAGAGAAGCAACGCAAGCGGCCAAAAGCTCAACTAAAAATAGCTGAAGCCTGAGTGATACCCTGGTTAGCTCAGCCTAACGATTGTTGGTGCTTTTCCAGCCAGTCCGCCATAGCCGCGGCTGCACTTTCGTCGAGAACGTCTTCCATTCTCTCGATCGTGCCGTCGACAAAGGTTGCAGTTTCGGTCCCGGAACTCGTCAGGTCCGGCACGCCATGCTTGGCATACTTTACCGCAAAGGCCAATGTTACCGTAGCGCCAGCCTCACTCAACCTCGGCTCCTCAACGAATTCTCTTGAGTCGAATTTACGATCCAGCGAGTTGACGCTGTCGCGTAGGGTTTGTAGCACGCTTTCCCGGCCCACGGCTTTGTATCCGTCCCCAGGCAGATACACCGCGTCAGGCGAAAAATACTGTTCCAGTCTCGCCCAGTCATCGTCTAGCAATGTTTCTTCAAACGCCCCGGCGTATTCGGTAAACCGTTGCAAGTGGCTCATATTGAGTATCCTCTCGATGGTAACTCGCTCTGAAAGCGCATTATTGCTGCATTCTCCGGCTGTGCTTTATTCATCATGTCCCTCTTAATATCCGTTTTAAGTATTCCAAAAAGTCCCGGCTATTTCCGGATTCAGGAAGTTACACTTGCCCATAAGTATATCGCGAACGATAGCCCGCTCGCGATGCTTCGCACCCAATGACGAGGTGCCCATCGGTTAAGCAAATCTTCGATTTCAGATTCTGTTCGCTCTGTTTTTGTATCCAGCAACTGGTCATTGATAGGTTTGAGCACCACCAGTGTGAAAGGAATGACCGCTATCAGAAACGCGGCACCGATAGCCCATAGAACATTGTCAGCCAGCAACCACTGGATCAAACCCGCCAGTGAACCAACGAGCGCCGACACGATCTGCATCGGTGCCGCTAGCCCGTACATTGGCGGAAAAAACCTGGCAGCAACCGGCACGCCCGCTTTCATCGAAGCCGGATGCTGCGCGATCGATATGTAAACTGCCGCACCAAAAAACGTTCCGCAGAAAAACAGTGCTAAAAACTCTACCAGAATCATTCGAATTTATCTCTCCAGGGTGCTCGTCCTAAACCACCGTGTTGTCGTTTGCCGACTGATCCGTGATAACTTGCAAAACATCCCGCTGTTCCACTGCCTTGCCGTTATCATCGAAGCGAAAAATGTCTTTCCCCGAATAGTCGCTATCTCGCGGCCACTGTTGGTGGCAAGGAAGAACAACTAGATCATCTTCCGTAATGACTCGTTTAAACGGAGCTTTCTTTCTGAGTAATCTGCGGCCATTCACTTGAAATAGTCAACAAAAGCTTTCTAGCCATCCTGGCCTGAAATTCTCGACGCAGACGGCTACAAGCCGAATTAGCCGATTCAGCAACCGGGTCCGCTGCAATGATTTGTTCGTATTCATTTACCGCTACACTCTGGCAACACTTTACCAGACGGTTTGGACTCAACGATGAGTGCGCGTGTTGGCGTTGTGCCAATGTTTTCGCCGATGTGCGTTTGCGCGGGAGACCAAATGACATCTCCTGTTTTGAAGATGCGGCTGATGGTCTTACCGTCTGGAAAATGGATAGCTCTCTCAAAGGGCTCAAGCGCGTAAATTACGAATGCAGGATGGTGGTGCTGGTGAGTCTCCTGCCCCGGTTGGTCGCGGTAATCGAGGACGCGAACACAGGGATTTTCCAGCAGGACTTTGTATTTGTCACCATCGGTTATAACTGCGTCCTGCGCGAGGCAAGGCATAGACGTTGCGAGAAATACGAGTGCCAGTAAATGGCAATTCATGTGGCTATCCCTCTTCTGTTGCGATGCGGTTGGGAATGACGCCTGACAGTTCAGTGTACGAATCGCAAAATTCGCGCTATGTCGATAGCCGGCAAATTTCGAATGAAGGGTCGCACAACATCCTCATTTCCCATGAAAAGTGAATTCATGCACCCTGGTTGTCGGAAGCTTACTCCAGTCGCAGCGGCCGCTCAAGCCAATCGTAGAACGTTAAAGTGAACTGGTAGAATCGTCCAGTTTCAGCCAGTCGGCGCTGTCGTGTGCAAGCTCCGTTTACAGTTTAGCCGGGCCGAGAAAGCCGTTGAAGGCGCTTTCCGATTTCGCGTTTTCGCATCGGTAACAACGTAAATATGCCAAGCTTCGAACAAAATGCGAGTAAACTGTAGGGCACCTCTATATAAGCCCGCTCGATATTGAGTCTTAGCCGCCATTGGCGCCACGTTCGTATCGGGATCAAATGCATGCCGTTTGAACTGCCAGGATGACTAGATGGAACCGCACCCGCTGTTTAAAAACAGTTCAATTCCGGCCGTCCACATGCTGGGGCAATTCACGCTGAAGGCGCTGTCAATCAATGACCTGGAAAGAGATTTCAGCGCCGTTATGGAAAGCGCGGCGGATATAAAAGCCGCTAATCCAAAATCGAGTTGGCCAGAGGGTCTCACCAAAGAGAAAAACCTTATTGATTTAGCCTGGCATCAGCGAGAATTTGAGGCTCTTCGAAGCTTCGCGTGGGTAATGGAAAGCACCGAAGGTGAGTACGTGGGATGCCTGTACGTATATCCGTCGATTGCAGGAGAAAAGTCGGCCGAAGTCGTTTGGTGGTGGCGCACGGGCGCAGTGGTTTCCAGGCAATCATTTCGAGAACGTTTGCTGGAGTGGTTATCCGGCAGCGATTGGCCACGCTTGAATTACAAACTGCAGTACGATTGAGTTTTTTCCAACTGGCTAAACTCGCGTGCCGTCAATCACCATTCTACTGCGCAACCGGCCGTGTGTAGGCGGAACTTGTCGTTCAATTATTATCCGTAGGTTGTATGCAGCAGTCTCGACGAACGTCGGGAATTGGTCGGTTGCTTTCAATTTCCGACCCTGGATTTTCTGGATGCGATTGACCAGTGTATGATCACATTGCTGACGGCGGTGCTGGTAATTCTGTATAGTTGTGAACGACCCATAAACGATAACGGCTCGCCGAAATGCATATTTAAACGAAGCGGCTATTTGAGGAGTCGAAACCATGTGGCCTAACGACAAGCTGCTTGATCTCGTTGGTATTGAAATTCCAATTATCCAGGCACCAATGGCAGGGGCATCCGGTTCTGCCATGGCTATCGCTGTCAGTGAAGCTGGCGGACTCGGGTCGCTACCTTGCGCCATGCTCGATGCGGCTAAAGCGCGCGAAGAGATTAGTGTGATACAGCAACGCACCTCCAGGCCATTGAACTTAAATTTTTTCTGCCATGCGCCGCCAAAGTCAAACGATAATCGCGACGTCGCCTGGAAGAAACGCCTGGCAATGTATTATTCGGAGCTTGGTTTAGACGGGTCGATGCCTGTACCAGCCGTAAGCCGTGCCCCCTTTGGTGCGATAATGTGCGAGATCGTTGAAGAACATAAACCGACGGTTGTGAGTTTTCATTTCGGTCTACCCGAACGAGCGCTCCTTAACCGGGTTAAAGCTTCCGGTTGCATAGTGCTTAGCTCGGCGACTACCGTTGCAGAAGCTCGCTGGCTTGAGGACAACGGCTGCGATGCGATAATCGCCCAGGGGTATGAAGCTGGCGGTCATCGCGGCATGTTTCTGACCGAGGACATCGCGACCCAACCGGGAACGTTCGCTTTGGTGCCACAAGTTGTCGATGCGGTGAACGTGCCAGTGATTGCGGCTGGCGGAATTTCTGATGGGCGCGGTATTGCTGCCGCTTTCGCTCTAGGTGCAGCGGGAGTTCAGGTCGGTACCGCATACCTCTTTACTCCGGAATCATTAATCACGGATTTACATCGCGACGCACTGCGCGACGCACGAGATGATCAAACGGCATTGACCAACGTTTTTTCTGGCAGACCAGCGCGTGGATTATTAAATCGAGTCATGCGCGAAGTCGGGCCAATGTCAGCACAGGCACCCGCATTCCCAACGGCTGGCGGCGCTCTTGCTCCGCTGAAAGCAAAATCAGAGTTGCTAGGAAGGAGCGATTTTTCGTCACTGTGGTCCGGGCAAGCAGCGAGTCTTGCGCGCGAGACGACCTCCGGCGATTTGACCCGACAACTAGCCGCTGATGCGCTGGATTTGCTTAAGTCGCTAGCGCCTGCTGGTTAGCAAGAGACACTTGACCGTCGGCTCCTGGCCGATTCTCCCAGTTCACCGCGTCGTTCAACGTGTCGCTTGAGCGGCGGCTATCCGATAGCTGCGGAGGGTCGATGCCGCCGCAGAATGTCTGCTATTGGACAAGTAACGGCCACAACCCGCTGGTCGACCTATTGGATGATGAGTTGATAGCTGACGGTCAGAAAGTCAGGCGCAGAGGAAGTATTTTGGAAGCATCGGTAATGTGTGGCAAATGATCAATTTACTTTTGTTACATACATGCTTTGGGATCACAGTCGCTTGTTAGGCAATTTTTTTACCATGCCTGACTACGGAATCCTTTAAATACACCAAAGCGTCTTCGTCAATTGATTCAAGTGGTATAGAGGTTAATGGCACTTAGTTAAGCGATTAGACCGGCCTGAACAGAGTGAAAATTTCCGGGACACGCCGTAAATCCGTCCCTGGAGGCTCTATCCCTAGCGTCCCTGCTAGGGAAGGTCCCG
>JBBKXJ010000330.1:0-11464 GCA_037969395.1 Pseudomonadales bacterium
CTGTTCGAATGGCAGCCCTGCGTGCTCATGAATTGATACCGCTTCATCAATTGCAAGGTAGATAAATATTAGCCCAAGACCAAGCCAGGCTACCCAGGGTTGGTGCTGGCTTCGCTGCATGGCGCATATATACAACAGCAAAACGCTGGCGAACAGCATTGCCAGCGCCGAATAAATTGTAGGAATATTAGCTTCGGTGTCAAAATTAAACAATGACACCAAGCCAAACACATACGGATGACCAAGATACAACTTGGCGACAATGCCAGCGACATTTGCTGCCAACAGAGCCAGCACTATACAGAGAAGCGCTAAAAATACGGTTTTTGGCTTGAAGTTAATACTAAACGGCATAAAGAGTTCGCAATCGAGCTCATCTTAATAATGGAAGATAGCAAGCGCGCAAGCTGGTTGCTTGATCAAACCGTGTCACAGCGATTATTTTTTGTCCACCCCTGCCGTTTCGGACCCGTCTGGTGCCGCTCCTTTTTTAACCGGCTCGGGTTTCTGTACTTGTTCCTGCACGGCCAGCACGCGCTCCAACTGCCGATGAGCGTCTTTCTGATCGGTAGAAACCCTGCTTAAACCTTTAAGCATATCGTTGCGGATGCCAGTGAATTTCTCTCTGGCCTGGGCCTGCATAGTCGGGTCGTCATGCTTACGCACGCTGTCGATCAAGTCGTCCAGCGTGCGCAATGTGTCTCGCCACTCATCGCTTTGCTCGCCATATTTTTGTAAACAGTTGGTCATTACCGACAGCCACTTGCCGATAATAAAATCCAGAATGGTTGGTGGCAGCAAATTACCGTGTATGCGCTGCAGGATTTCAGCGCCCACTTTTTGCCTGTTAGACACTGCTTCTGCCTGGCAGCTTTCCGAGTTATTGGCAGCTGCCGCACCAGGCGACGATGTTGCAGTGCTGGGTTCAGCCATGAAATTCTGTAGCTGCTGCAATTTCTCGGTGAAGATATGAGCATCGTCGGCGTACTGCTCGAGAATGGAGCCAACAATATTGTCGAGTTCGTTATAGAAACTATCGTCATTCAGGTCGGTGCGCGCGCCCCATTCAGAGCCAGCGCAGGCAACTTCGTTGAGCAAACAAATCGCCGGGTGGTTGCCTTCTTTAAAGCGCTCATTGTCGAGCAGCATCAGCTTTAAAATTGGAATTTGTAATTGATTGATAAGAACTCTTACTTCAGCGGGCAGCTCTTCGTCGTTAACGCTGCCATCAAACAGGAACACCACAGACTGTATGGCAGCCTCCTGCAGCGATGATAGAAAACCGGCACTGCCCTTCGCCCAGTTATCTTCCAGCACTTTTTCAACAATGCGTCTTATATCCACTGTAGGCAGTTTTTGTTGTGACTTAAGCCGCTTCGCCAAAGGCGCCTGCAGCTTGCCTAACTTGGAAACAAGTTCGGCGTCTGAAATGTGAGACCCACTCTGCATCGAGTTTTCGCTTCCCTGGTCTGGAATTAAGTTGTCGGTATCCAGCGCAGCAAAGGGACGCTGCGCCTCCTCAAGCGAAGACAGCAGCTGCGCGTTCAGCTGCCGCTTGCCCTCCGCGGTTGCGTTTTGCGAGACCAAACCATTCAACACGGACGCCACATCGGATTTGTGCAAAATCTGCAGCGTTGAGGCATACATGCTCGGCAGCTTTTCCAGCACGCCGGTATTCCACAGTTTCAGCAGCAGGAAAAACGCTTCAACCGAAATAGTCAGTTCGCGGCATGCATGGCCAAATATATGAGTGAGTTGCTCAGGGTCGAGCGGGTGATGACTGCTGTCGATCGTGCGCAGGCGCTGCATGCTGTCGAAATAGAGCTGCAAATACTCAAGCGTGTCGCTGTTAGCTGCCGTTGCTTGCGCGACCATCGGATCGATCGTTGCCTTGTTTTCGAGGAATAATTCGTAGAAATTGTGCAGGCTCGACGCCTCGGGGTTCAAGGTCTGGCCGCTCGGTTTGACCACTAACGGCGACTCAAAGCTGCTTTCAAACTGAAACAGATACAGACTAATAAACCGATCTTTATTCAGTCTGACGTAACGCATGGCATCGAAATGAAGAATCTGCGCTTCGTTGTCTTTGGCCGAAATCGCCTCGCTAAAAGCGGTTTCATCGAAGGCATCGAATAACTCGATTAAACTGGCCCGCAAAAAATTGGACGTATGGGTAACGACTTGCCGCAACACCAGCTCACACAAGCGCGTAGCTTTACCGATATCATCAGGCCGCGGCCAGGATTCTTGTGGTTTTGTCATTTACGGGAGTGGTCTGAAGTATTGCGCTGAGAGTCGCG
Organism: Pseudomonadales bacterium; assembly: GCA_037969395.1. Lineage (GTDB taxonomy): Bacteria > Pseudomonadota > Gammaproteobacteria > Pseudomonadales > JAUIET01 > JBBKXJ01. Next base: position 2,301 of record JBBKXJ010000330.1, read on the forward strand.
AATCATTGTAGGCATTATTGCTCTGAAATCAATGCTGTTTGTCAATTACTGGTACTCTCTTACTATCAAATACTTATTACTGCTCATCGAAAATATGGCGCGCACGCAAACCGGCAGGCCTCAACAAACTGGCTTTAGTAACGCGGGCCAAGTGATATGCTTCGCGGTTTGCTGAATCCAGGATGGCAACGTTAATTATGGGAGAGATAAAGTACAAGCTTGCTGTCGTCGGTTGCGGCGCGATAGCAGAGCGCCTGCACCTGCCGAGTCTCGCCCGGCGCGAAGACTGTGAGATAGCGGCGTTAGTCGACACCAATGCAGCGCGCAGCAAGGCGCTGGCTGAACAATTTAGCGTGACCCATACCTTTACCGATGTTGCAGCGCTAAGCGACCTGGATATTGATGCGGCTATTGTCGCCACGCCCAATAATCTGCATGCAGCAATGACTGTAAATCTGCTTAGTGCCGGCGTGCACGTGTTAGTAGAAAAGCCAATGGCGATGAACGCGGTAGAGTGCGCGCAAATGCAGGCCGCGGCCGAAGCTGCCGCAAAAGTGCTGGCAGTTGGCCATATTTTGCGGTTCGCGCAAACCGCGCGGTTTGCGAAATGGGCAATCGACACTGGTATGCTTGGCCGCATCACATCATTCGACATTCGCTACGGTTTTGTGTTTGCCTGGCCGACCGTAAGTGATTACTTGCTGCGCAAGGATCTCAGCGGCGGCGGTGTACTTATGGACCTGGGCACACACTGCATAGACCTACTGCTATGGTGGCTGGGTGATGTTGCCACGTTCGACTATTATGACGACAGCCACGGAGGAGTCGAGGCTGATTGTTTACTGGATGCAACTATGGAGTGCGGCGCTAAAGGCACGGTAGAGCTCAGCCGCACACGTAATTTGCGCTCGACGGCGATCATCCGTGGCGATAAGGCAGCGTTGGAACTGGCATTCGCCGAAAATACTGTAGCCCTCAGATTTAACGACAGCGCGATGGGCATCACTGGCCAGGCTACGCTTGCAGGCGAACCATTAACCACGCTGCAGCGCACTTCTGATCTGGTAATCGCCGAGCACGAAGACTTTTTTACTGCTATTAAAAATGACCGCCCCGTGTCGGTATCGGGCACCGCAGCCCGTCGCTGCATGCAGCTGATTGATGCGTGCTACGCCGCGCGCCGCCCGCTGGAGCTGCCGTGGGCTGCGGTGCAAACGGAACCGCACTGGAGAACAGCTTAGTGTGCTTGCAAGGCAAGACGGTTCTGGTCACAGGCGCTACTGGTTTCATCGGCGGTCGCGTAGTGGAACGCTTGCTGCTCGAAGAAGGTGCCAAGGTCAGAGCCCTGGTGCGTAACTTCAGCACTGCATCGCGTATTGCGCGCTTTCCGCTCGACATGATTCACGGCGACCTGACGGAAGCCGACAAAGTGCGCGAGGCCATGCAAGGCTGCGATGTTGTGTTCCACTGCGCGCATGATTCCAGCAACGAAGCTGCACTTAGCGGCGATGCCGCTCGGGGTACCCAAAATGTGTGCGCGGCGGCATTGGCTGCTGGTGTAGCACGGTTGGTCCATCTAAGCACCTTTGCCGTGCATGGCGCGACGAGCGACGGCGACCTCACCGAGGCTATGCCCTGGGGGCAAGCCAACCATCCATACACCAGCGCCAAGCGGGCAACTGAAGAGGTGGTCGTCAAGATGACTCGCGAACAAAACCTGCCCGCTGTGGTACTGCAACCCACCATTGTTTACGGTCCGTTCTGCAAGGCGTGGACCGACAAGCCGGTCAGCGATTTGCAAACCGGGCTGGTGCCATTGGTGGATGGCGGCGCAGGGTTTTGCAACGCCGTTTATATCGATGATCTGGTCGATGCGATGTTTCTGGCAGCTACGCGACCCGATGTAAGCGGTGAAGTTTTTTTGATTTCGGGCGAGCAACCGGTGACCTGGAAACAATTCTACGGCGCGTTTGAAGCGACGCTGTGCATAGAAAGCACGCAAGTGGTGGCGGCCAGTAGGGTTGCACAAATGCAGGCGGCCGCCGCAAGGGAGAAAAAAACGCTGCATAGGTTTATTTATTGGCTGCGCGACCCCAAAGTATTCTGGCGCATTGCCAAAGCGCCACCTTTTAAGCTGGCCTTTGTAGCGCTCAAACGACTATTACCCAAGGAGCGGCGGCACCAAATGTCTTCCCGAATGGTACGAGCGGCACCAAAACACAGCCCATCAGCAACAGCGACGAAGTCGCTACACGTACCTAACGAAACCTTGCTCGCGCTGTATAAATCACGCACTCACGTACGTATCGATAAAGCCAAACGGCTGCTAGGTTATGACCCGCAATTTGACCTTGAGCGCGGCATGCAGCTCACCTCACAGTACATTCACTGGGCAAATCATAATCAACCTCATTCACTCTCGGAGAACTACGTTGACCCGATCGACACCGCTATTTATCTACGCACTTGTCGCCTGCCTGAGTGGGCAGCTGGCGTACGCCGCCGACGGCGGGCAGCAACCCAATATCATTTACATCATGTTGGACGATCTTGATATCAGTGACCTGGGGGCATACGGCAGCACTGACATTCAAACTGAAACCATTGACGCGGTTGCCGAACAGGGCATGCGCTTCGATCAATACTACGTCAACAGCCCGGTATGCTCGCCAACCGAAGCGGCGATTATCACCGGCCAGCACCCTTCACGGTTTGGCTTCAAACGCGCCGTGTTACCGGATTCGAAACGCGGCGTTCCCGGCGATGTTGCCACCATCGCGCAGGTGTTGAAAGACGCTGGCTACCGCACGGCACATGTCGGAAAATGGTTTATGGGCACGCAAAAACCCGAATTTCTGCCGCCAGCGAAAGGATTCGATCACAGCGTACGGTTTGTCACTAATGAAGATCTCAGTTATACGAAGTACAGGCTAAGCTTCGATGAAGACGCGCCCGTAGTTTTCGATGACGGTAAGCACTTAACCGATCGGCTAACCGATTCCGCGATAGAATTTATTGAAGACAATCAAGCAAACCACCAAAGCACGCCGTTTTTCCTCAATCTCTGGTATTTCGCTCCGCACCGGCCAATCGAGCCGCCGCTGGATTTCGACAACTCGGAAACAAACTATTGCCTCTCGGCAGGCAGTAACGACGAAAATTGCGATACTTCTCGCGGCGACTACGCAGCCCTGGTCACTCACGCCGACCGGCAGATCAAGCGCGTGCTCCACACGCTGAACCAACTGGGAATCACCGACGATACGCTGTTGCTAATCACCAGCGATAACGGCGGCGACAGCGGGGTGCACCCGCAACAACTGCTTAAAAATCGCAAACTACGCGGCTTCAAAGCCGGCATGTTCGACGGCGGCATTCGCGTGCCAATGATTGCGCGCTGGCCAGGCGTCATTCCCGAAAACAGTAGTAATGATTCGGTGATAGCAAGTTTTGACAGTTTTCCCACCTTCGCGGAGATAGCCACCGGCAAGCCAACAGAGAACAAAATTGACGGTAGCAGCTTTCTCGATGTACTAAAGACGAATGACCTTAAACGAAGGCCGACGCCATTGATATGGGAAAATAAAAACTCAAACAATTACTTCACAAATTCAAGCGGCATACTCAACACCTATGCAATCCGCGACGGTGACTGGAAGCTGGTGTTTTCCCCGGCCGGCAGGCCGGGCACCGCCGATAAAACCATGCTGTTCAATCTCGCTGACGATCCTGTTGAACAACACGACCAGCTTGCCGACAGCGAACAGCTGGTAGGCGATTTCAGTTTGGGGGATTATCTCTTCGTGCTAAAAGAAACCGCCGCCGAGCCCGGCGTGCTGCAATCTCCGGTCAGCCAACCTATAGTCAATCATTTACAGAATCATTACTTCAACTGGCGGCGCGACATAGGTGCGATAGACTTTGAAGCGCAGATATCCTCTACAGGCGTAAAGCGGGAAAACAACATCCTTACCTTTGACGGCGGTGTGGCCAGCGTGCGCCGCGATACGCGTTTCGACTTCAACGACGGCGACTTCAGCTTTATTGCCACAGTTACGCCTGCAGCTGTGAAGCAGCGCTCGATGATTGCAGAGAAGCCCGGCAGCTGGCGCTTGCTGGTCGACAGCGGCCAACTCAAACTGGAGATGTTTAGCAACGACTCGGTTGAAGCCAGCACAGCTGAGTTAACCGCAGCAATCGAAGCCGACAAAAGCTATCATGTTGCATTCACCGTGTTCGGCTTTCGCGACAGCGGCAGCAACATCAAGTTATACCTTAATGGAAAAAAGGTCGCCGAGTTTGGCGACTTATCGGCACCCGACGGCGACGCTGGCATCAGCTCGGTCAACTCAACGGATAATGCGAATAAGCCAATGATTTATATTGGTAACGACAGCACCGGTGAGATGCCGTTTACAGGCACAATTGAGGTACCCAGGATGTCGGTGTTGTGCTTATATCCAGGGGAGGTGTTTTGGGACTACGCGGGTTTAGATAGGTAACTCCGGACGCTTAGCGCCGATTGCCCGTGATATCTAACGCGTCGATTAAAATACCCTTGTTTTCGCTGCCGGCGGCATCATTCGCCACGGCTTTGATCACTAGCGTATGCGACTTAAAAGGTAGGTCAGCAATTTCATAGTTAACGCTCGAATTAACGGTGGATTGGCTGTGCTGATCCACTTCAGCAAGCCGCTTGCCGTCCAGATAAACGACTCCGCGGCCAAGTTTAGGAGATCTTCCACCTATCCATTTCACGCCGGTCCCCACGAAAGAGAAAGACAAGGTACTGTCACTTGATTTTGAACGAGATGCCCGCTGCGCGCTGAACTCAGATTGGCGAACCCTCTGCCATTCACCTTGATAATTGATAACATCATACTTATCGCTCTCGATGCGGATAGGCCGCTCAATCAGCTGCCAGCTAACGCCGTTATCGGTGGACCGAAACACATCTTCCAATGAGACCGCATACAGTGTTTGGTCGGCTGCATACAAAGGGGAGAACTGGATGTGACGCATTTCATGGTTATTTGCGATTAATCGCCTGCCAATGCCGAAGAATGTCTCACCGCCATCAGTGCTCTTGAATAATCCGTTGCCTTTGACACTTACGATTAAAGTTTGGTCGGATTCGTAGTTGGGCGACAGAGCAATCGCGAAAATAAAATGACCAGTCAGCGACTGCTGACCTTTCTGTTGCCAGCTTGCGCCTCTGTCAACACTCTTAAAAACCCCCTCGCCGCCCGCTGCGAATAGCGATTTGTCGTTTTTGTAATTCGGTGAGACTGCCAATAAGATATCGTAGTATTTCGAACGGCTCAGTTCGGGGCTCATACGCGCCTTGTCTTCTTTAGCCTGTTGCTGCCAGACTTGAAGAAAATCCAGCCCCTGATTAATTTGCCGCCACTCGTCTCCTCCATCTACCGACCTGTACAAGCCGTGTTCGCGCGATGACGCGAACAGCGTGCCATCTTCGAGGAAATCAGGCGATATCGCCAAACTCCATAATTTGACTGGAGATCGTGCGGCATAGTCCAGAGTTTGTACGGCATCTGTTGACTCGAAATTACCCCGGTAACGTGTGGCAATATATAAAAATCGGTCAACTGCAAAGCTAGGAGACACGACCAGCCCTTTAGGGTTGGCCCTTATCTTTTCCTCTTGATCAAGCACGTCTATTGTCCACGACGCCGGCATGCCGCGCTGGTGCAGTCCGCCAAGGATTTTACGCTTCCAATACACGTACCAGTCAGGGCGCAGGTTAACAATGGCCCAGCGTTTGCCGCCGTCGGTAGATTTAAGCAGGTTGTCACCTTCGTCTTCGGCGGAAAACACTGTATGGTCGTTAGCAAAATCAGGCGAAAAAACCAGTTTTCGCAACCTTGTAGAAAGTAAGCCCTGGTTGTTAACCGACCAGTCCAGGTCTGAATTTTTCGCTGTGTATGCTCCAGCGTCGAAAGTTGTTACGGCGACGACAAAGTCGTTATTAAACTCAGGCGACAGGGATAGCGCCCATATGTTGCCTACCGGTTCGGTTTCAAGCTGCAGCCAATTACGGCCGTTATCGCTACTCTTAAACAGACCGTCGAAACCTGCCAGATAAATAGTATTGCTGGTTTTATCGATCGCTATTTGGCGAAAATAAGGAGAGTAAAACGCCGGCAAATCTGCCTGCGGGTGCGTACTCAGCCCTTGCTCAAATTTCCTCCATGTTTTTCCGCCATCTGCCGATTTTAATAGCGCCTCGTGCCAGGTTGAAGCATAAACTGTAGCGTCATTGCTGAACTCAGGCGACACAACAACGGCGATAGCGTGCTTGTCGAATTTCCAGTCGTCAGGCGGTTCAAACGACGTTCCGTTGCTAGAGCCTCGCAGCACGCCTCTCCTTTCCGTTCCAACAAATATTGCTGGGTCATCGGTTTCATCCTCAGTTACAGCAATGCTGGTAATTGCACCGGCATTGCCTGGCGCCGTCACCTTTTTCCAGTTCTCGCCGCGGTCATTCGACAAATATAATTTACCGCTGTCATCGCCTACTACCATACGCAGGCTTTCACGCTGTTGATGGTACGCGATAGCTGTGACCTTAATGCCTTCAGCCGAAATTCGCTGCCAGGCTGGTTCACCAGTTGTTCTCCTGAATAGTTCACCCGTTGCGGTGGTAGCAAATACAAGCGCAGACTTGCCGCCGCCAGGCGCGACGGTAAGCTGTTGTATGCGCAAACTAGGCAGGCCGGTATTCGCTTTTGCCCACGACGCGCCCGCATTTTCAGACGCATAAACGCCGTCCCCATCGGTTGCCATAAACACTTTTGAGGACTTGTCGTTTTTTCCAGATTGTAAGGCAACGCTGGTGATGGAGTAGCGCGCATCGATACCGTTGACCAGCTCTTTCCAGCTGGCGCCACCGTCGTATGAGCGCATAAGGTGGCGACCGGCACGAACCGTGAATATTGCAGCATCGGATTGCTGTGAATCATCAACCGCCAGGGCGTCGATAGTGTCGTGTGGTGTGTGTGCCAGACAAACGTTTGACGCGACAATCGCGTGCACGACTAAAATAAAACAAGCCGAAAATGTGCATGTTTTATGCTTCGCGCAGCGCAATGTATGGCCCCAAATTTTTGTCGTTGCTTACAAATGCAATGGTATGCTTAGCTGCAAATTTTCAAATATTCAGCTTCTACTTTATCGGCTATATGGCTGTAGGTTCTGTATTGGTTGACGTATTCGCGGCCTAGTTCACCCATCTTCCTGGCCTTGTCGGGATCATTCAGTATTTCTACTATTGCGCCGGCAAATGCGTCTTCTTCCCACGGCACGCAGATTCCACCCTGACTTTCTTCCAACACCAGTCGCTGTTCCGGATGATCGTTGGCGACCACTGCTTTGCCTAACGCCATGTATTCGATTAGTTTCGTTGGTGAGGTGGAGTTTAAGATGGGTGTGGGGTAAAAAGGCGACACGCACAGAGCGGCATCTCTAACGTGCGCTATGGCTTCTTGCTGCGGTAGCAACCCTGTAAAAAATACCGCATGACCAATATTCAAACGTGCGGACTCTTGCCGCAACAATTCTTCGTCTTCTGGGTCCTCGCCAGCACCGACAAAGTGCAAAGTTGCGTTTGGAATCTGTTCTAACACTTGCGCGAAGGCTCTTACCACAAAATCTAATTTACGCGCTCTAATCAACGTACCCAGGTAAACGACAGACCTGGTGGCGTGCAAGTCTGTTGTTGTCGTGTTTGCTTCAAAAACTTCGAAATCCGCTGGTACAAACCCCATCGGAACCGGCGACAATTTATTTGCATCGACTCCACTTTCGACAAAATCCCGCTTCATCTGCTCGCTCTGAACAAAAATATGGTCGGCGAATTTCGTAATGATACGATAGAGGATGGCATGCAAGACTCGCCCGCGTATATACCAAAATACTGGATACCTTGCCGTGCCAACTTTTACTTCGTATAAAGAGGCTTCTGGAAACGGATAAGAGCTCCAATACACGAACCTGGTTTTGTTAAGCTTGGCCGCAATAATTGCCAGCACGGCTGCTATATATTTATCTTTCACCTGCACAAAGTCGTATTGCTCTGACTTGAGCCGCTTAAACATTAGCAAGTCGTGCCCGATGCCGTATAAATGCTTGCGCAGTCTGGCCAAACGGCTGGATCCCGCATCCGCTTTGCCAATCCAAGCTCGAGAACCTTCCCAGGTTGTCTGGTACGACTTCTTGCATTCGGCTTCAGATTGCAATATCCAATCAATGCTGTGCCCTCTGCCAAGCAGCTCTTGTGCAAACAGTTTAGTGACATCGACTCTGAATGGCGGATATTTGTCGGCCGAGATAAACAGAAATTTTAACTTCTTATTGTCTGTTTTCAATTTGGAGTACAGTAAAGCCGTGAGTTTTTGCGCATCGGTAATATTAGCCCCAGTTTAACAGCGAGCGTCAAAATCATAATGGTAACTCTTCGCCTTCTCATAGATGGGAGTGCACAATCGCTCGACAACAGAACGATCAGAAGAGGATAAGCGCGCCGCTTTATTCTCGCTGCCGCTGTGTATTTTCTCGCAATACTGATATTTAAATTCCAGGCCGACAAAATCATAAACATCGGGAAGAATTTTCTCTTTGTGCTTAACCAGTAAATCGTAGTCGACCACCATTAAGTGCTCGCTAGCGAGATTTTTTGATAAATTAAAAAGTTGTGAGGTTTTTCCATTGTAGGCCAAGCAAGCTCTTTCAATTCTTGGAATGGCAGATTTACCGTGCTTGCTAAACTTATGCTGTTGCAACTCAGTCGCAACGGCAAGCCCGCAACTATCGAACAACTCGTCAAACGCGAAGCTACTCCAGTTATCCATTATCGAATGCACCACTGAAAACGGGTTTCTGATCATCCAGATGAGCTGATATTTGCCCTTGTTGCGAGCGTATTCGGCGTAACGCTCATTCAAATAAGTGGTCTGGAAACAGTACCGGCCGCGTGGCGAGTGCCTTACAGACCCTGAAAGAATTAAGGCCGCGTCCAGTTCATCGTCAACACCGACGCAGTAATTCACCATGCCATCGCTGGTGGTAATCGTGCGGCTAAGCGCCGTGGTGCCAGAGCGTTGGCAACCAGCCACCAGAATGGGACTGTCAAACTGATCTAACTC
>JBBKXJ010000331.1:0-5767 GCA_037969395.1 Pseudomonadales bacterium
CGTTTATGGGCTGGTGGTCGGCACCTATAAGGTATTTCCTTTCAAGCAAATTCTCTATGTTAAGCAACTGGTCACTGGCAAGGCCACTGCTGCCGAGCTTGCACTGCAAGCTCACGAACGGAAACGCTTTGAAGTTTACTATCTCGACAAAAAATCTTTTTTTGATAAGCAGAACACACGGGCCGATATCGTAATGATCGGCGACTCGCTGGTTGATGGCGCGGAGTGGAACGAATTGCTGCCCGGTCATGATATCGCCAATCGGGGCGTTGCCGGCGACCACGTTGGCGGCATTCGTTACCGCATGAATTCTATTTATTCGCTAGGCGCCAGCAAGGCCTTCATCCTGGCTGGCTATAACGACATGCGCATGGGACGCCCGGTTAGCGACGTGGTTGAGGATTACAAGGCAATCGTGGAGGGACTGTTAGCACACGGCACCACACCGTATATTGCGTCAACAATTTTGGTTGGTAATAGCTTAACGCAGTGGAATGACGAAATACTCGAACTCAATGTATTGCTGAAAGAATATGCCCACCAAATGGACCTGCAGTTCATTGATCTAAACGAATCCCTGGCACCGAACAAAAAACTGGACAAAAATCTCACCAGGGATGGCATTCATTTGAACGGCAAAGCGTATGAACTGATAGGGCTCGCCTTTAAACTCTATTTGAATGTGGATTGACTCAGGCGCGCCGCCGCTTACCCCAGCGTGCCTTTAGCGCTGCTTTTAACTGCCTTGCCGCGACACGTCCATCGCGCCACGCATCGCGTTTCTGGCCGGCCCTTACGTACTGTGGTAGCGCACGCAGATAAAGCTCAACCGCCCGTAACGGGTTACCCCACTCAAAACAGCGCCGAATAGAATATTGCAGGCTACGCATCAGCAGGCTCGCGCGTTGCGCTCGACGCTGTTTGCCGCCGGGATAGGCGCCGACGCGCTCTCGTCCCAGTAACAACCGCGCGCCTCGGTACAGCGGCCCAATATCGCGGCTCTGCGTCAACGTATGCTGCCGGTAAGCATATGCCGCTGGCGCGCTGACCATCACAAACCCCGGCGCCAGGCCGAGACGAAGATAAAGATCATGCCCCTCGGAGCAAATATTTCCCACCGCAAAACCGCCTATTTGCTGCAGTGCTGCACGTTTAATTGCGCCCGGAATAGCGATTGGATAGCGCGCGGGAGCGGCCTCTAGATAATCATCCCAGCGCGTTGCGCTTAACGGCTGTTGCGCAAGATCCTTTAAGTCGCTTTCTTCGGTAAAGTTGGTCATGCTGCCGAGAATGAGCGTGGGTTGGTCAAAGCGTTCAATCACTTGTTGGTAGATTTCCAGCGTCCAGGGAACAAACATGTCATCGCTGTCCAGGAACGTGATGTAATCGCCTTGCGCCCGACTTACACCGTAGTTACGCGCCTGGCTCGGCCCCTGATTCGGCTGGCGCAGATAGAGGACTTTATCTGCATAAGCAGCCAGTGTTAGTTCGGTGTCATCGGTAGAACCATCATCAACAACGATGACTTCGTAGTCGCTGCAGCGCTGCGCAAAAACTGAATCCAGCGCCTTGCACAGCAGCGACGCACGGTTGTAGGTGGGAATAACAACGCTGAACTGCGGCACGGCTAGGCGGCGCTCGCGCTCGTCACGGCGAGTCGTAGGCGCACTCGGTTAAGCAGCTCAATCTCTGGCGCAAGCAGAGCCCGGGCTTGTTCGAGATCGGCCTGCGGCGGCCGTGGCAACGGTGCCGAGCGACGCTCATGCCGTAACTGCAGCGGCAGATTTAGCTGGCGCGCCAGCCGCTCAAGATCCGCATCTATAGTTTCGGTAAAGCACACGGCCGAGCAATCGAGAATTGCCCTGGTCGCTTCTTCTACGTCATACCGCTCTGAAAACGTATAAAGCTGACGCTGCAGATGTTCGCGCGGAATCAGTGTCAGAAAATCGGCGAACGAATCACCCAGCCACTGCATCTCGCGCTGCAGAGTTTCCATCCAGCGCGCTTCGTTTTGTCGCACTTGCGGATCATTCCTGATGGCCATCAGGTAACGATAGTGCGACAGCAGACGGTCCACCGGGTCGCGCAGCACCGTCACGGTGAACGTGCCCGACGGCGGGCTGAGCTGGTGTACGGCGGCGTGCGAGCTGGCGTAGAAAAACTTGCCGCGTTTTATAACGGGCCAGTTGTGTTGGGCGAATATCAGACCGCCCTTGCGCACCCGTCGGCACTCTTCGAGCTGCTCATAGTCAATGCCGAAGGTATTTAAGAAAGCCGAGTTCAGACTGGTGCCGGCTGTTTTGCGTATATGGTAATGGTAGATGCGTTTGTAGTCGCCGCCAATGCGCCCGCGCAGCGACAGGTATTGTTGCCACGCCGCTCTGCGCTGGCAGCGAAGCCTGGTTAGCAGCGGCATATTTTGCCAGGTTTGGCACCAAAACCGAATGGCAGGTGCAATGCAGCGCGCAGTCGCGGTTTCATGAACAGTTGCAGAAACAGCTGCATTTACAGCGCCAACACCTGGTGCTTTATACAGCCTCGCAAGCGGCCCACGCACCAGCCGATTTGCCAGGCAAGCCGCGCTCGCCCGACCTGGCTGCGAATCAAGCGCAGATTCGACGTCAAGCTTGCCCATTTCCGCAAGCTTAATTTAAAGGTAATTTCCGGCATGCCTCGATTCTGGTAAAGCTTGTACAGCAGCACATTAAACTCGGCGTAATTGCGCGACTGACGATACAGTCCTTGCAAGGTATTGCGATAGCGAATATGCACTACTGTGTCGCTCACAAAAGTCAGTGCTACACCGGCTAACTGTAAACGCCAGCAAAAATCCGTGTCGTGCAGGATAGGCAGCGATTCGTCGAAGCCGCCAAACTTTTGAAACAGCGCGCGTTTAACGCCGATGACGCCGCCGCCGGAGTGAGACAGGAACGGCGGGTAGGAGTATTGACTCAGTCCATTTTTCTGCAAATTGGCGTGACTTTGTTGTACCCAGAGTTCATTCAGCCTGGTCTCTTCGAATCCGCACGCTACGAAATCATGCTCGACAAGCGCATTGCTCATGGCAGCAACGTAGCCATCACTGACAACGTCGTCGGCGTCGCAAAACAATACATTTTCACCCTGAGCGGCTTGCACACCGGTATTCACGGCGTACGGCTGCCCTTGTCGAGCCTGAGCATCAACTATACGCAGGTTCGGCAGTTGTTCCTGGAATTTTTTAACCACGGCCATGGAGCCATCGGTGCAACGGTTATCAACGACCAGCAGCTCCCAGGGTTCAGACCACTGCTGAGTTGCTAACGCCTGTAGCTGCGCGCCAATGGTGTCTTCGGCGTTATAGCAAGGAATAATGACGCTTGTTTTCATATCGCGAGTTACGCCAGTCTGGCAATCCATTCGGCGTCGGGTTGACGGTACCAGGGTTGCTTAAGCGCACGCCCTGCGTTTAATAGTTCCATAATGTTAACGAAGCGATAGTGATCTTTGAATTCAGTAAGCAGCCGATCGACAGTCTCGAACGCGGCATCGCGGTCGCCGAAATGCGGTTCTAGCATGGTGTGCAGCGTATCGTGCAGCAGTACGATGGCGCCCGGTTTGAGACCATCCTTTATGGCATCGAGCATAGTGTCTGCATCGTGGTCCAGCCAATCATGCGCCATGCTGTTCCAGGCAATGACTTGATAACCCAGCAGTAACGCATCAAGTCGCGACGCGCGGTTTTGATGTCCGTAAGGTGGGCGGAACACGCGCTCGCCGTAGGGCGCCAATGCTCGCTCGCAGCGCCGCATTTGCTCGCGCCGCTGGGCGCCGGTAAGCAGCGGGAACGAAGCGTGGTCCCAACCGTGGTTACCGATAGTATGCCCGGCCTCGGCGACACGTTGCACAAGGTGCGGGTATTGCTGCGCCGATTCTCCCACCATAAAAAACGTAGCGTGAGCGTCATGCCGTTGCAGAATATCGAGCAGGCGGGGCGTGTACTCAGGGTGCGGGCCATCATCGAAGGTTAACGCGATCACGGGTTCACTGGTGTTAACTGCTTTGACGGACCCTAGAATCCGGTTTCTTAACCGCGTTGGCAAACGCCGTAGGTTACTGATTTTGGGCATGACTCTCGTTCTTTACCGCTTCCATCGATCGTGAAATTGCTGGATTTCATCCGCGCTGTAGAATTGTTGCGCATATTTCGAAGTGTACATTTCCTGCAGGTATTCGTCCGGCAGTTTTAACCCGGACTTAAACTGTTTGTAGAGCGAGTGGTAATCTTTGTCTTCTGCCGCATTGGCACCGATAATATCGACGTTTTCAAGGCCAAGAAAGTCACCGAAAGCTGCCGCAGAGCTTGCATTCAATTGTTCTAACTTCAATACCAGCACTTCAACGCGGTCGCGCTTGTAAATATTGAACCCTGCAGATTTTGGGAACTCACTGGCGAATACATCGACCCCCAAAACCTGCTTCAGTTCAATATCAAACCAGTTAAGCGGCTCGTCATGATGATATTCACGCATAAAAGTCGAAATTAACTCATCGACTTCGAGCTCACCGGCGCGAACACGCTGTTCGAAGCCGGGCAACCAGTAGTCTATCACCTGAAAGAAGTCTGAAATATTACGCGCCACGGGGTCGCGCACCAGGGTAATCACTTTCCATTTAGGCGTGCGTCGACCATTGCCGAGACGTTTTTGTAGCTGTTCACTGACCAACAAGTGGCGCATACGTTGCAGGTCGATAGGTTGGCCCGGAAACATGCGCTCATACATATGCTTGCGTGAATCGAAACCCTGGCCGGTAAGACTGTGGATGTGGTAGATGCGCTGCTGCAGCCCCGATGCACGCAATGACGCCACCGCAGTTGACGAACCGACTTTGCCCATTTGGTAAACAATAATGGCAGCTTCGTCGCGCCACTCCGCACGCCGCAGCCGCAGGTCAATATCGAGACTTGTCAGTTTAGGACTGCGACGTATCAGTTTGTTTATCAATCTCATGCAAGGTTATCAATTAATGGCTTGTCGTTAATGCGGCGCGCAATGTATAGCAGCAACGCGTAGATGAAGATCGCAACGCCTAGCATCTCAAGCGACTCCTCACACGTATATAGTATAGCGTAGACAATATTATCCTCGCCGTACGCCTCATACTGCCGGCCACCGAGCAATTCAAAGCCAACGGCACCTGTTATAAAAACGACTGCTGCCGTGATAAACAAAATAGTTATTTGCCTGGGCAGCGCCATAACAAACTTCCAGTACGTCAGCGTTAGCAGCAGCAGTGCGATACCGTATGGGATCACCCAGGTGAAAAATAACAGCCCGGAGGCGTCTACGAACTGTTCGAATGGCAGCCCTGCGTGCTCATGAATTGATACCGCTTCATCAATTGCAAGGTAGATAAATATTAGCCCAAGACCAAGCCAGGCTACCCAGGGTTGGTGCTGGCTTCGCTGCTTGGCGCATATATACAACAGTAAAACGCTGGCGAACAGCATTGCCAGCGCCGAATAAATTGTAGGAATATTAGCTTCGGTGTCAAAATTAAACAATGACACCAAGCCAAACACATACGGATGACCAAGATATAACTTGGCGACAATGCCAGCGACGTTTGCTGCCAACAGAGCCAGCACTGTGCAGAGAAGCGCTAAAAATACGGTTTTTGGCTTTAAGTTAATACTAAACGGCATAAAGGGTTCGCTATCGAGCTCATCTTAATAATGGAAGATAGCAAGCGCGCAGGCTAGTTGCTTGACCAAACCGTGTCACAG
>JBBKXJ010000332.1:0-3547 GCA_037969395.1 Pseudomonadales bacterium
GCTTAACTAAGTGCCATTAGCTGATAGATTAGAACACGCATTGTCAAAATAAGGGTTCAATAATGCGTAGTATATGAGTAAGTCAGTAGTCAGAGGTAGTACGCACTGCGCAAATAAGAATTGCAGTTAGCGCGAGAAAAGCAAAGTGTTGTATTTCGATGAGAAATTAGAAAGCCTTAACTTTTACATAAGGGGCCGACGTGGGGATAGCAACCGCCGCAAATATATCTTTCATACCTGT
Source organism: Pseudomonadales bacterium (assembly GCA_037969395.1). Taxonomy (GTDB): domain Bacteria; phylum Pseudomonadota; class Gammaproteobacteria; order Pseudomonadales; family JAUIET01; genus JBBKXJ01. The sequence goes on from JBBKXJ010000332.1 coordinate 242, forward strand.
CATTATCGATGAACAGGTACGAAAAACTTTACCGGAATATATTCGTCTTTCCAGTCGCTTTTGCAGTCCATTGATATTCTGGACAGATTGGTACAGAGTCAGGTTGTTAGGGCCATAAGCTTACCTGTCGGAGATTGGATAAATACACAACAGCCAGGAAATTGAGTTATGAACACCATGTCGGAGCATGAAAAGCAGCAACTCGCGTTGATGCAAAGATGGCTGCAACATGCGCCGCCACCGCCCGAGCGCAAGGACAATGAATACGATGTTTTTATCAGTTATCGGTCTTCCGACCGAGGCTGGGCTCTGGCGCTGTACGATGTATTCAAAATGGCCGGCTGGGAGCCATTTCTCGATCAGTTCGAGCTGGTGGCCGGGAGTACCCTATCCTCATCGTTGGAGGATGCACTGTTCGCAAGTTCTTCAGGCGTCGTCCTCTGGTCCAGTCGCACCAGAAATTCTGACTGGTGTAGGAAAGAACGCGATGCGATGAATACGTTAAAGGCAGACCGTAAGGATTTTGCATTCGTTTTCCTCCAGCTGGACAATGAAAAATTACCGCTGTTCGCTCGCAGCAGTTTGTATGTCGACTTTAGTGAGAGTCCGGAAGGACCGCATGGGGCGGGTTTGCTGCGATTGTTGTACGGTTTGAAGGAGCTTCCGCTTCCATCCGACGCTGTTAAGCTTGCGGAGGAGATTGACGGCGCGGTTAGGGCGTTGATGCTCAAAATTGCTGCTGCGGTCGAAGCAGAAAACTCGCAGCGATTGATAGAGCTGACGGGATCCGACCAACCAGGTCTGTTTGCATCACCGGGCCCAATACTCGCTGCAGCGACCGGGCTTATCAGTCTTGGAGACAGCAATGCAGCACTAGATGTGCTGGCGGGTGCACAGATAGTTTTCCCAAAATCGATTGAAATAGTGCAGAAGAGAGGACTAGCACTTCGGCGTCTTGGGAAATACCAGGAAGCGATTGATGAACTCTCTACATTGTATGCCGCCGGGCATCGTGATCCCGAAACCATGGGTATTCTCGGTGCCGCATGGGACGGACGCTTTCAGGAATCCGGTCGCCAACTCCATTTGCGCAAATCACGCGATTTGTACCTGACCGCTTTCACGGCAGATCCTCAGAGTTACTACACCGGCATAAATGCGGCAACCAAATCGCTTTATCTGGGCGACTTGGTGCACGCTCAGGAAATTGCCGGGAAGGTGCAAGCCCTGGTGAGCAGCGCCGAAGATGGCAATGACTTTTGGGCCGCACTGACGCTGGCAGAGGCCTGTCTTCTCAGCCGTGATCTTGCCACAGCAGCAATGGTTTACCAGCGCGTGATCGATAAGCATGCCGCCAAATTGGGTGACCTGCGTTCGGCCACGCATCAGGCCATGAGAATTTGTGAGGTATTAGCGCTAACAGCGGCTGAGACCCAAGCTGCGCTTGAACCGTTTGAACTTCTGGAACCGTCGCCAGCGTAGCTGTCGTCTAGTCTCAATTCTAAAAACGCGATCGAGGAGCTGATCATGCCCTACACTGTGCTTAACCGGGACGAACATTATACCAACGAAGGTCCCAAACGCATTCTTGCGCTCGATGGTGGCGGGTTGCGCGGTATTCTTACACTGGCCATGCTGTTAAGAGTCGAGGCCCTGCTGAAGAAACGCCACGGTAACGATGACCGGTTTCGCTTGTGCCACTACTTCGACCTGATCGCCGGAACGTCTACCGGTGCAATTATTGCGGCTGCGCTCGCCAGAGGGATGACGGTCAATGAAGTGATAGCGAGTTACAATAAACTCGGTAGCAAAGTTTTCAGAAAGAGCTTATTTCGCCAGGGCTTTGTCCGCGCCCTATACGGTAAACAGTCACTCGTCACGGAACTCAAAGAGGTGTTCGACAAATCGACAACCATGGGCAGTGACAGCCTGCAGACCGGCTTGCTGATTGTCACGAAACGACTGGACACCAGCAGCGCCTGGCCAATTTCGAACAACCCGAACGGCAGGTATTTCGCCGGCAGATCGGGTCGCGATACCATTCCCAATAAAGACTACCCGCTGTGGCAAGTCGTGCGCGCCTCGACCGCTGCTCCCCGTTTCTTTGTGGGGGAATCACTTGATATCCTGCGTCGTGAAGGAAAAAAGCCGGCAAGCGGTACCTTTGTCGATGGTGGTGTGAGCCCATTCAACAATCCGGCGCTGCAGGCCTTCATGTTTGCGACGTTGGACGGATACAATGTGAAGTGGCCGGTTGGGGCGGATAACTTGCTGTTAATATCGCTCGGTACGGGATTCCGCGATCCGGAAGTGGGCGTTACGTCGATTGAAGTCGGCAATGCAGTCAAGTCGCTGGTTGCCTTGATGGATGACTGTGCTGCACTGGTAGAAACCTTGATGCAGTGGATGTCGCAGAGCCGAACTGCCAGGCAGATAGACCGGGAATTGGGTACTCTCAATAAGGATCTTATCTCTGAACAGCCTCTATTCACCTATCAGCGTTACAATGTCGAACTGAGTAAAAGTTATCTTCGCGATGATCTCGGTGTTAATCTTAAAACCAAAGATATAGCGTCACTGACGGAAATGGACGCGCCGGAGAACATGAAAACATTGCAGACTATTGGTACCATAGCGGGAGAAAAGCTGGTGCAAGCCGCCGATTTTCCTTCACACTTCAACCTGCACTGAACGGTTGATTCATTCAGAGGCTCAAAGATGCCGGCAAGAACGAAATATAGAAAAAAGCCATCGAACTATGTCACCGCTGTTCGGCTGGATTTGGACACCGAAGGATTTACCTACCAGAAATGGGGTGATTCACAAACCTGCAAACGCGGTGACTGGTTGCTAAACAACCAGGATGATACCTACACCGTCGATGCGGATAGCTTTGCCGCCACTTATACCCAAATTAGCCCGGGCAAGTATTTCAAATCAAAACCGGTTTGGGCAATCGTCGCGGAAAAGGCAGGCAGTATAAAAACGCTGGAAGGTGAAACCCACTATCAGAAGGGCGACTATCTCGTTTACAACGACGAAGCCGGCGTAGATGGATACGCGGTGAGTAAGGAGAAATTTGAAGCCATGTATGAACCATTGCAAGAAGAAAAATAACAAAATGCTACGGCTTCGCTGGCAAATATTCATTGGCACAACTGAATTCCTCGCCGTGAGTAATGCAGTTATGCGACAGATGAGATGCTGACGGTGTAGTCGATTCCTGCCTGCTTACACCTACCGGCCCAATGCCGCCGGTTGTGCGATTGTTGATATGTGATCGTGCTCACACAAGGGTAAGGGCGA
>JBBKXJ010000333.1:0-2981 GCA_037969395.1 Pseudomonadales bacterium
CTGCTTGAGCATGGCGTCAAACAGACGATTCGCGGCCACGGGCAGCATGCCGCCGAAGCCGGCGCGTTTGGCCATTTCCGGCCGCGCTTGTACGAACAGCAGGCACAACCCCCAGACGACAGCGGCAGACTCCATGCCCTTCGGCAGGGTGGGACCGAGTGTGCGGTAGAGCAAGACTGCGACGTAGTTCATTAACTTCGGTTTGAGCGCGATTTTGGCGGTGAAAGCAGCGGTAAATGCCGTGCGGCCAAGCTTGGCTGCACGTCGCAGCAGGCGGTAATCCTGGTCGCCGAAAACACCAAGGGCTTCGAGCAAACGGGCGAAGATTTCTGCTTCGGGCAATGTGCCCTCCAATGGTTCGAACAGCGGCTGACGCAGATGAAACGCATTGTCAGGAAAGTCCATCGAGAAAAAGGTTGCTTCGACTTTTTCAAACTGGCTGCAGGCGGGCAGGACGTAATCTACCTCACGGGCGGTTTCCGTCATCGCAACATCGACCGCGACTGAAAACTCCAGCGAACGAATGGCCTCACGCATGCGCTGCGAGTCGGCCAACGAATGGACGGGGTTGCCGCTTTGAATAATCATCGCCCGGTAACGCTTGGGATGATCGGTCAGAATCTCATCCGCAATCACGTTGCAGGGAACGAGACCGATGATGATTTTGGCGCCGACAACGGGTGATACGCGCTTTTTGCCAGGGCCGGATTTCGCTCTGGGGTCGCCCTTGCTGGCGTTGGACAGCGACAGAAACGGCACAAAGGCATTGGCGGTACCTTTGCGTCCATAGTGGCCGGTGCAGACCCATGTCAGCCGTTGCAACCAGCTGCCGAGGGTGGAGTGCACCGACATTTGCATGCCAAGGTCTTCAAATACCGAGAAGCTCTTCGCCTCGCTTATGCGTTTCGCAGTCGCGCGCAGCAGTTCTTCATTGACACCGCAAATTTTGGCGTACTCAGCCACGTCAATGGCGTGCAACTCGGTTTCGATGGCAGCGAAGCCGGTGCTGTGTTCTGCCATCCAGTCGCGCTTGATCCAGTCTTCCTGCACCAATATTCCGACCAACGCGGCCAGGCACCAGGCATCGGTACCAGGTTTAAGCTGCAGGTGATACTCAGCCTTGGCGGCGGTCTCGCTGACCCGCGGGTCGATGACGATCATCGCGCGCTGTGGATCTTTCTGAATATCGCGGATGACCGCACGGGCTTTGGCAAAGCCATGCGACTGCCACGGGTTTTTACCGACGAACATAGCTAGCTCACAATGCTCGAAATCGCCGTGACTACCGGTGCCAAACATCTTGCCGTGTACCCAAAACTCACCCGTTTTTTCCTGCGCCAGGGCGTTGGATTTGTACTTGACGCCCAGCGCCTTGAGCAGGGCGTCGTCATATAAGCCGCCCACATGGTTACCCTGGCCGCCACCGCCATAGTGGAAAATCGCCTCCCCGCCGTGGCGGTCTTTCACGCCTTGCAGACCGGCTGCGACTTCACGAATCGCGGTGTCCCAATCGACAGCCTCAAAACTGCCGTCAGGGCGGCGGCGCATTGGACTGGTCAGCCGATCTGCGCCATTCTGGTAGTAATCCAGCCGCTGCGCTTTTTCGCATACATAACCTGCCGATAACGGATGCGCTTTATCACCGGTTATGCGGGTTATATGCCGGTCTTCGGTTTGCACCTTGATACCACAGTTGATCGAGCAAAGAATACAGGCTGTGCTGTGCCATCGATCATCCTCCGGCCGGGAGCTCAGTTTGCTGCGCGTTTTGACGACGGGGGTAAGAGTGCTCTGAGTCATAGGAACCTCTTTATTCGGAAGAAAAGCGGGCAATCATGGTTTGCAGAAAACGGGCGACGGTGTCCAATTCGGCGGACGTGAAATCGGCGCAGATTTCGACGTTGATGTCGCGCATGGAGCGCGCACCGAAAGCCACGACCTCGCGGCCCTGTTCAGTCAGAAACAGCCGAGTCGCACGTCCGTCGTCGGCACAGGCTGTCCGCTTCACGAGCCGGGCCTTTTCGAGACGTTTGAGCATATGCGTCATTGCCGAAGGATCGATGGCCAACACTTCCACGACTGTCTTAATCAGGCAGCCGTCCTGTTCTGCAATCACAAACAGCACACCAAACTGGGTTGCCGAAATGCCGACTTGCGCCTGCGTGCGCCGATCCAGATTGCGCATCAGTGCGCCACGGGCTAATCCCATTAGATAAACGAATTTGTGCTGTGTAACTTTGGCTGAGCTGGGCATAACTGCATATTAGCCATTTTATTTGACATATCAAATATATAATTTATACGAAATGCCCTGCACAGCGTCGATGCTCAATCGGTGTGCTGCTTGGGGGGCTGCGCAAATTCTAAGCGCAACGATGCAGCCCGCCAGGAAAAAGTTACTTACTGGCCGTACTAACCACGCGCCAGGACAATCGAAATACAGCCGCCCGCAGCGGCTGACGCGTTTAAGCCGAAAGCCTCGTATTGGTAGTTGTTTTGCCGGACTAGTGTGCTGGGGTCGAGGGTTGACCAATTGCCCGCGTCCGACCGTTGTCATCGATGGCAACGAACACAAACATTCCTTCAGTCACCTTAATTAGCTCGGTTGAACCCTGATTGGTTATCCACACCTCAACCTGCACCTGTATCGAGCTGCGCCCGACCGACGCAATATCAGCGAAACAGCTCACCAGCGCGCCGACGTTTACCGGCACCATAAAGTTCATCCCCTCGATCGCCACGGTGGCCACCCTGCCATTGGCGACACGCTGCGCGGCGACCATAGCCGCCAAATCCATTTGCGAAACCAGCCAGCCGCCGAAAATATCACCACTGGCGTTGGTGTCTCTCGGCATGGCGACGGTTTTCAGCGTGAGTTCGCCGGCCGGCGAGGGGGGCGTGTTCAATTCGGTCATGCTGCTCATTGTTAGTTTCTACTTATTTTCATTAAAAAATTATCATAATGGGGCCGTCGATTTATG
>JBBKXJ010000334.1:0-4689 GCA_037969395.1 Pseudomonadales bacterium
GAGCTGCGTGACATGGCGACGTGGCGCGAGATTCAAACGCTGGGCCAACAATACGGCTTACGGCTGCATGTACTGAATGGCGATGCGATCGCCGAAGCCTTCAACATTGACCACTATCCGGTGTTAATCCAGAGAGCGATTCATGACCAATAAGCAGATTGGGCCTGGTGAGTTGAAAAAGACTCACACAGGGGGGTATTGCCTAGGCCATACGCTGGTGATCGGAAACACACGGGCTGGCAAATCGGTGCTGATGTCGTTGTTGGTGAGCAAAAAGAAAGAAAACGCAGTGAGGCGAGAAGCGAAACATGGCAGCTAACCACCCGATCGAAGCGCTGCTTCGGCCACCGGTTGAATTGTCGGCGGCGGCCGTGGCATTCATTTGCGGCATGCTGGCGGCACGCGGGCCGGAGTGGTTTTTAATGACGCCCTCGGTGGGTTATGGCGCGTGCGTGCTATTAACGTTGGTCGCCGTGTGGTGGTTTGCGCAAGGGCTCCATATTGTGCGCTACCAGCGCAATCTGCGTCGCATGAAACGGTATGACATGCCGGTGAGCAAGTTGCCGGTCAGTCATAACTTTCTGTTCCTGGGTAAAGGATTTGAATGGGGCGAACGTCATACGCAACGCTTGCATGATACGCGACGCGCCCGATTTCAGAAGTATGTGGTCCCAGGATTTCCAACGCGATGGGTGCGCGAGCATGAGTCACGTTGGGAGGACACGGTTTACTACCGGCTAGCACGAGCTGATAGCGCTTTTAATCCGTTTCGTCCATTACCCGAAGGCGGCGGCATAACGACCTTGCACGGTGTTGAGCTCAGGGAGCGCGACATCATCATGCCGCTGGTTGATCGCACAGGCCACACCTTAGTCGATGGTACGACACGTGTGGGTAAATCGGCGGCACTGGTCGTGATGGCGCGGCAGGATATTGCGCGCGGTGATATCACGATCGCATTGGACCCGAAAGGGGATGCGAGCATTCTGAAACATATGATCGATGCGGCGGCGGAGGCCGGTCGCCAGTTTTATATGTTTCACCTGGGCTACCCGGACGTGTCGGCCCGTTATAACGCCATTGGGACGTTCAACCGGATAACGGAAGTCGCCGGACGGACGGCAGCTCAGGTATCGGGCGAGGGTAATTCGGCCGTGTTTCGTGAGTTTGTGTGGCGTTTTGTCAATATTGTGGCGAAAGCCCTGGTGGCCTTGGGGCGGGTTCCCGATTACGAAACCATCCTGAAGCACGTGACTAACATCGATGATTTGTTTGTTGAATACGCGTTGTACTACTTCGATGGGGATGAAACGTTTCTGCAAGCCATGGCGTTGAAAGAAGCGGCGCTTAAAAAACCGGGCAACAAACACATACCGGCGCATTTGAAAGGGCGGTCAAATCGATTGATCGCGATTGAAACACTATTGATGGAAACCGGGGAGGGCGACGATGTGTTGGCGGGCCTGCGGTCAGCCACCAAATATGAGCGTGCGTATTTCGACAAAATTGTGGCGAGCTTGTTGCCCTTGTTGGAAAAATTAACGACGGGCAAAGCGGCGGCGCTGTTGTCGCCGGATTACCTTGATCCGGACGATCCGCGCCCTATCTTCTCCTGGCGCAGCGTTATTCAACAAAAAGCCGTGGTGTATGTGGGGCTGGATGCGCTCACTGACCCGGCCGTCTCGGCGGCCGTGGGCAACTCCATGCTGGCCGATCTGGTGAGTTATCTGGGTGAGCGCTATAAGCATGGCGATAGCAGTGGCAGTCGCGGCAACGCCACTGGCAATGAGGTCAAGATCAGCTTACATGCGGATGAGGTCAACGAGCTGATGGGCAACGAGTTTATCCCCATGGTGAACAAAGGCGGCGGTTGCGGCTTGCAGGTGACGGCGTATACGCAAACCCTCGCCGATATTGAAGCCAAAGTAGGAACGGCCGCCAAGGCGCAACAGGTCACAGGCAATTTCAATAATCTGATCATGTTCCGTGTAAAAGGGATTGAGACGGCACGCTTGTTAACCGATCAATTGCCGGCAGTGTCGGTGGACAACCTCACCTGGCTGGCAGGCTACAACGATACCTCAGACCCGGAGAGTGGTGTTGAGTTTACGTCGCGCCATGAAGATCGTGTGACGACCCAGGCCAGCACCATGCTGGAGCCGCACGACGTGATGAAGCTGCCACGCGGGCAAGCGTTCGCGCTGATTGAGGGCGGCATTCTTTACAAATTACGGTTTCCGCATCTGAAGGACAGTGAAGTATCACTTTCCACTGACATGGCGAGAATTGCCCACGATATGCAGTCGAATTACCGAACCGGCGAACACTGGTGGGTTGAAGACAATGTTTGCTAGCAGCCAGAAAGCCGTGAGGAATCAGGTGCAGCGATCACCAGGCACGAAGGCGACGCAAGAGGCGACGCACCCCGTCTGGTTCATGGCGCTACTGGGTACGCTGATTGGCGCACTGGTGCTGTCGATTCTCATGGAATGGATTGGTATGGCGTTCTTCTGGTCGGGCGAGGGCGTGGCGCACAGCCAGACGATGATCAATACCGAAGTGAACTATCTGAACAGCGATTTCAGAGACGGATTGTTCGGCGTGGCGCCGGTGCTGGTGATTGTTGATTGGGTGGATACGGCCTACTACTACGTGTTTGAAGTCACCCGGCTGGAGAACGGGCTGGTCTGGATCGGTGATTGGTTGGGGATCACGGAGTACCTGTTGGCGATCACCACCGTCACGCAATTGTTCCTGATTCGCTTAGGCATTCTGGTGTTCTCCATGCCGGTGTACGTGCTAATGGGAATTGTGGGTCTGACCAGCGGCCTGACGATGCGGGACATTCGGCGCTGGAGTGCCGGCCGCGAATTTGGCCGTGTCTATCACCAGGCAAAAGCCATCGCACCGAAAGCGTTGATTGGCGCGTGGTTTCTGTATTTATCGGTGCCGGTCGCGGTCCACCCGAATGCGGTCATTCTGCCGTCGGCGATGTTGTTTGGCGTCAATGTGACGGTGGTCGCTGCCGCCTACAAGAAATACCTGTGAGGGTTTTGACATGAGAGAGCTGACATGAACAGTGCGCAAGTTGCAGCCTTCGAAGGGGCGAATACCGGCAACTCAGCCTTCACGGCGGCTGATTTGTCGTTTCTGATTGTCGGCATTGTGGGAACGGCGGTCCTGTTATGGACCGTCTGGGTGGCGATTTCCAGTTATCGGGCGTGGGGACGCGACAAGATGACAGGAGATGTAGCGGGCGGGGTATTGCTTCGTGCGTTATTTATATGCGTGATCACGATCGTGATTACGTCTTTTTAATGAGTGGAGAGATGGTATGAAAACGCTAAAACGGTACGGTCGCCGGCTGGCGACGGGTATGACTGCGATTATTGGATGGTGGGTCACTTACGATGTGATGGCGCAGGCGTTACCGACGGTGGCGCCGCCTTCGCGAGGTGCCTCGAGCACGAACTATATTGAGATGTTGCAGAACTACGCCTTCGATATTTTTATCTTCGCGGGCTTGCTTCTGGGCTCCTTAGGGTTCTTGTACGTGGTGCGCAATACGCTTGATACGTACTCGCAAGTGCCAGAGGGACGCGCGACGATGGGAGCGGTCGGTTTGCAAGCGGGAGCCGGGGTGTTGATTTTAGTGTTCATCGTATTTTTGTTAACCGAAGCTTCAGGCATCTTGTGAACACGGAGACTATTCAGTTCATCCCTGACCGGCTCAATGAAGAGCCGGTCATCTACCTGTCGATGACGAACTCGGAGTTAAAGGCCGTGGCGATGGTATCGGTGGGTATCTGGGTGCCGCTCGGGCTGTTGGTCAGCGTGTTACTCGGGCAGGGTATTTTGGGCGTGGGTGTGGGCATGCTATTGGCTTTTGGCACGATGTGGGCGGTCGGTAAGCAATTGCGCGTACTGAAGCGTAATCGGCCAAAGGGCTATCACGTCGCCGCGATCCATGCCTGGCTCGAAGACCACCATCTTAGAAAGCAACGGATGATTCGCTGTTCACAAACGTGGGGCATTCGCCGCACACAACGGGGAGGATGAAACGATGGGCGATTACTCGAATGTGGTGAATGCGAAACAGGAAACGATCGACAGCCAAAAAAAAACCATTCAGTGGATGGCGGCATTCATCGTCTTGCTGATTGTCGCGGTCATTATGATGCCGCGCATGATCACGCTGTACTACCCACCGGACTTGACGACCAGCACTGAAATGAACATTGGGGAGATACCCGAGACGAGTGTGTATGGGTTTGCTTACACCGTGTTTCAGCAGCTCAATCGCTGGCCCAATAACGGCGCCAGGGATTATGAAGACAAAATAGACATGTTGAAAAACTACTTAACGCCAGCGTGCTTTCAGGAGCGGAAGGACGATTTCAAGGCGAAGAAGAACAAGCAACAACTGAGTAATCGTCAGCGCTCCGTGTGGGAGATACCCGGCCGCGGCTTCAGCCCGGAGCGGGTGACGCAGGAAAGCGATTCGTCGTGGTTGGTGTACCTGGATTTGCATATCAGCGAAACGATGTTTGGCGAGCCGGTGAAAGACCGTCTGGTGAACTATCCCCTGCGGATTGTCCGCTATGTAGCCGACCACCAGCTGAATCCGTACAACATGGCCTTTGATTGCTTTGCGGGTGTGCCGCGCGTGATCGAACCCGAGAAAGACGA
>JBBKXJ010000335.1:0-4498 GCA_037969395.1 Pseudomonadales bacterium
CGCCCCGCCAGCCGCCGGGTAAATGGGTCCAGGCCGGTCATTCGCATCAATTCCGCGTAACGAGCCGAACGCTTCGCCTTAGGCACGCCTTGCAGGTCGGCATACAGATCAAGATTTTCCTGCACGCTGAGATCTTCATAGAGACCGAAACGTTGTGGCATATAGCCTACACTGGACTGCACCGCCAGCGGCTGGGCGACGGCGTCGATATCCAGTACCAGGATCTTGCCCGCATCCGGCACCAGCAAACCGGCGGCGAGACGCATTATGGTGGTCTTGCCCGCCCCATCCGGGCCGATAAGGCCCGTTACCTTGCCGGGTTGGATGCTGAAGCTCACACCTTCCAGCGCGGGCAGCTTTTTCCCGTCAGCCAGAAAAGTCTTGCTGACCGCCGAAAATGTGAGTGCGGTGGTTTTCACTAGGGCCCGCAGTGGTTAGCGGTAGTTTCCGGCAGCGTCTGACCGAGCTTAATGGTAACGGTGACCGGCATCCCCAACCGCAGTTCACCCTGTGGGTTGCAGGCGTAAATTCTCACGGAGTAGACCAGGCGGGTGCGCAGCTCCGCTGTTTGTACGCTCTTTGGCGTGAATTCGGCGCTGGGGGAGATGTAGCCAACCCAGCCCTCGTAGGGCTTGTCAGGGTAACTGTCGGTGTGGATGAGTGCCTTGGCACCCAGCGCAACCTGTCCGAGCGCCGGTTCCGGCAGATAGGCCCGCACCCAGACCGGATCGATAAAGGCCAGAGTCAGCACCGGTGTCTGCGGGCTAACCATATCGCCGGGTTCAAGAATGCGATTACGAATAATGCCTTCCGCCGGAGCATAAAGCTCGGCATTTTTCAAATGTTCCCGGGCCAGTGTCAGCCCTGCTTCACGCGCGGCGAGTTGGGCGCGAGCTTCGGCAATGTCCTCTTTGCGGGGGCCGGCCTGTAATAAGGCCAACGTCTGTTTCGCCGCTTCTCTCTGTGCCTCAGCAGCATCGGCCAGCGATTGTGCATTCTCCACATCTTCGGGCGAGGCCAGATTTTTCTCCAGCAGCCGCGCTATGCGTTTATAGCTGTCTCCGGTTGACTTTGCGTTAGCGCGGGCGGCCTCCAGTTCTGCCTGCCCCTTGCGGATCTCTTGCGGGCGGCTACCCGATTCGAGCTTGGCAACAGTCTGCGCTTGCGCGCGCAGAGTCGCGTCCGCTTCGGCAAGTTGCGCGTCCAGCAACTCGGTGTGCAAGCGGGCCAGCAGCTGCCCCTCGCTGACGCGGTCGCCTTCCTGTACTTGAATCTCTGCTATATGTTCGCTACCGTTGAAGGCGAGCTGCGCCTCACGAATATCCACATTGCCGAACAGCTGCAGTGTGTCACTGTGGCTGTTATCGAGATTAGCTCGCCACCAGAACAGGGCAATGCCGACTATTAGCAGCAGCGCTACAATCCCAATGATGATTTTTTTCTTCTGCATGTTCACTAACCCTGGTTTAAACTCCCGACTTAGAGGCACCTCTGTTAATAGCCACAATATTACCGGCAGCAAAAAGTATGGCAACTAAAAACGCTGGCGGGTATTAGGTATTCCCCGTATAGACGTGCGGGAAGGGCGCAATAACGATCAAGTTACTTCGCGCCCATTCCTAAGGAGCGTTGCGTTCGGAGGGATCTGTTTTAAAATCTGTGACCATTTTGTGCGGATCAACCTCAGCCCTGTGCTCACTCGCAGCCTGAGCCCACCACACCAGCTGATTGAAAGTTCGACCAAAATAATCAAACCAGGCTGCTTGATCCTCACCCGCCTGCGGTGAACCATCCACCGCAAATACCTCTTGTGCTTTAGGCACATGAATCATCGCAGAAACTGGCAGACAACCTAGTTCCGAAAGAAACGTTCGCATTCCAATTGCCGCGCGCAGCCCACCCCATTGACCTGCGGAATAGGTAACGATTGCGCTGGGCTTGTAGGAAAACAAAGAACTCCCAAAGTGGTTTAGCAAATTAGTCAACGCAGGGCTTATGGAATGATTGTATTCGGGACTGATCATGATGAAACCATCGGAGGACTCTATTCTTCCCGCCAGCTCGTTGAGCGCCGCCGGAGCCTTGCTCCTCGGGTAAGCAAAATGCGGCTTAAAAACAGTCTCCAGCGGGTAATCCAGAGCATCAACCAACTCCACCTCATAGCCGTTATATCTATTATTCAGGCATTCCAGACAGGCTTTTGATACCCGCAGACCAAGGCGGGCTGGTTTAGGTGGAGTACTATCACGAACAGTGCCTAAAAAAACCAGAAACTTCATCTATAAAAATCCGTCTGTTGAATGCCAGAGCATATCGCCGCCTTCAAAAGCCACCGAAGGCGGTCGATTGCAAGGCTCTGCTATAGGTTTATCCTTGATACTCCAGGCAGAATAGGCGCAGGCATTCAATTTATATTGAACGAATGATGCCGCCTTCGACTCTTTGCGCGCTACCATTAACGGCGCCATTAGTCGCCAGAAAAACAACTGCAGCTGCTACCTCATCAACCTTGACAAAACGCTGAATTAGCGATGTAGGTTCATGTTCGCCAAAGTAATTGTTGACTATTTCTGCTCTAGGTTTTCCTTCTTTACTAGCTAATTCATCAAAATAAGACTCGACGCCCGCGGTCCACGTAGGTCCTGGCAACACTGAGTTAACAGTAACGTTAGACCCTTTTGTTAATTCAGCCAAGCCTCTGGCTAATGAAACAACGGCTGCCTTAGTCATAGAATAGTGAATCATTTGAGGCAATGGCTTGACCGCAGATTCGCTGGACATATTGATGATTCGCCCTATGTCGTTTTTAAGCATTGTCGGCATTAATGCGCGGCACAACCGTACAATGCTGAGAACATTTACCTGATAATACCTTAACCAATCTTCATCATTAGTTTCAAAGAAATCCTGAACACCAAACATACCTGCATTATTCACAAGTATTTCAACATCACCTAAATCGCTGGTCTGCTGAACGACACTTTCACATCCCTCTGCTGTACCAAGATCTCCATCTATAAAAGCGTATGCGCCTATAGAAGAGCATATACTTTCTGCTTCTTTACGATTACGACCATGAACAATAACCTTAGCTTTGTTTTTAACAAAAGCTTTCGCAATAGCCTCACCTATACCTTTAGTAGAACCTGTTATTAACGTAACTCTTTCTTCAATATCGAACATACGTGCTCCTAAGCCGCTCGTTGATACCAGCCCTATAATGCCGCGATAAAGGACAATATTACCGTTAGCATTTTAGCGAATAAAATGGTGCGCAACCCCATGAATAATTCCAGCGCTTGCTTCCCACGGTCCAGTAATGCCGCCGTGGCCATGGCGCAGCCGGCACTTGTACTAGCCGCATAATCCACAGTCTCTGACAGGCCCAAACCAGCCGTATTGGCCCCCTCCCAGAAACCGAGTTGCCAGAGGCAGCGGCTGCCGCCACCGGCGAAAATAGCATTTTTGAATTCTATACTTCGTTGCATGGGTAATCTACTCAACTCAACTGCGTAAGGTCGCTGTAATCTCCGATGTCGGTATACGACCTACTTTTGGTCAGCTTATTGTTTCAGGCCTCTGCAGCTTCGATCGGCCTTATTTAAGTGCCATTCATCATTGTATCGTGGCATGCCCTGATACGTGTAAGTACAACTCCGAATTATCATACTGCGTGGCTTGCCTCATACTTATGTTATGAATGAAAGCAGAGGACAACGATATGGAAACGACAGAATGCACGCCCCAGGGCTTACCGCAGCTCAATAAGCCGGCACCGTCTTTTCAAGCGAATACAACCCACGGGATGAAATCGTTGGCGGACTATGAAGGCCGCTGGCTCGTTTTATTTTCTCACCCGGCCGATTTCACGCCAGTGTGTACCACAGAGTTCATTGCATTCGCAAGAGCACACCCGAAGTTTCAGGCACTTGAGTGCGAATTGCTCGGTCTCTCGATTGACAGCAACTTTGCGCATATTGCGTGGGTGCGAAATATCAAGGAAAAATTCGATGTCGAGATTCCATTCCCGATTATCGAAGATCTGTCGATGGCGGTTGCCAACGCCTATGGCATGGTTCAACCGGGAGTGAGCGATACCTCCGCCGTGCGCGCCACCTTTTTTATCGACCCGGAAGGTATACTGCGCGCGATGGTGTACTACCCAATGTCTAATGGCCGCTCCGTCATTGAATTTCTGCGGCTGCTCACTGCGTTGCAGACATCGGACAAGCATTCGG
The DNA here is from genome assembly GCA_037969395.1 of Pseudomonadales bacterium. GTDB lineage: Bacteria > Pseudomonadota > Gammaproteobacteria > Pseudomonadales > JAUIET01 > JBBKXJ01. The sequence continues at coordinate 4,239 of JBBKXJ010000335.1, forward strand.
TGGCAACACCGGAGAACTGGCAGCCGGGTGACCAGGTGATCGTGCCGCCACCGCAAACCGCAGATGGTGCAGAAGCGCGGCTGCAGGAAGGTTACGAGTGTAGCGATTGGTATTTCTGTAAGAAAAGCCTGGAGTTCTGACATCTTGCTGCACAAACCTCCGTTTTCGAGCGGACGAGGGTTTTCGTAACGGTTGCTATGCGATGGCGGCCCGCTACCGGCTTGATGAGGAGGCGTTCTACCGCGCGGCTACGCAAGCAT
>JBBKXJ010000336.1:0-6147 GCA_037969395.1 Pseudomonadales bacterium
CGACAGCGACCTGTACGGTGCAGGTTTAACCTCGCTGACTACAGTCAACCTGATGCTGGCTATTGAAGACGGTTTCGATATCGAGTTTCCCGACCATATGCTGAGCCGCCAAACCTTCCAAAGCATTGATTCGTTGGCAGGTGCTGTCGAAGACTTGCTTAACTAAGCTCACCATTGCAGCCTAATCTCCGGAGCAAAGCATGACAGCGCAAACCGCAACAGTTGAACCACTTCCTGCTTTTGAGGAGGTTCTGGAAACTGTGCAACGCATAGGCATTGAGGTAATCACGCCACACGCCGTCGACGTTGACAGCAAGGCGCGCTTCCCGGCCGAGGCGTTTGACGCGCTGAAAGCAGCGCGCTTATTGAGCGCCTTTATTCCCGCCGAGTACGGCGGCATGGCGCTTAGTGTTCGGCAGATTTGTAAGATTTGCGAAAAACTGGGGGCCTATTGCGCATCGACCGCCATGATTTACGCCATGCACCAAATTCAAATTGCCAGCATTGTGCACCATGGTCAAAGTTCGAGCTACTTCAAGCGCTATCTGTCGGAGCTTGTGCGGCACCAGTATTTGCTGGCCTCAGCCACCACCGAGTTGGGCGTGGGCGGTGATGTACGCTGCAGCATCTGCGCCGTACAAATACAAGGCGATACTTTTAGCCTGGAGAAACAGGCACCGGTAATCTCTTATGGCTTGCATGCCGACGCTATTCTCGTCACCTGCCGCAAAGCCGAAGAGGCGTCAGCCAGCGATCAGGTTTTGGTACTGGTACACAAAAATGAATGCGAGCTTGAGCAAATTGCCGATTGGGATACGCTAGGCTTTCGCGGCACCTGCAGCCTGGGTTTCAAATTGAGCTCGCGCGGCAGTGCAGAACAAATACTACCCAAGCCGTACGCGCAGATACTCAGCCAATCCATGCATCCTGTCTCGCATCTGGTGTGGGGTTCGCTGTGGGTCGGCATTGCCTCCGATGCGGTTAACAAAGCCCGCGCTGTGGTGCGCGCCGCCGCTAGGAAGAGTCCCGACCACCCGCCACTGTCGGCTATGCGCCTGACCGAAGTCGAAGAAACGCTGTTCAGCATGCGCAGCGGCCTGTATTTCGCGCTGGAAGAGTATGAGCAATTGTTGGCCGCAGGCGAAGCGCAGGCGTTTGCCAGCTTCGGGTTTGCCACCCGAATCAACAACGTCAAACTGCGCAGCTCGGAATTAGTGGTTGAAATCGTTGGTAAAGCGTTAATTATTGTTGGTATCTCAGGCTACAAAAACAACTCCGGCAACAGTCTTTGTCGCCACGTTCGCGATGCCTACGGCGCGGCGCTGATGGTTAACAACGACCGAATTCGCGGCCATAACTCGACCATGCAAATGGTTTACCAGGAAGCTTAATCGCTATGTGCTTATCCCAAACGATTCAGGATGATGCTTACGTCGCATTTCGCGACGAGTTGGTGCAAGCAGGTTTGCTTATTCCTTCAGGCGTGCGCGGACTATACGCTAGCAGCGGTGTTTTCGAAAACATCATCGAACGGTTCGAAGCTTACGTCACCCACATGGGCGCACACCTGAACCCCGAGGTGATGCGCTTCCCTCCCATTATGAACCGAGCGCAATACGAGCGTACCGACCACTTCGAAACCATGCCGGACTTGATGGGCTCGGTACACAGTTTTACCGGTGATGAACGACAACATAACGAGCTGGTGCAAAAAGTTCATAACAAAAGCAGTGATTGGAGTCGTGACCTGACACGCACCGATGTGATGATGATTCCAGCAGCTTGTTACCCACTCTACCCGACCGCTACTGGCACGCTAACGGCAGAGGGCCGTACCGTCGATTTACGCGCCTTTGTGTTTCGTCATGAACCTTCGGACGACCCGGCGCGCATGCAAATTTTCCGCCAGCGCGAATACGTGCGCCTGGGCACGGCTGATCAGGCTTATGAACACCGCAACTACTGGCTGCAGCGCGGTCGTGAAATGTTGGAGGCTTTGGGATTGGATGTTGAGCCGGTGCTGGCGAACGATCCGTTCTTCGGCCGCGGCGGCCGGGTGATGAAAGCAACGCAACGCGAGCAGGATCTAAAATACGAATTAGTGGTACCGATTTGCTCGACGGATAAGCCCACGGCGGTAACCTCGTGCAACTACCACCTGGATCACTTCGGTGTGAAATTCGACATTAAGACGGCGGATGGCGAGCCAGCACACTCAGCCTGCATCGGCTTTGGCCTGGAACGAATTGCCCTGGCGCTGTTGAAGAAACACGGCCTGGCCCCCTCCTCCTGGCCCGCATCGGTGCAGCACATTTTAGCGTTGGCATAAAAAAGGACTAATGAAACAAGTCAGTTCGCTGAATCCCGCCACTTATCAACCTCACCTTATTCATCAGGCAGGCAGGTGCTGGGCCGAAACCAACTGTTATGTCGACGTGCTGGTGGAGTTGCTTCACGGCCTGGGCTTTGAGCCCATCGCGGCTCTGCCGTTTACGCTACGTATCGATTTTGAAGGCGACCAGTGGACTTTCTTCAAATTTGCCCACGCCGATCTGCAGGCGCTGTACGGCCTGGATATTCAGGAGCTCAATCCCTGGCGCTCACTCGCACTGCATGTTGAAGAGCAAATTGCCCAAGGTCGGCCGGTATTGATCGAGCTTGATTCCTACTATCTGCCAGACACGCAGGGCACTGCCTATCAGCAGACGCACGAAAAAACCACCGTTGCAGTGAATGCAATCGATATTGAACAGCGGCGCCTGGGTTATTTTCACGGCCAAAGTTATTATCACCTTGAGGGGCAGGATTTTGTCGACATATTCCAGCTCGAAGGTCTTGCTCACGAACGTATGCTACCGCCATATATCGAGTACGTGAAGTTGCAACAAAGCGGTCAAGCGGTTGGCGCCGAGGAGCTTACGGCAGCGTCGCTTGGAATATTGAGATACCATTTGGCCCTTATTCCAAAGGTAAATCCCTTAGTTATGTTCAAGCAGCGCTTTGCTACCGACCTTGAATGGTTAATGCACGAGTCAATTGAAACTTTTCATGCCTATTCCTTTGCTACGCTGCGCCAGTACGGCGCCTGTTTCGAATTAGCCGAGACATACATACATTGGTTGCAACAGCATGGCGAAACTGGCTTAAGCGAAAGTGAACAGGCTTTTTCCAAAATCTCCAGCACAGCCAAGGTGCTGCAGTTTCAGTTGGCGCGAGCAATGGCGCGGAGAAAACCTCTAGAACTGGCGGTGCTTGATGATATGGCCGCTCTGTGGGCAAACGGCACTCAGCTTCTGGTCAAGAAATATCTATAAAAGCACATGCTATTTGAGAACACTCACGCGAGATATAGATGGCTTGGCGCAAAAAAAACCTGTTTATTCCGCTCTCCTCTCTTAAACTCCTGCTCGACCAGTCTTTAAAATTGGAACGAGTACAAAAATTTGCGCTGCAAACAAGCGAGCACTAGTGACTTCAATAAATGGCTAGCTTCCCTGCAGCGCAATATGCCTGGCCTGGACGGCCTCAGGGGTATCGCGATTGTGCTGGTGGTCTGGCACAACGTGGGCACAACTGGGGGTAGAACACTCAGTAATGCGCTAGATAAGGTTTACCAGTTGCTGCTTAACTCCGGTTGGGTAGGCGTTCAGTTATTCTTTGTGCTATCCGCTTTTTTGATCACCGGTATTCTGCTGGACGGCAAAGGACAGAAGAGGCAAATAAGACACTTCTATATAAGGCGCGTACTGCGAATTTTTCCGCTCTATTATGCGGTACTTGCGCTCGCTTTCATCGTGCTGCCCGCCACGGGCTTCTTGCTTGCTGACTCAGCCGACGCGCAGCGGCAACAAATTTGGTATTGGCTGTATCTGAACAATTGGGCAAATCCATTTTTTTCCGACTCAATATTCCCCCACTTTTGGTCACTTGCTATAGAAGAACAGTTTTACGTGCTATGGCCGGCCGTTATCGTTTTTCTTACAGCGCGCCGCATTCTGAAGATTTGCCTGTTGCTAGTCATTTCCGCCGTGCTGAGTCGCTACATTCTTATCACCTTCTTGCCTGAGATTGCTGAAGACGCCGCATATACTTTCACAATAGTTCGCTGGGACGCGCTCGCAATAGGTGCCGCGCTGGCAGTGATGGCAAGGGAACAGCGCGCGTTTGCGTGGCTGTGCCGCTACAGTGGCATTTTACTGGTAACGACGAGCATTATCGTTTTGTCGCAAACTGTAGTTCATAAAAATTTCGCTGCCGTCGGTGCCGGGTCAATTTTCCTCAACCAGACGTTGATTGCCTTATGGTTTGCATTCGCCATTTTTTTAAGTATCGCACCGGTAAAATCATGGCCGCTGGTTCATTACCATTACGTGCTAAAACTGTCGCTGCTGAAAATACTGGCGAAATACAGCTATGCTATTTATGTATTTCACTTGCCGGTGATGAAATTATGGTTTGCAACTTTTGCGGTCGACACCAAGGGGCTGGGGGGCGCAAAATTTCTGCTGGCCGTGAACTACAACTGCCTAATGGTGTTTGCACTATCATCAGCCTTAGCGTTCATTAGTTGGCATGTTCTCGAGCGCCCGATATTAACGTTAAAACGATTTTTCCCCAATAAAGCTAAGCCGGTTGACGACTAGCGACTCTCATCAACATTGCTTAAGTCTTTCGTGTAGCGCTGCGTCAGGTGCATACTGATCTTGTCAATAAGTTCGTCACGCTTGCGCTTTTCTGAAAACGTATGGTCTGCATCCTCGATAAAAACCACGTCGATGTCACCGCGCTTGATGTGTTGCTTTGCGGTACGCGGTGACTCTGACATCAGAATGGCATACCCAGGGTCGCTGGTAGCGAAGAAAAAACTGAGATGGCGCCTAGCCTCTTTGTATTTGACCAGGTCCAGACACAGTCTTGCAGGCTTTTCAAAACCCGCTAGCGCCTTCCATTGACGCATTCTACTAACAGTTTGCTCTTTTACACGTTTCGCTACAAAACGCAGAATGTAGCCAAGCTCAACCTGGCCCTTCAGCAGTTTAAGCCACTTGCGCTTGTCCCTCATCGCCCCTTCGTAGTATTTTGCGTCTTTAACGGTCGCATAAGCGCGTGGAATCTCCAGCGACATGCCTTCTTCCCAATAAAACGTCAGCGGATTGATCATTATCGATTCGCACACAGCGGCATTGTTCATGCCAGCATGAAACGCCGTGTGTGCGCCGGAACAAATACCTGCCAATACCACCTGCTCGAATCCCATATCAGCGACTACGCTATTGACCACCGCGTCCACGTCAGCATTTGCATCCTCAGGATAGCAGTGGTTTTCGTCGGCAGGCTGGCCCACCACGCTATCCCCCAGGTTTGCCAGGTCAATTCGCAGACAACTTAAACCGGCAGCCCCCAAAGACCTGCTCAGCTCTACGTATAGTCTGTTGGGGCCAACGTGGTGGACGGAGCCCGAATTGAGTAAAACGACCAGCGGAGTGTTACGCATTGAGGTATGCGCGGGTCTGGTAAGAATGCCAAATAGCTTGCTGTCGCCACCAGGCAAGCAGATTTTCTCGACCAGTTTGATATCATTTGGTAAAGCCAGCGTTACCTCTTGTGCAACATTGGCAGTAAAACCGCCACCATTGCTGAGCGAGTCGGCTGGTTTGTTTTGGTCCATCCACTCGACAATGCTCGCAATCGCATGCAATGGCACCTCGTTCGCGTGGGGCTCGGCCATCATATCGGCGTAACCCGATGCCGTTATCTCGTCTACCGCTATTCGCTGCTGTTGTAGCTCGACCGCCAAGTCCGTATCCGGGCCAATATCATCGCGCTGTACTACCAACAGCTTGCCATTTACCTTGTACGCTTGTTTACCAAGATTAATTTTTTTTATCTCCGCAGCTGCCGCTGTGGTCATGATAAAGCCGGCACTCTCCATATAGTCAGCGTGCGCGTGCCGTTTGTGGTCGGCCATCCAGGCTAACGCCTGCATCTCGCGCACGTAACGCTTGCCGTTTGCCACTGGGCTCCATAGCACCAGGTGCTCAATGGCAGTATGCTCCGCTACTTTGGCGGCCAGAGCAGCACCCATGCGAATGCCGAGCAGACAGATCGAACGAGCTCCGGTGTTCGACTTTACCGTGTCAATGGCAG
>JBBKXJ010000337.1:0-3142 GCA_037969395.1 Pseudomonadales bacterium
TACAGGTTCATGTGCGGGCCCTGACGCAATTTCACCAGTACATTAATATGCAAATTGTAGTAAAGCGTATCGCCTTCGGCGGTCCAGACTGGGGGTATTCGCACCTCCTGAAAGTGGGCATCTAAACCGACCTCGCGTGCCAGCGCAACAAACAGGTTGGTGAACGACAGGCAATTACCCTGGCGTTCTTGAAAAGTCTGCGCGGCGGTGTAAGTTTTCAGGTTACTGTATTGCAGATTCAGGCCATCGTCTAACAGCGCTTCAGCGATAAGCCGCGTTTTGCGTTCGTCATCGTTGCGACCGGTTACATGGCTGGCAAGAAATGCGCGCATCGCGTCGCTTACCGCCAACAAATCTGTAGGTTTTAGCGAAGCTAACGGTTCACCGTTGGCTGAAATCGTGCGGCCGCTGAGTAGTTCAGCATGCTGCTTTAGCAGCGGTTGCTGCGCAGTGTTTGTAGTAGCGCAGCTTGCTGACAGTAAAACCAAGGCCAACAGCGCCATAAAGCGGTAAAACGTTTGACTGGTCATAATCGCAATCCCCGATTTGCTGTTTAACAGCGACGGTTTTGCATAGCTTGTCAGCTTTTATAGCTGCCAGGCATCTTCCAATTGTACTCTCGTTCGCGAACATTTGCAGATTTCGGCCCCAGCAGCCGTGTGCCGCTACGGCGCTACCATAGCGCAGCGATGTTCGGGCACGCCAATATGTATTGGACAGCCGGGCACCGCATAACGTTCCTTTGAAAAAGTGCTTTCAACCTAAAGCTCTTAGTGACAGACTTTGACGTAGTACCCACTAGAGAGAAAGTTTATGACTCACGGTGTCGGCGGATCAAACAGCAACGACGAACTTGAAAAATTGACGGATATGACAGCAGCTGTAAGACCTGTTGCTATAGACGAGTTTCACCAAAGACTGGCAAAAGCGCAAACGCTGATACGCGACAATGGGCTGCACGCTATCTACGTTAATGCCGGCACTAATTTGTACTACTTTACCGGCATGCAATGGTCGGCCAGTGAGCGTATGGTTGGCGCGCTAATTCCGGCTGAAGGTCAACCTGAATATATCGCACCCGCGTTTGAACTGGACTCCCTGCGCGACTTTATGCTGATTGAGGGTGAAGTAAACACCTGGCAGGAGCATGAGAGCCCTTACCAGTTATTTGGCCAAATGGTGCAACGCCTGGGCGGAGCGAATGATCGAATCGGTGTTGATGAAGCCACGCCTTTTTTTATCTTCGACGGCTTGCGCAGCGCCAATCCCAAGCTGGCGTTAGTGAGTGCGAAATCGGTCACCGCCGGCTGCCGTATGTACAAATCGGCAGCTGAACTGGCGTTGCTGCAGACGGCAAAAACTATGACGCTTGCGGTACAGGCGGCGGCAGCCAGGATGTTGCGGCCCGGTATTTCAACTACCGAAGTTGCCGCGTTTATTCACAATGCGCATCGGCAGGTTGGCGCCAACGGTTCGGTGTTTTGCATCGTGTTGTTTGGCGTGGCCACGTCATTTCCTCACGGCGTTAAAAAGCCACAAATTTTGCAGCATGGCGATATGGTACTGATTGATACCGGCTGTTTGCAGCAGGGATATCATTCCGATATCACCCGCAGTTACGTATTTGGCGAGCCAACCCAGCGCCAGCGCGACTGCTGGCACACCGAACAACAGGCACAGGCTGCAGCGTTTGCGGCTGCCCAATCTGGCGAGCCCTGCGCCGCGGTAGACAAAGCAGCGCGCGAACTGCTGCAACAGCACGGCTATGGTCCCGATTACCGCTTACCCGGCTTACCGCATCGCACCGGCCACGGCGTCGGCCTTGATATACACGAGTGGCCGTACCTGGTGAGTAGCGAAGAAACCCTGCTGCAGGAAGGTATGTGTTTTAGCAATGAACCGATGTTAGTCATACCCGGCGAGTTCGGCATTCGGCTGGAAGATCATTTCTATATGACGGCGACTGGGCCGCGCTGGTTTACCGAGCCGTCGATGTCTATTGATAACCCCTTCGGTTAAACTCTTCAATAAAATCAGGAGTCCCACCAATGAAATCATTTGCGCGCTCAGTCGCCGTCGTCTTTACCTGCCTGCTTGTGCCCTTCGCGCTAGCAGAAAAGCAACCCACCGCAAAAGAGGCCCGGGAATTTCTAACCAACGCCGAGCTACAACTCGCCGAGCTGTACGAGGAAAACTCGCGCGCGGCGTGGCTGGCCACCAACTTCATCAACGTCGACAGTCAGTTTATATTGGCAAAGGTCGAGGCCCGCCGTAGCTTGCTGGAGGTCGCGTTTGCGCAGCAGGCCGCGCACTATGACGCTGTGAAACTGCCGGCTGACGAGCGGCGTAAAATGAATTTACTCAAGCAAGACATTACCTTGCCGGCGCCGAACGATGAAAAGCTGGCAGTCGAACTTGCCACTATCACTTCAGCACTGCAGGCGGCCTACGGTACGGGAAAATATTGCCCTAAAAAAGGCAAGTGCTATAGCCTGGTAGATATGGAAGTGCTGATGGGCACCAGCCGCGATGCCAACGAAATGCTGGGTTTGTGGCGCGGCTGGCGCGAGGTGTCGCCGCCAATGAAGGCGAATTATCAACGCGAAGTGGAAATTGCTAATACCGGCGCGAAAGACCTGGGTTACGACGATGTGGGCGCGATGTGGCGCTCGGGCTACGACACCAGCCCTGACGAATTCGCCGCCAGCGCCGATGCGCAGTGGCAGCGGATTGAGCCGCTCTATGAAGCGCTGCATTGTCATGTGCGCGCCAAGTTGTCGGAGTTCTATGGTGCCGACGTGGTGCCGCTGGATGAAAAAATTCCGGCACATTTGCTAGGTAATATGTGGGCGCAGCAGTGGGGTAATATCTTTGATCTGGTTGCACCTGAGGCGGCTGACCCCGGTTACGATCTGACTGAGTTAATCGAGACAAAAGGCCTGAGTGAACTCGATATGGTGAAAACGGCAGAGAAGTTTTTCGTGTCATTGGGACTTGATTCACTGCCTGAAACATTCTGGAAGCGCTCGCTGTTCACCAAGCCGCGCGACCGCGAAGTAGTGTGCCACGCCAGCGCCTGGGACCTGGATAATAAAGACGACCTGCGCATTAAAATGTGCATTCAAAAAAATGGCGACGACTT
>JBBKXJ010000338.1:0-4777 GCA_037969395.1 Pseudomonadales bacterium
AGCCGCCAAGGGGCCATCCGCTGCGTTGCATTCCCTCGACATATGCCCAATATGCCTTCGGAAATGCGCCTTACGGCTGACCCCTTGGCGACTCGCTATATGAACGCTTTATTCGTTACACCACACTATCGATAAGCATCTTCGCTATCGCTATACCCGATCAAATATAAAATACCGTCCAGACCCAGCGTAGAAATGGCATGTTTCGCCGACTGCCGCACGATGGGCTTGGCGCGAAACGCAATTCCAAGGCCCGCAATACCAAGCATAGGTAAATCGTTAGCACCATCGCCGACGGCGATCACCTGTTCAAGACTGATGTGTTCCTGCTGCGCGAGTTCGCGTAATAATTGCGCTTTGCGCTCGCCGTCAACCACATCGCCCTGCACGCGGCCGGTGATTACGCCGTTCTGGACTTCGAGTTGGTTGGCGTACACAAAATCAATGCCTAGCTGCTGCTGCAAATAGCGGCCGAAATACTCGAAGCCGCCGGATATGATGGCGGTGCGGTAGCCCAGCCGTTTTAGAGTGGCTATCAACCGCTCGGCGCCTTCGGTGAGCGGCAGGTTTTCGGCAATATGCTGCAATACGCCGGCATCCAGCCCTTTAAGCAGCGCTATTCGCTCGGCAAAACTGTCTTTGAAATCCAGCTCGCCGTGCATAGCCCGCTCAGTAATCGCGGCGACTTGCTCGCCTACGCCGGCGGCTTTGGCCAATTCATCGATGACTTCAGTTTCAATCAGCGTGGAGTCCATATCGAACGCCACCAGACGCCGATTGCGACGAAACATCGTGTCTTCCTGATAGGCGATGTCAACGTCCAGTTCACTGGCTAGACGCAGCAGATCGCGGCGTACACTGGCCGCATCGGGAAGCGCGCCGCGTACTGAAAACTCGACGCAGGCCATGCTGCGCGCGGGCATTTCACCGAGTGGCAAGCGCCCGGAAAGACGGTTGATGGTATCGATATTGAGCGAATAACTGGCGACCACCGACGTGATGCGCGCAATCTGCAGGGCTGAAACCTTGCGCGCTAACAGCGTGATGATGTGGCGCGGTTTGCCCTGTGCGCCGACCCAGGCGTTGTACCGGGCTGGACTTATTGGCGTGAGGCTGGCACTAAGGCCGAGTTCCTCCACCTTGTTCTGCAGCTCTCGCAACAGCGGTGCATCGGCGTCGCAGCTGGTCACTTCGGCCAAAATGCCCAACGCCAGATTGTCATGGATGACCGCCTGGCCAATATCCAGAATTTGCGCCGAGTGCGACGCTAAAATCGCGGAAATGGCCGCTGTAAGTCCGGGTTCGTCTTCGCCGGCAATATTAATCAATAAAACGTGTTTCACGCTACCTCTATGCAGTATCAGGGATGCCAACAAATTCACAGCTTGAGAACCAGACGCTGTTCGGGCGGGATGCAAGTCCAGTATACTTCCCCGCCTGTTTATTAGTGACCACTACGTCCTATGCCGCCACCAGCTAACCGCTCTCTCCGCTTGATCGCCTGGGCTGTGATTGCAGCCAGCACGGTTATCAGCGCTTACAGCCTATGGCAACAGCAGCAGTCAGCGCAGCAGAATCTGCAGCCGGTGAGCCTTATTATAGCCCAGCAGCTGGCGGACGCGGCGGCACCTCTGGTGCTTGATGGCGACCAGCTAAGCCTGCAGGCGTTGAGCGCGAAGCTAAGCAAAAGCCGGCTAATTCGCCATGTGGCGATATATGACCTCGATAATGACTTGCTCGCCCAGAGCGGTAAACCACGCCTGCGTAGCAGCGACATACTCGCCAACGGCACCATTACCTTACAAAATGAAATAGTAGGTCACACTCAGGTTGCGCTGCGTGGCGGCGGTAGCGGCGCCTTCCCGGCGACGCAAACACTTATATTTTTATGCCTGGGCAGTTCGTTCGTGTGCCTGTTATTGCTAACGCGCAGACCGCTGGATCGGAAGGTGGCCGAGCCTGACGCACATACAGCAGCTAATCAGCCGATTGTGCCAGCTTACGTTGAACATGCGTTCGTGGCGGTGGAGTTATTAAAGTTTCCTTTGCTGCGCAAGCGCTTGAATGAAGACACGCTGTATGAATATATCGCTACCTTTCAGCATTGGTTGCGCCGCGTTGCAGATTTGTTCGCCGCTGAGATCTCGGTTGAAAACCGCGGCTTCACGTTAACGTTACAAGCAGCCGACAAGGAACACCTCGCCGCTCAGGCCGTGCAGTGCGCGTATACCATGAATGAGGTGCTAAACGACGCCAACCCGAAGCGCAAACAAGCCGGAGAATTGATATTCGAAATGCGCATTGGCGTGAATATAGCAACCCGGCGCAGCAACGATGATGCAGTATTGCAGCAGCTTTACGTGCAGGAAGCCGAGCGCGCCGCCTGGCAGGCCTGCGAAGGTAAGGTAAGCGGCAGCGTTAGTCTTACGCACAGTGTTGCCAAATTAAAATGCGCGAACACAATGCAGCTCGAAGACAACAGTGATGATTCAATGCAGTTAGTCGATCTTGCCGACTCGACCAAATTTAAACTCGGCGAGCAAATTCGCCAGGTGTTACAGCATTCGCGCAAGCTTCAGGACTCGACATCAACGTAATCTACTTTTTGGAAACCACGCGGTAGTTTGTTACCACGCCGACCGCGCTCGCCCTCGTAATGTTCAAGTTCGGCCAGCTTGAGCTTCAGATGCCGTTTGCCGGCATGCACGCGCAACACGTCCTTGTCACCAATAACCTTCAGCGCCAACACATATTCTTCACGCGCCTGCAGCCTGGCGGTCGGAATACTGATAATTTTATTGCCTTTACCACGCGTCAGGCTGGGCAGTTCGGCAACCGGGAACACCAGCACCCGCCCTTCATTGCTAACAGCTACCAACTTGTCAGCGTCTTTCTCCTTGATGGCCGCCGGCATCATCGAGCGTGCGCCTTTGGGCAAATTTAGCACCACTTTGCCGCTGCGGTTTTTGGTTTGCAGATCGCCGAGCCGCGCCACGAAGCCGTAGCCGGCGTCGGAGGCGATAACGTAGAGGTTGTCGTCGTCGCCCATCATGCCGCCAAAGAAGCTGGCACCCGACGGCGGATTAACGCGGCCGCTTAGCGGTTCGCCCTGACCGCGCGCCGATGGCAGATTATGCGCCGCCACCGTGTAGGCACGGCCGGTCGAGTCGAGCACAATAACCGGCTGGTTGCTGCGGCCGCGCACCGCGAACAGGAACGCGTCGCCCGCCTTATAGCTGAGACTGGCAGGATCTACTTCGTGGCCTTTGGCGGCGCGAATCCAGCCTTTTTCCGACATTACTACGGTGATAGGTTCGGTGGTCAATAGCTCCATGGCGCTGAAGGCTCTGGACTCTGCGCGCTCCATTAACGGAGACCGACGCTCGTCACCAAACTCCTCGGCAACAGCCTGCAGCTCTTTCTTCAGCAGAGTTTTCATACGCGCTTTGGAACCGAGGATTTTTTCCAATTGGTCGCGTTCTGCGGCTAGTTCCTTTTGCTCAGTCTTAATCCTTATCTCTTCCAGCCTGGCGAGCTGACGCAGCTTGATTTCAAGAATCGCCTCGGCCTGAGTATCGCTGAGCTTGAAGCGCTGCATCATCACCTGTTTGGGCTTATCCTCGGTGCGGATGATGTGAATGACTTCGTCGATATTCAAAAAAGCAATCAGCAAACCTTCAAGAATATGCAGCCGCTTGTTTATTTTCTCCAGCCGGTGCTGCAGGCGACGGCGTACCGTATCGGTGCGAAACTCCAGCCACTCGGTGAGAATGGTAGGCAGGTTTTTCACCGCCGGCCGACCATCGACGCCGATCATATTCATATTGACGCGGTAGTTTTTTTCCAGATCAGTGGTAGCGAACAGATGCGCCATCAGCGCTTCGCTATCAATGCGGTTGGAGCGTGGCACAATCACCAGCCGCACCGGGTTCTCATGGTCCGACTCATCGCGCAGGTCGGCCACCATCGGCAATTTTTTGGCCTGCATTTGCTGGCCGATTTGCTCCAGAATTTTGGCACCCGAGGCCTGATGCGGCAGCGCCGTAATCACGATATCGCCCTGCTCCTGCTGATAAATCGCACGCATTTTCAGGCTGCCTTTGCCGGTCTCGTACATCTGTAGAATTTCCCGGCGTGGCGTAATGATCTCGGCCTCGGTGGGGAAATCCGGCGCTAGCACATGCTCGCCCAGCTGCGCCGTAGTCGCCTTCGGCGAATCTAACAGGTGGATACAGGCGCTAAGAATTTCGCGCACATTGTGCGGCGGAATATCGGTTGCCATACCAACCGCGATGCCGGTGACGCCGTTAAGTAAAATATGCGGCACCTGTGAGGGTAAGATGGAAGGCTCCTGTAATGTGCCGTCAAAATTAGGCACCCAGTTGGCCGTACCCTGGCCCAATTCGCTCAGTAACAATTCAGCAAAGGGGGTTAACCGCGATTCGGTATAGCGCATTGCTGCGAAGGATTTCGGGTCGTCGGAAGAACCCCAGTTACCCTGCCCGTCAACCAGCGGATAGCGAAACGAAAACGGCTGCGCCATCAGCACCATAGCTTCGTAGCAGGCACTATCGCCGTGCGGATGGAATTTGCCGAGCACATCCCCCACCGTGCGCGCCGATTTCTTAAACTTGGCGCTGGCTTTTAAGCCCAGCTCTGACATGGCATATATGATTCTTCGCTGCACGGGCTTGAGGCCGTCGCCTATATTCGGCAGCGCACGGTCGAGAATGACGTACATGGAATAATCGAGGTAGGCTTTCTCGGTGTAGGTTTT
>JBBKXJ010000339.1:0-5559 GCA_037969395.1 Pseudomonadales bacterium
GTTCCGGCATCTTGCCGGCGGCGGCCACGCGCAATACCGTGGTTCGCACGATGCCCGGCCTGCAGCGCGCGCTGTTTTTAGCGGGTGCGCAATTTGTCACCGGGTTTAACGCCGGGCCATTGATTGCCGGTGTGGGCCTGACACATACGGTGACCAGTACATCGCCCGACAAGCACGGCGAAATCGTGCTGGCGTTTACGGCCTGCCCGACCATGTTGCCGGACCCGCAACACTACGAACAATGTCTGCAGCGAGCGTTCGATGAACTGCTGGTCGCAACGCAGGAAGCAGCGCGCGAGGTAGCCTGACAAGCAAAAGCTAAAAGGCAGCCAGCGGCCTGCCGACAGGATCAAAGGAGTCGCGACTTATAAACGGGGAAGGGAGCAAGGCATGAAAAGAGCTATGCAACAGCCTTTTGCCTTATTCGTCGTTAGCATCAGCGCTGCGTTAGTGGCGCTATTGCTAATGGCATACGGCTACGAAGTGTTTGAACCTGGCAGTGTGGTGCTATTTGCGATTGGACTGGTGAGCCTCAAACTCGCCCGGCGCAGAACATACGCACACTGATCCGTGTAGGGCCAATTAATTTCGCCCTTCGAGGAGGTCTGCCATTCTATAAAGTAATAGTACTGCCTCACGATCGCAGGTATTGAAGTCGCTGTAGACAACAATGCCATGCGCCATTATTCTAGCGTCGTCGCAACCACACTAAGGCACTGAAATAAGCGCGTTGCTAACTGCCAACAGCCTGCGGGAAGCTTGCTTCCGGTTCTGGAATCTAAAATAAATGACAACGCCAGGCTGCCCCATTGTCGGCATCGGCGCATCCGCCGGTGGTCTGGCTGCGCTCAAAACCCTGTTCCAACACCTGCCGGCCGACAGCGGCGCGGCTTTTGTCGTTATTCAGCATCTTGACCCCAAACATGAAAGCCTCACCGCCGAGATTCTGGCGCGCTGCACCGCGATGCCTGCGGTGCAAGTAACCAACGGCATGCTGGCGCAAGCCAACCATGTGTACGTTATTCCGCCCAATGCCTATCTCACCTTGCGCGGCCACACGCTGGCACTTGGCGAGGCGGTGCTGGTGCATGGCCTGCGCATGCCGATTGATACCTTTTTTTGGTCGTTGGCCGAACAACACGAAACACGGGCGATTGCCGTGATTCTCTCCGGCACGGGCAGCGATGGCGCGCTTGGGATGCGCGCCATTAAGGGTGGCGGCGGCTTGACCATGGCCCAGTCGCCCGCCACGGCGCAGTATGACGGCATGCCGCGCAGCGCTATAGCTACGGGCATGGTAGATGTGGTATGCCCGGTTGATGCCATGGCGCAACGCCTTGCTGCTTACTTGCAGCACCCCTACCTCAATGGTGCGACGAGCAACGCCGCGGTAGCCCCGTCTGACGCCGATGACAGCCACCCGTTGCATGCCATATTGGCCGTGGTACAAACCCGCACCGGCCATGACTTCCGTGCCTACAAGCAGGCAACGCTGCGGCGTCGTATATGGCGGCGCATGGGGCTGCATTTGCTGCAAACCCTGGATGAATATGTGGCCTTTCTGGGTAAGCAAGCGGATGAAGTCTTGCTGTTGTTTAACGATTTGTTGATCAACGTGACGGCTTTTTTTCGTGACCCGGACGCCTGGCAGGCGCTGGACGCGGAAGTCATCGTGCCGTTGGTTGAGCGCCGGCACACGGATGAACCGATTCGGGTCTGGGTGCCTGGCTGTGCCAGCGGAGAAGAAGCGTATTCGATTGCAATCGTATTGCTTGAACGCCTGACGGCCGCCGGCAAACACTGCCCGATTCAAATTTTCGCTACCGATGTGGATGACACTTCATTGGCGGCAGCGCGGGCGGGAGTCTATCCCGAAAATATTGCCGCCCAGCTGACGCCGAAGCGATTGCAGCGGTATTTTGACAAGGAAGACCACTGCTACCGGATCAAACCGGCGCTGCGGGCGACGGTGACTTTCGCGACGCAGGATATGCTCAGCGATCCGCCGTTTTCGAATCTCGACCTGATCAGTTGCCGCAATCTGTTGATTTATCTCAAACCCGACGTACAGCAGAAAGCGTTCGCCCTCTTTCATTTTGCCATGCGCGATGCGGGTTGCTTGTTCTTAGGGCACTCGGAAACAACCGATCAGCACAACCAACTGTTCGTGCCGGTGGCGAAGGAATGGCGCATTTATCGGCGCCTTGCCGTCAGCGATGCACCGTTTATTGGCTACCCCAGCGGCTCCCGGCGGGCGTTTTCGGCAGCTAAAGATGCGCTTACTCCAGCCCATCCGGTCGAGCGAATACGGCTTGGCGAGCTTGCACAACGCCACTTGGTGCAGGACTACGCCCCGGCCGCGGTGCTGATTAGTCGCAACCATCAGGTACTGAATTTTTCCGGTCCTACCACGCGTTTTTTACAGCAGCCCAGCGGCGCGCCCACGCACGACCTGCTGGCTATGACGCGGCCTGAGTTGCGTCCCAGGTTGCGCACGGCGTTGCGCCAGGTGATGCAGGCGACGTCGAAAGTCACCGTTGATGATGCGCATGTCATGCGTGACAGCGAGCGGGTGCACGTCAAAATCACGCTTAAACCACTGACCGTACCGCGGCTGGCCGATAGCTTGTATCTGATCACCTTCGAAGACGATAACGCGCCACCGGCACCGCCTGAACCAAAAAAACGCATCACCGCCGCCCCGGACCAGCAAGTGATACAGCAACTGGAAACTGAGCTTGGCAGCACGCGGGAGGAGTTGCAGAGCAATATCGAGGATCAGGAGTCAGCCAACGAGGAGTTGCAAGCCGCCAACGAAGAAGTCATGTCGGTTAACGAAGAGCTGCAGTCAAGCAACGAGGAGTTGGAAACATCGAAAGAAGAGCTGCAGTCCATGAACGAAGAGTTGACCACGGTAAACAGTCAGCTGAAGGATAAAGTCGACGAGTTGACGAGCAGCACTAACGATCTCGCCAATTTATTGAGCAGCACCGATATTGCCACCCTGTTTCTCGACACCGAATTTCGCATCGGCCGGTTCACCCCGGCTACCCAGCGCTTGTTTAAGCTGATCAGCAGCGATGTCGGCCGGCCGTTAGACGATATCCGGCAAAAATTCAGCGGCCTTGATTGGCTGGAAGACGCCCGCCAGGTGCTGGCCACGCTCGTTCCATTGGAGCGTGAGGTTTACACCGAAGACGGCGCCTGCTTTCTACTGCGTAGCGTACCGTACCGTACTGAAGACAACCGTATTACCGGCGTAGTGATTACCTTTGTTGATATCACGCGGCGAAAACAGGCAGAGGAAGACGCCCAACGGCTGGCCTCGCTAGTCCGCGATTCCAATGACGCCATCACCTTGCAAGACCGGCAAGGCAAGATAATCGCCTGGAACTCGGGCGCCGAACGCAGCTATGGCTGGAGCGAGCAGGAAGCGTTGGGAATGCCGTTTCGCAATTTAATTCCAGACGCAAGCCTGACGAAGAACCAGCACTTGTTCGAACGTACGTTGGCAGGCGAACGGCTACCACGCGTTGAGATGCAGCGCATCACTAAAGACGGGCGTCTGTTAGATGTGTCGGTCACGCTAACGCCATTGTACGATCAGGCGGGTGCCGTTAACGCCATCGCCAGCACGGAACAACGTGACGTGACCGGGCGCAACCAGGCCGAGGAGACCATCCGCTCCACCCAGGCGTTGGCCGATGCGGCGTACGCGGCCAAGTCGCGCGTGCTGTCTACCGCCAGTCACGATTTGCGCCAACCGTTACAATCGTTGAGCATGCTGAATGCCACATTGCTTGCCACTGTTACCGACCCCGATACACGCGAAATGTTGGCAATGCAAGGCGATTCACTGGCCGGCATGGGGCGCCTGCTGAACTCCCTGTTGGATATCAGCAGCCTGGATTCCGGTAGCGTGGGTGCGGCAAGGGACAACGTCGCACTACAGCCGATTCTGCAACAGCTGAACGCCGAATTCCAGCCCACGGCGAGCGCAAAAAAACTGCGCCTGACGATAGAGCCCAGCGATGCCAGCGTCAGCACCGACGCCGACCTGCTGACGCAACTGCTGCAGAACCTGGTCTCCAACGCGGTTCGCTACACGCAACAAGGCTTTGTGCAGGTGACATGCCGGCGTGTTGGTCAGCGCGTGAAGATTGCCGTCACCGATTCAGGCGTTGGTATCGCGGCCGATCAATTGACCAACATATTCGAAGAATTTCACCAGGTCGACCGCGATCCGCAGCAACCGTACGCGGGTTTGGGCCTTGGTCTCGCCATCGTCAAACGTATCGCCGATTTGCTGGAGACAAATGTAGACGTGCAGTCTGACGTTGGCCGTGGCTCGACGTTTTCACTCATGCTGCCAGCCGGGGAGGCAGCGCCTGCCGCAGCCAGCGGGGCGGACGTGTTACCCGCCGAACCCATGACCGATGGTGCCGCGATTTTACTGGTCGATGACGACCCTGCAATACTCAAAGCAACCCGCCTATTCGTTGCATTGGGCAACGCCTATGAGATTACTACCGCCGCGTCAGCGCCTGCAGCGCTTGGGGTGCTGGAACAGCTCAAGCCGGATTTAATCATTACCGATTATCATCTCGGTAAGGGCGATACCGGTATCGATATCATTCGCGCCGCACGGCGGCGGGCGGGCGCGACTATTCCGGCGATTCTGGTGTCTGGTTACACCGATTCCGCGCTGCAAAAAATTGACGACGACAATGTACATCTGCTTATTAAACCGCTTGAAGCCAAAAAACTCTCGCTGCTGATCAGGCGTTTGTTACAATCAAGAGTGGCGTGAGCCACAACACTTACTCGGAACGCCCGTGAGTGTAGTATGAAAAAAGTCGAGCAAATCGTATACATAGTCGACGATGATAAAGCCGCGTTGGCTACTGTGGAATTGCTGTTGAGCGCGGTAGGGCTACCCTGTCAATCCTTCTCCTCCGCTGCGGATTTTCTTGCGGTGTGCAACAGTGAAACGAATGGTTGTGTTCTGCTGGATTTTCTTATGCCGGGCATGAGCGGCGTTGAGGTGCAGAAACAGCTGATAGCAGGCAATATTCAGTTACAGGTTATTTTTATCAGCGGTCATGGCGATGTTCCCACGGTGGTTCAGGCGATGCGCAACGGCGCCTACGATTTTCTGCGCAAACCGTTCCGTGAGCATGAGCTACTGATGAGCGTCAAGGGTGCCCTGGAGCTGCAAGCGGACATGCGTAAAAAGCACCGTGAGCGGTCGGCTATTTTGAAAAAGCTCAACACCCTCACCGAACGGGAACATGAAGTGCTCGACTGCATTACGGCGGGCCTGTCCAATAAGCTCACGGCTCAGGAGTTACGTATCAGCGACCGCACGGTGGAGACCTACCGGGCGCATATTATGGAAAAAATGGAAGTGGATTCGATAGCCCAGTTGGTGCATATGTGTACTGTTGCCGAAACCACGCATTAACAACCGCGTTTTCCTGCGTAATTCCCACAATAAAAGATGCTAAACGCGCGTAGTTACCCTAATTGTGCTGAGCTGAGTGATCGCCTACGCTCTCC
>JBBKXJ010000340.1:0-6588 GCA_037969395.1 Pseudomonadales bacterium
GGCTGTTAAAACTGTCGGTTTTCACCGGCCCTGAAACCGAACCTGGCCTGGTAATGATTCAAGTCGACGGGCTGGCTTATGGCGAATTACAGCAAGCCCTGCAGCGCGGCGAAATGCCAATTCTGCGCCGTCTGATTGACCAGGAACATTACCAGTTGCAACGCATGTAGGGGTACACTAACATTTCATACAAATTTTGACGGTCAAATCGAAAATAAATAGTGCGCGAATTCAGTGTGTTGCGAGAGTCTGATCTGATTACTCCAATGATTTCATCATCGAAATACACTTTTTTAAAGTACTTTCGAGATCATACGGAGATCGCGGTTTTCTGAGGCGAAATCGTGGATTTACCCAATTATTGGGCGTGGTGCAACCCGCCAGAGCCCCTACGAACGCGAGTGACCGCGTAAATAGCGGTTTTGCGACGTTTCTAGAACTGGGATCATAAAAGTGTATTAGGTATCAGAAATACATAAATATATCAGATAGACGGTTTTTAACTTCATGATTTCATGGGCCTTTTTGAGACCGCCAAGCCGTCAAAAGCGGATGAAATGCTAACGTTCCCCAAACTGGCGTGCTTCGATAGCGAATCTATAGTTGTAGGTTCAGCCTCAAATGTCATTGAGCTTATTCTCCATCATCGCTTGCAGTCGGTTTTGGAGATTGGTTAGGCGTTTCATAGAACCAGTACGCTTGACCGCCATGGCCAATGCCTTCATCTGGCCAATCACGACTACCAGCTTCTTGCCCCGTGTCACCGCTGTGTAGAGAAGATTTCGCTCCAAGAGCATATAGTGCTGCATTGCCAGCGGGATCACCACCGCTGCGTATTCGGAACCCTGACTCTTGTGTATGCTGGTGGCATAGGCCAGGGAGATTTCATCCAGCTCCCCTGTTTCATACTCAACGGTCCGGCCATCAAAGTCGATGCTTATTAATCCCTCATCCTCATCAATTCTTGTCACTCGCCCGATGTCACCATTAAAAACCTCCTTGTCGTAGTTGTTCACGGTCTGAATGACTTTGTCGTTCGGCGCGTAAGTCCATCCGAATCGGCTGATTCTGGGATAGCCGTCGGGATTAAGGCGCGCCTGAAGATCGATGTTGAGCGAGCGGGCGCCGAGACCACCGCGGTTCATAGGCGTCAAAACCTGTACATCGTTGATCGGGTGCAAACCAAAATGGGCGGGTAGTCGTTTCGTGACCACCTGCATCAGTTTGGCGTGGATCGCCTCTGGCGTTTCTCCTTGAATGAAATAGAAGTCGCTCACTTCTCGGCCTTTAGGCTTTTCCGGCAGCAGTCCCTGGTTGATTCGATGCGCATTGACGATTATTCGGGAGCTGGCGGCCTGACGGAAAATCTTGGTGAGGCAGACGGTGGGAATGGCTGCCGCGGCGATGATATCGGCCAGTACAGCCCCAGGCCCAACGGAGGGCAGTTGATCCACGTCGCCCACCAAAAGGACTGCCGTGTGGTCGGGAATCGCGCGCAATAATTGGTTCATCAGCACGACGTCAATCATCGAGACCTCGTCTATGACCAGCAGGTCTACGTCCAGCGGTTTGTTCTGGTCATGTCTGAAGCCCATGGTTTTAGGGTCGAACTCAAGCAACCGGTGGACCGTCTTCGCCTCGAGTCCGGTCGATTCCGACAGACGTTTGGCGGCCCTGCCCGTCGGGGCGCTGAGCCTCACATTGGCTCCCTTGGCTCGAACGATCGTGAGGATGCTGTTGACCACTGTGGTTTTACCCACACCAGGACCGCCTGTGATAACGGAAACCTTGCCATTCACCGAACTGGAGACCGCCCGGCGTTGTGAGGCGGAGAGCTGCAAACCGGTCTGCTTCTCGACCCAGGGGATGGCTTTTCGAGTGTCGATCGCGCCCCAGGAAAGGTTGCCCTCCAGTAATCGTGCCAAGTGACGGGCGACGCCCTTTTCTGACCGATACAAAGCCGTGAGAAAGAGCGCACGCTCTCCCTTAATCGTTTCCTGCACCAAATTTTCGGCAACTAACTCGGCTTTGATCGCTGTATCTACAGTCGATTCGGGTACTTCAAGCATCTGGGCGGTGGTCTCCAGCAGTTTCTGCTGGTATGCGGCGCAATGCCCCTGACCCGAGATCTCTTGCAGCATGTGTCGCACACCGGCCTTGGCTCGAATCTGGGAATCGCTTGGAATACCCAATCGCTGGGCGATAGCATCGGCCGTCTTGAAGCCGATTCCGTGAATATCGAGCGCCAGCCGATAAGGGTTTTCACGCACTCGTTCGACCGCTTGTTCGCCATAGGTCTTGTAGATTCGAACCGCTCTTGCCGTTCCCACCCCTTGGGACTGGAGAAAGACCATGATCCCACGAATCACCTTCTGCTCGGCCCAGGCCTGGGTTATCCGTTCCTTGCGCTTAACGCCGATGCCATCGAGTTCGAGAAGTTTGTCGGGTTCGTGCTCGATGATGGCAAATACGGCTTCACCAAACGATTTCACCAGTTTTCTGGCGAAGTGGGGGCCAATCCCTTTGACCATCCCTGAGCCGAGGTATTTTTCGATACCTTCCAGCGTGCTCGGCGGGACGATGCGAAGATATTGAGCCTTGAACTGTAGCCCGTGCTCCCGATCATTGTTCCACCATCCTTCACATTCGACATACTCGCCTGCTGTAACAACAGCCGCCGTCCCCACCACGGTAACCAGATCGTACTGACCACGAACCTTGACACGCAGTACGCAAAATCCGCTCACCTCACTGTGAAATGTGACTCGTTCGACCGACCCCTGCAACCGTTCGACGGGTGCATGCGGGTGAGCCGTATCCTGGACGCTACGTGTCATCTGCTGCGGTCAGATTCCGTATTTTGCGAGGCAGCACTTTTTGTACATCTTGCGGCTACCACAGAGACAGGAATTTTGCACCCTTGTCCCTTCTGAAAATAAGGTTGCGGGGCTCGCATGTCATTCTCTATAAGCAATAGTATGCCGTACGTTGCGCACAGCGAGGGTGGAGGGCTCCGGTGCACGGGAACGCGACGATGTGGCCAAGGTGGATATCGCGACCCGTTCTATCCCGGGAACAGCGCCCATGTTCCGCTTGGCGACGCCACGCCTCATAACCCCCGCACCAACTCTTCTGGCTCGGACGGGACGACCTTCACTTTGCCTTTTTTTTAACGCACTGGCGACGATCATCATCTACGTGGTCGGTCCTTCAAATAAGATTGGAATAGTCTGGCCAATGAGTGTCTTTTTCGAAAATCGCCCGGCTAGTCAATCGCGAACGCTGGATCATTAAATCGAATACTGTGGAACCTAATAGAAAGTGTCGATATCGTCGTTTAAAGTTTGATACCCATAGCCAAAGCCGGCTGACAGATACAGTATTTTTTGATTCTGTGCGTTGACTTCAACACCATAACATTGATCAAAAGTAGCGGAAAAGGGCGTCAATTCAATAACGGCATCATAGAGAGGTATTGCAGAACAACCCAAAAAAGTAACGAATCTGAACAACCATTTTTCAGAACACGAGTAGATTCAATGGATAACATAAACTATGTCCACCGCCTTACAGATTTTTAGCCACTTGAAATTGGCCAAAATAGTTGTCTATTTAATCGGGATTTCGCACTCAGTAGACACATGTATCTACTATAAATGGTGTCGGCGACACCAGAACAGCCATTTTTGTTCGGCGACAATCAGCATTGCCGGTTCTTATTGCTAAAATTCGAAAACGGGACAGTCGGTCGAACACTCTGATTCTGGCCAATTCCGTCAGAATCCCGTCCTACCCTTCTTATCGTGTTGTCCTTCTTGACTAAACGTAACTTCATCGTATAATGTTATTTAGAGTTACATTTGTTCCTGTGAGTATACCCATGAACAACGATATTGCCGTTGACTACTTTACCGCTCGAGGCCTTCAATCCACAGCTCCTGAAGGGCTGAATGCCGCGCTGCGGCTGGTGTTGGACTCAATGCCCACCCTACTCTATGGCGAGCCTGCAGACGAGTTGACGGCCGCAGAACAAGCCGTACTCAAGGAGGGCGGGATTGACCTGAATACCGTCATCGATCGCGATCCGTTGGCCGACACCGCTGTGAAATTCGCGGCTATCATCGAAAGTAGCCTGTCAATCAAAGAGGCTGCGAAACGCATTGGCAAGGCGGAAAGCCACGTCCGCCAATTGATTGCACGACGTACCCTCTACAGCATTCTATTGGATCATCGTCGTTACATTCCGATCTTCCAATTCGATAAGAAGGGCAAGCTAGTGCGGCATATCACCAAAGTGAACGCCGCGCTTAGAGCCGATATACACCCGGTTGAAGTCTTCGAGTGGTATACCGAGCCCGATCCTGAACTCTATGTGAACGACGACATCGACCAAGCGGTGAGTCCAATAGCGTGGTTAAACAGCGGGCAGGATGTTACTCGTCTGGTCACGTTGGCTAGACGTTACTGACGCTGGTATGGCCAAGCTTCCGCGTGCCCCAGACGCGGGTCGTCTGCGGGCAACTCCGCCGAGTATTATCACCGTTGGACCAGATCTGCCGCTTTTTCGAATCTACAAACGAGGCGGCAATCACCCGACGCTGTGGAATCAATTTCGCCACTACGGCCCGCTGTCGCGTTTCGACCATCATGAATTCAACGCGGCGGGGGAACCTGACTTCCAAGCGCGCGGTGTGCTGTATTCTGCCTCCGATCTCGCGACGGCCGTGGCTGAATTCTTTCAGCATCGGCGTCGCCGTATTGATCGATTCGATGAAAACCCCTGGTTAGCGTCGTTTCGATTACCCGGTAATATCCGGTTACTCAACTTAACGGATACTTTTTGTGTTCGCGTCGGTGCGTCGATGAAACTCATGACAGGGCCGTTTTCTCACACCCAACCCTGGTCACATGGCTTCTACGATAAGTATCCAGATATTCAGGGGATCTACTACCAATCTTCTCTCACGAATCGCCCCGCCATCATGTTTTACGAAAGAGCGGATCAGCACGATTTATTTCCACCGACGACACAGTTGCATCGCCCACTAGACAGCCCGCTGCTGCTAAAGCCGCTTGCGATTGTCGCGCAGGAAATTGGCTATCGAATGATTTGATCTTGGAACCGGTTATGGGAGTGCAAAAATCCTACTGGGGCAGCCTCTCTATGGCGAACTAATAATTAAGGCGGCCAAAGGGAGTTAAAACAGTTTATGACAATGGGTCTGCCATCGAAAATTAACAAGATCAGCGGTACTTTTATCTTTTTTCCCCCGCCGGCAATCTATGAGGCATTCAGCGATATGGCCAATCTCGCCTTTGGAACTAACATCAATTTCAGCAACGACTGGGGCTATAAAGCATTGGACATTGGGAATAGAATACAGGGTAGGAACCGTCAAACGATCACGAAAATATCGGACAGCAAGGGTAAGTCAACCCGTGATGATCCGGCGTATCTAACCCGTTTAGCGCAGGTATTTAACGTGACGCGCTAGCAGAAACCAACTGATTGGGAAGGTGCACTATGTTAACTGATCAAATTAAAATCGGAGATTACGGGGTGATACCGCCCACCAAGAGCAGCATGTTTGAAGACGAGTGCGTCGGAAATGAACTCGTTTCGACCCATGGCATAGTGGTGAGCCTGATAGAAAATGATGAGGTGTACGTCCGTGAATGGTCTGTCAGCTCCCACTTTGAAGGAGCCAATGCGTTGGAGAAGTTTGAGGAAGCTAGGCAGCGGTATGACTTTGGCTTCAAATTTTCTCCGGAACGGAAAATGACTGACAACGACGAACTCGGTGGCGGCGATGCGGTACTAAAACAGCAACTGAAGAAGCAGCTGAAACAGCAAATAGGCCATTAAGATTCGATCAAGACTGTTCTTAAGCGATCAGCCGAACGCGCGGCAATTGCAGAAAACGCATAGGCTGCACTGGCCGACTATGATGTCTTTGTGCTTGGGTTCGGCGTCAGTTGCAGCTTCGGGAGTAATCAGCAATCAGGGGATGATCCGTTAGCAAGCAGTACTGCGATTTATTTGGCCAGCAGAACACACTCAAGCAACAGCGCTAACAATAACAAGCCGCTGAACTTGCGCGTATGATCAAACGCATGGGCAGAAAACCACAGCGGCCAGATTTGCGCGGGGAAGCGCTCGGGCCGGGTCGGCGGCTTGCTATTTTTAAATACGCCGACCAGGCGCTTGAGCGACGCCAGGTTGATAAAAACCAGCGCCAGCGGCCAGCCGAAATAGCCGTTGGCAATGATCAAGCCGGTGATCAGGTATTGTGCCACCAGCATAACGATCAGGACGAGGCGCGCGTTGCGTTCACCCAGGATCACCGGCAGCGAGTGCACCCTCTTGGCGCGGTCCAGGTCCAGTTTGTCGATATGTTTGCCGAACAGTACCGAGGTAGGCCCCAACGCAAAAAGCAGGCTAAGCAAGGCAACATGCCAGCTCCATATGCCCGTGGGGTCAAAATACTCATGCAGCTTCCCGATGGTAATATTTCAGCAGCCCGCCTAAGCGTTCTTTACAACCGACTGATCCGTCGACACCATTCATTGCTGGCGTGGCCGGAAATA